>NZ_CP012184.1:2412387-2723800 GCF_001420995.1 Pseudonocardia sp. EC080619-01 | reverse complement strand
GCGGTGAGCCGGACGACGGCGTCACACGGGTGCTCGTCGGCGGCCCGCACGAAGCGGTCCAGGACGTCGTCCTCGGAACCGCGGACCACCCGGACGCCGAGCTCGGCGGCCCGGTCGGCGACGGCGTCGTCACCGGTGGCCGTCGACGTCGCGACCACGACCTCGTCGACCCCGGGCGCCGTGCGCGCCGCGGTGACCACCCGGTCGAGGACCGGGCGTCCGCCCAGGTCCCGCAACACCTTTCCGGGCAGGCGGGACGATCCCGTCCGCGCCTGGATGACCGCGTTGATCCGCACCTGCTCGCTACCTGCTTCGATTCGTCCGGATGAGCGCGTGCCATCATGCCGGGCGGGAGAAATGCCGTGGATGTGGAGGCGTGATGTCGGTACTCAAGGGCTCGTCGGTCCTGGTCACGGGCGGGACGGGGTCCTTCGGCAAGGCGTTCGTGCGCGCCCTGCTGGACCGCTACGAACCGCGCCGTCTGGTCATCCTGTCCCGGGACGAGCTGAAGCAGTACGAGTGTCGCTCGCTGTTCGGCGACGACCCGCGGCTGCGCTGGTTCCTCGGTGACGTCCGCGACCAGCCCCGTCTGCGCCGTGCCATGCACGGCGTCGACTACGTGGTGCACGCCGCCGCGCTGAAGCAGGTCGACACCGCGGAGTACAACCCCTTCGAGTTCATCCGGACCAACGTCGAGGGCTCGCAGAACGTGGTCGAGGCCGCGATCGACGCCGGGGTGAAGAAGGTCGTCGCGCTGTCGACGGACAAGGCGTCGTCGCCGATCAACCTGTACGGCGCCACCAAGCTGTGCGCGGACCGGCTGTTCGTGAGCGCGAACCACTACGCGGCCGCCTACGAGACCCGGTTCGCCGTGGTCCGCTACGGCAACGTGCTGGGCAGCCGCGGATCGGTCGTGCCGCTGTTCAAGAAGCTGGCCGCCGACGGGCAGTCGCTGCCGATCACCGACAAGCGGATGACCCGGTTCTGGATCACCCTCCCGGACGCCGTCCAGTTCGTGATCGACTCGTTCGACCGGATGCAGGGCGGCGAGCTCTACGTGCCGCGCATCCCGTCGATGCGGATGACGGACCTGGCCGAGGCCATCGCGCCCGGCGCCGCGACCCACGAGATCGGGATCCGGCCCGGCGAGAAGCTGCACGAGGAGATGATCGCCGCCGACGACTCGCGGCGGACCCTCAAGCTGGCCGACCGCTACGTCGTCGAGCCGTACATCGCCGGCTGGGGCTACACCTCGCCCGAGGGCGGCGAGCAGGTGCCCGACGGCGAGGCGTACCGCTCGGACACCAACGACCTGTGGCTGTCGCCCGAGCAGCTGCGCCAGATGGTCGAGGCCCTGGACTGAGCATGCTTCCCTACGGACGGCAGTCGATCTCCTCCGACGACGTCGAGGCCGTCACGGCGGTCCTCGGCACGGACTGGCTCACGACCGGCCCGGCGGTCACCCGGTTCGAGGACGACCTCGCGGCCGTCACCGGGCACCCGGCGGTGGCCGTCACCAGCGGCACGGCGGCGCTGCACGTCGCCTACGCCGCGGCGGGCGTCGGGCCCGGCCAGGACGTCGTCGTCGCACCGCTGACGTTCGTCGCGACGGCGTCGGCCGCGGCCCTGCACGGGGCGAACGTGATCTTCGCGGACGTCAGCGAGGACACCGGCAACCTCGACCCGGACGCGGCGAAGGCCGCGCTCACACCGTCCACGACCGTCGTCGCGGGGGTGGACTACGCCGGTCACCCGATCGACGCCGGCCCGCTGCGGGAGATCGCGCACGGCGCGGGGGCCCTGCTGCTGGAGGACGCCGCGCACTCGGTCGGCGGGACCTGGCACGGCCGTCCGGTGGGCGACCTGGCGGACCTGACGACGCTGAGCTTCTTCCCCACGAAGAACCTCACGACGGCCGAGGGCGGCGCCGTCGTCTCGCCGCGGCCGTCGCTGGTGGAGGGCGCCCGGTCGTTCCGCAACCACGGACTCGTCCGTGACAGGGAGCGGCAGCGGTTCCCGGACGAGGGCCCGTGGCACCAGGAGGTGCACGCCTTCGGCCTGAACTACCGGCTGCCGGACCTGCTGGCCGCGCTCGGGTCGTCGCAGCTGGGCCGGCTGGCGGCCTTCACCCGTCGCCGGGCCGAGATCCACGCCCGCTACGACGCGGCGCTGGCCGACGTCGCCGAGGTGCGCCTGCCGTCCCGGCGCGACGGCGCCGACCCGGCCTGGCACCTCTACCCGCTGCGCGTGCTCGACGGCCGCCGCCGCGCGCTGTTCGAGCACCTGCGTGCGAACGGGATCGGGGTGCAGGTCAACTACGTCCCCGCCTACTGGCACCCGGTGTTCGCCGATCTCGGCTACCGCCGCGGGCTGTGCCCGAACGCGGAGACCTACTACTCGCAGCAGCTCTCGCTGCCGCTGTTCCCCGATCTCACCGACTCCGACGTGGACCGGGTGGCGGCCCTCGTACGGGAGTTCTTCGGACACGGGGAATGACGTCCGTGGCCGGGAACGCGAGCAAGGACGTCCTCGGTCGCGGTTCCCTCTACACCCTCGGCAGCGTCGCGCCGATCCTGGCGAACGTGCTGGTCACCCCGGTGGTGACGCGCGTGCTCGGGCGCGAGGAGTACGGCATCGTCGCGATCGGCCTGATCCTCGTGCAGGTCGGCGCGATGGTCGCGGGCTTCGGGCTGGCGTCGTCGATCACCCGGCACGGCATCCTGGAGAAGTCCGGTGTGGACGGCGCGAGGGCGCTGGTGCTGCAGGGCAGCGCGCTGTCGACGCTGCTGGTCGTCGCCGCCGTGCTGGCCGGCCCGCTGTGGAGCGAGCCGGTGCTGTCGGTGCCCTGGCAGACCGGGCTGGCGTTCGCCGCGCTCGCCGCGGCCGGGTTCGCGATGGTGCTCAACGCGCAGGCGTTCCTGCGGGTGCAGGACCGGCCGGTGCCGTTCGTGGTCATGTCCGGGGTCGCGACCCTCGGCGGCCCGCTGCTCGGCCTCGCGATGGTGGTCTGGCGGGCCAGCGACGCCGACGACTACCTGTTCGGGCTGCTGCTCGGCTACCTCGCCGCCGGCCTGACCGGGATCGTGCTCGCGCTGCGCGACGGATGGCCGCGGACCGCGCGCGGTGACCTGCGGAAGGCGCTGAAGGTCGGCCTGCCCGCCGTCCCGCACCTGGTGGCGCTGCTGCTCGTGCAGAACGCCCTCGTCCTGATCGCGACCCGCTGGTTCGGCATCGACGACGGCGGCCGCATGCAGATCGCGCTGCTCCTCGGGTCGGCGCCCGCGATGATCGTCTCGGCGTTGAACAACGCGTGGGCGCCGGTGGTCTACCGGACCGACCCGGCCGAGCGGGGCGCGGCGCTGGAGCGCAGCGCCCGCGACGTCGCCGCCGTGACGGCGGCGCTGTCCGGCGGGGTGGCGCTGCTCGCCCCGTTCCTGCTGCAGATCCTCGCCCCGGCCGAGTTCGCCCCGGCCCAGCTGGTCCCGGTCGCCGCCGTCACCTCGATCGGCGCCGTCGTCTCGGTCGCCTACCTGGCGAACGTGCACCTCGTGTTCGCCTCCGGACGCAGCGGTGGGCTGGCCGTCGCGAGCCCGATCAGCCTGGTGGTCGGCCTGGCCGCAGCGGTCGGGCTCGCGCAGACCGGATCCCTGACGGCGGTCGCCGTCGGGTTCCCGCTGATCTACGTCGCGCTCGCCGTGGGGACGTCGCTGCTGCGCAGACGGGTGTCGGAGACCAGCTGGCGCGAGCAGGTGCTGCTCGGCCCGCTCGCCGCCGGGCTCGTCGTCTGCGGGGCCGGGGTGGTCCTGCCCGCCGACGGCGTGCTGTGGCTGTCGGTGCGGTTCGGGCTCGCCGCGCTGCTCGGGGTCGCGCTGCTGTGGATGGTGCGGCGGATCTTCACCCGCTGACCGGGGCGGCCCGGCGGGTGATCACGCGTCGAGCGGCTGCTCCGTCGCGATCGGGACCGGCAGTCCCTTCGGCAACGGCCGGGGGACCGCCGCGAGCGGGTTCTTCAGCCACAGCATGGGGCTGAACGAGACGAACCCGCCTGCCGTCATCGCATTCTGGCTGGCCTCGGAACGCTTCGTCAGGCCCAGGACCATCGCCGCCTTGTTGACGGGGGATGCGGCGTAGTACTGGAGGCCCGGGCCGATGCTCGGCGTGCGCCCCCAGCCCAGCGCGTCTCTGAGGACATCCGGTTCCAGGAGGTGATGAGCACCGAGCTCACGGCGGGCGAGTTCCGTCGCGGCAGCGTCCGCCTCGGCGGCGCCGGTGACCGGACGGGACCCGTCGGCCGGGTCGGAGACATGGAACTCCGGCCAGCGGTCGCGGAGCATCGCGAGCGCCTCAGCGCCCTGGTGGCCGAACGTCAACGGGTCACCCCAGACGGCGGCGGGAGTCCCGATCGCGGCGGCATACAGCACCGCGGTCGACAGCCGGTTCGACGAGACCCGGCTGGCGTGACCGATCAGGTGCATGATCCGCAGCAGGAAGTGGGGGTCGTCCCGGCGACCGGCGGTGACCAGGGTGTGTCCGGCCTCTGCCCACGCTGTCGTGATCTCGGGATCGGTCATGTCCTCGTGGTGCAGGCACACCGTCGAAGGACCGTCGACCTTGGCGACCTGCCGTGCAAGGTCGGCGTGTGCGCCCGTCACCCGGACCAGACGGGTGCCGTGGAACGGGATGAAGACCGGCCCGAGCTGCGCCGAGGACTCCCACCCGCCGCGGCGCAGCAGTCGCTCCAGATAGAGCAGTGGGGCGCCGATCGCGGTGGTCGTCCGGTCCTCGTCGGTAGGAGACCAGCCGCGGCAGTCGTGCGACCAGACCAGAAGGCGACGCTGGCGGGGGTCGGTGCCGACCTTCGGGAAGTCGGCGAAGTGTGCCGGCACCGGTGACGTCGCGGTCCAGCCGTGCTGCAGCAGGCCGGCGATGTGCCGGGGGCGGGGCAGGCCCGCGTACGCGGCGAGGACCGCCGAGTGGCCGTAGTAGTGGTTCTGGATGTCCAAGGCCGTGCTCCGGTCCGTCCTGCGTCGTATCGCTGAGGCCGGGCGATCCTAGCGATCAGGGCGATCGCTACCGTCGGGCGCGTGCCTGCCCCGACCGTCGACGTGATGCTCCCCTTCTACGGCGATCCGGAGCTGCTGCGCCGCGCGGTGCGCAGCGTCCAGGAGCAGAGCCGCGGCGACTGGCGGCTCACCGTCGTCGACGACGGCTACCCCGACGACTCGATCGGGCCGTGGTTCGCCGGCCTCGGCGACGACCGGATCCGCTACCGCCGCAACCCGCAGCGGCTCGGTGCCCAGCCGAACAACCGGTACTGCATCGAGGCGGTCGAGCTGCCGTACTTCGTGATGATGGGTGCCGACGACCTGATGGCGCCCGACTACCTGGAGACCGTGCTCGCGCTGCACGACCGGTGGTCGCACGCGGCGGTCGTCCAGCCCGGGGTGGCGATCATGGACGAGTACGACGAGCCCGTCCGGCCGCTCGCCGACCGCGTGAAGGCGCTGCTCGCGCCGAAGGGCCACGGCCCGCGGTTGGTGACGGGGGAGGACCTCGTCGTCAGCCTGCTGCGCGGGAACTGGCTGTACAACCCGTCGCTGTGCTGGCGGACGTCGGCGCTGAAGGAGATCCCGCAGTCCGCCGACGTCTTCGACCTGGCCCTCCCGGTCGCGGTGATCGCGGACGGCGGGACGATGGTGATCGACGACCACGTCTGCTTCCGCTACCGGCGGCACCGCTCCAGCGACTCCGGATCGGGCGCGGCCGCGGGGAACCGGTTCGCGGAGGAGCGGCGCTACTTCCGGGCCGAGAGCGACCGGATGACGGCGCGGGGCTGGCCCCGGGCTGCGCGGGCTGCCCGGGCCCACGTCTCGTCGCGGCTCAACGCCGCTGTCCAGCTACCTCAGGCGTTCGCCCGGCGGGACGCAGCGGCGGTCCGGGCGCTGGGGAATCACCTGCTGACGTTCTGACCGGACAGCCGGTCGAGCCACCGGTCGTAGGTCTGATCGAACCGCGCGTCGGTATCCGCGTCGGCCTCTACGAGCCTGCGTTGTACCGCGCTACGGACCTGTTGGGCGACGTCACGGTCGGCATACACCTGCTCGAAGTAGGTGGGGCGCACGCGTACGACGGCCACGAGTTCGCGATCGCCCACGGCGCGGGGCAGGTCCGTAGCCCATGAGGTGGCGGGGAGTTCCGGGCCGGGGCCCGTGGCCACGATCACCGACGGTGCGTCTGCCAGCAGGACCTCGGTCGCACTCGCTCCGTGTCCGATCCGCTCGTCGTTCAGGCCGATGTAGTCGGTCGCGCGCCAGCCGGAGAAGTAGGGGATCGCACCGGCATCCGTCATCGCCACCGACCGGCGGGCCTCGGGGAGGCCGGCGTCGGCCAGGCCCTGGCCGATCGCGATGTGAGCCCGGCGAAGACCCTCGCCGTAGTTGACCATCGTGGGTCCGTCTCGGTGCAGGAACCCCGCAGTGCAGGTCCAGGCGACGGTGATGAGTGCCACGAAGACCGCGAGGCGGCGCCGTGCGATGCCGTCCAGCGTCCAGGCGGCACCCAGACAGAGCAGCGGGAGCCCGTGCCAGGCGAACCGCGACAGGTAGTCCATCGCCGGGGCCGTCAGAGCCGGTATGAGGTAGAGGGCAGCGCAGCTCGCGACGAGCAGGGCCGCCGGACCGGCGGTGGGCCGCCGTGTCAGTCCGGACACGGTGAGCAGGAGGAGCGGCAGCAGGAGGACGACTGTCGTCGTGGCCCAGCGCAGGTCCGTCGCCGCCTCGACCCCGACCTTGACGTAGAAGGTGTTCGGCAGGAGATGACCGAAGTACGTCCATCGCCACGCCGTGTAGGCCCCACCGACGACCGCTCCTCCGACGAGCCAGGCCCAGGTGCGGCGCTCGGCCCGCCGAAGGAATGCCCACACGAGCAGCGGGGGCGCGACGGCGAGGATCCCGTCCGGCCGCAGCATCCCGGCCACGAGCAGCAGAGCGGGCAGCTCCCACGACCGGATGTAGGCCGTCCGGTCGCGGAGCAGCCGGCAGACGAGGACGACCGACCGGAGGACCACCAATGCGAACGGCGCCGTCTCGAGACCGGCGTCCACGTGCACCCAGGTGGGCAGGAACAGCACGAACGCCCCGGCGGCGGCCGCCGCGCCGGTACGAGTCCTCGGCTCCGAGACGAGGATCCAGACGATCGCCCCTGCACACGCCGCAGCGGTGAGCTTGGAGACGACCGGCAGAGACGCCCCGGCCCACACCCACGGAACGTGCCAGAGCATCCAGAGGAAGTTGGTGTACCCCTCGACCGGGTTCTCACCGGGGTTCCAGGTCGGCCCGTGTGCGAGGGCGAGGTTCGCGGAGTAGCGGTAGGTGATGTAGGCGTCGTCCACGGTCACCGACCAGCAGGCCCACAATCCGACCGCCAGGGTGACGAGCGCAGCGGTCAGGAGGAGCAGGCGGGACCGTGGTGACGGTGAGGTCGCGTCGCGATCACGCTCGGCGCCCCGGCGGGATCTGCGCAGCATGCGCGCAGTCTCCCGGAACCCGGAGCACCTCGGGAGCGGACGCGGGCGGTGTCACATGCGGCTCGGCATGTCAGCCGACGAGGTGTCTGCCCAGGGCGCGGAGATCCGAGCGCCTGCGGTGGCGGAGCGCGACGGGTACGAGAGTCGCTGCGTTCAACCGTGACGTCAGGTGCCGGCGGGCGGCCCGTGCCGCCCGAGGCCACCCGCGGGCGTCCATCTCCCGCGCCATGGTGACGAAGAAGGCGCGTTCCTCGTCGAATCTGGTCCCGTTCATCGCCTTGATCGCCGAATCGCTGCCCGTGTGCCGGCGGTACTGGAAACAGGCCCGATCGTCGAGCACCATCGACCAGCCCCGGCCGAGGACGTCCATGATCATCGCCAGGTCCTGCACGACGTGCAGGTCGTCACGGAAACCGTAGTCGGGCACAGCCTCCCGGCGCCAGCAGAGCGAGGGGAAGTAGGTCCAGTTCGCACGGAGAAGGCTCGTGGCGAGTTCCTCGCCACCGAGGACGGTGCGGCCACGGTGGCGTGGTCGGTAGAACGTCTTGATCCGATCCGCCAGCGGCTGCACGTCGCGCCCTGACCCGTCGATGACGGTGACGCCTGGCTGGACCACTCCCGCGTCCGGTGCGGCCTCGATCGCCGAAGTCACGACGTCGACGTAGTCCGGCGACATGACGTCGTCCGCGCCCATGACGGTGAACCACTCGTTGCCGACGTGCGACAGGCAGCGTTGGTAGCTGGCATTCGCCCCGAGGTTCACCTCGTTCCGCAGGCAGCGGATCCGGGAGTCACCGATCTCGGTGATCCACCGGCAGGCTTCGAGGTCGGGGTAGTGGTCGTCGAGTACGAGCAGCGTCCACCGTGGGTTCTTCTGGGCACGGACGCTGTCCACGGCGAGCCGGAGCAGGCGCGCGTCGCCGTAGAAGGGCAGCAGGATGTCGAGCGTCATCGGTCAATCTCCTCGCCACTTCGCGATTCCCTGTCCCGAGCAACGAGGTGCGCTATGAGCAGGTTGCGGCAGAATGACGAGAATCTGGGTTTCACCTGTTCGAGTCGATCCGGCCCGCACCGATGAGTCCCGGTGCGCAGCGCGGTCGTACCGGCATGAGCACCGACACCCAGGCACCCACCACCGTCACGAACATCGGCGTCGCCATGTTCACCGTCGCCGACCAGGACGCCGCGCTGGCGTTCTACACGCAGAAGCTCGGCTGGGAGGTCCGCGGCGACTCCCGGTTCGGCGAGAACGGCGAGTACCGCTGGCTCGAGGTCGCCCCGCCCGGCTCGACCGCGCGGCTCGCGCTGAACCCGCCGATGTACGGCGAGCCGGGCGGCAGCGCGATCGGCGTCGAGACCGCGGACCTGGCCGCCGAGCACGCCCGGCTGTCGGCGCTCGGCGTCGCCGACATGGAGCCGATGCCCACCGACGACACCCCGGGCGCCCCGAAGCTGTTCATGCTCCGCGACCCGGACGGCAACGTCGTCACCGTGGTGCAGGTGTAGCGGTCCGCACCAGCACCGCGTACGGCCCGACGTCCCGCCGCTGCCACGCGGGGTCGTCGAACAGCTGCGGGCCGAACGTCGCGGGCGGGGCGCCGGAGCTCGGGTCGGGGAACCGGTCCTCGGTCGTCGGCAGCTGCAGGAGCCCGTCCGCGGTCCGGGAGAACACGAACACCGACGGGGCGCGGGCCGGGCCGCGGTCCAGCGCGGCCAGCAGCTCCACCGGGCCGGCGGCGGCCGACCAGCGGCGGAGCTCGTCGGTGCGTTCCGGGTAGTTCCCCAGCGGGTTCGCGTACTGGGCGCCGGACGCCTGGAACGAGAAGTACGGGTGGTAGGTCAGCAGCGCGGGGTTCGCGCTCGCGACGACGACCTCCCGCTCCGGACGCCCGGTCAGCCCGTCGATCGTGCCGCGGAGCTCGCCGAGCCAGGCGTTCGGCTCGTCCGGGTTCCGGGAGCCGTCGGGCTTCGTGCCGTCGGGCCGGTAGTCCTGGGCGGAGCCTGCCCACTCGTACGTCTCCGGGACGGTCTGGACCTGCGCGACGACGGCGACCGCCGCGAGCACGGTGACCACGGCGGTGCCCGCCCGGCGGGCGGACGCGTCGCGGCCCCACCGACGGAGCAGCCCGAGGAGGTCGGCGGCCGCCCACACCGCCCCGGACGCCAGCGCGGCCGTCATGATCGGCTCGATCCGGAACGCCAGGAGCGTCGTCCCCGCGGCCAGCGCCAGCGTCGACAGGAGGTACCAGAGGTACCCGCAGGCCGCCGTCGCCCCGAGGGCGCGGGCGACCGGGGAGCGGCCGGCCGCGGCGACGATCCACACCGTCCCGGCCAGGCACAGCCCGCCCAGCGCGGTCGGTTCGAGCATCGGCACCGGCCAGCGCGACCCGGCCTCGGCGAGGAAGTGCTGACCCGCGCTGTAGGTCGGTTCCCCGGCCGCGGCGACGAGGTAGGGCAGCCAGTGCAGCAGTGTCAGGGGCAGCGCCGCGAGGAGCACGACGCCGACCGTCCCCAGCAGCGGCAGCGGGCGCGCGGTGCGGGTCACCAGGCCGGCGACCGCGAGCACGGTCAGCACGAGCCCGGCGAACACCAGGATCTGGGTGTGCGTGACGGCCGCGACCCCGAGCACCAGCCCGACCAGCACCGCCGTCCGGACCCACGGCCCGCCGTCGCGGCGGCGCACCAGCCGCAGGCCCAGGACCGCGAGCGGCGGGACGAGCGCACCGGTCAACCACGAGTACGGCGTGTACGCGGCCAGTGTCGCGAGCCCGGCCAGCGTCGTCGCGACGGCGGCGCCCAGCGCGCGGCGCCGCGTCGTCACCAGCGCCCACAGCGCGAACGCCAGGACCGCCGTCACGGCCAGCGTCGCGATCGAGAACGCCTTGTGGAACTGCCACGCCTCCACACCGAGCAGCGCGGCGGCGCGGCCGCCCACCCAGAACCACGCCGCCGGGTAGTACGGCGGCAGGTCGGCGTAGGCGAAGTCGGCGAGCCGGGCGGAGTCGGCGAACCGGGTCAGGAACTGCACCCGGAACTGCTGGTCGCCGGACACCCCGAACAGGTAGTGCGGGGTGTTCGCGAGGAACAGCGCCAGCGGCACCGACGGGAGCGCCGCGAGGCCCGCCCAGGTCAGCGGTGCGGCGAGCAGCGGGCGCGCGGTCCGGGCCGCCAGGACGAGGACGAGCGCGATCACCGCGCCGCCGGACGCGGTCAGCGCCAGCCCGACGTTCGACGACGCCGGGATCGACAGCCCGTCCACCGCGGCGAGCACGACCACGGTCACGGCGACCGCGACCACCGGCCCGACGACCAGGTCCGCGAGCGCCGCCGGACGGCGGGTGGAGCGCGGTCGCCCGGAGCCGGCCGGCCCCCGGTGCACGGTGGCCGGCCACGGTCGCGAGCCGTCCACCGCGGCCGGGCCGCCGCCGTCGTACACGGGGCTCAGGCCGGCTTCTTCACGGCGACGACGAGGAACGCCTTCGAGATCGCCCACAGCGCCGGGAACCGGCGCAGCGCCGACACTCCCGCCGAGTACAGCGCCGAGCCACCGCCCTCGGCGAGGCTGACGTCGCCGGGCACGGTGAACCGGGCGTCGAGCTCGGGGCGCCGGGCCAGCAGCTTCCGCATCCGCAGGTATCCGGGCGCGTAGCTGGCGTCGGTGTAGTCCTGGCCGCGGCCGGACAGGCGCAGGTACCGGTTCGCGAGCGGCAGCGGCAGCCAGGCCAGGAACGGCAGCGAGTAGTGCGCCTCGATCGGCCACCAGCGGTTCGGCACCAGGATGTAGGCGACCCCGCCGGGGCGCAGGCAGGACGCGATCCGCTCCAGCGCGTCCGGCTGGTCGTCGAGGTGCTCCAGCACGTTGTCGAGGACGGCGACGTCGAACGCGCCGGCGTCCTCGCCGTGCCCGAACTCGCCGATGCCCTGCACGCGGAAGGTGAAGTTGTCGGCGCCGCCCTCCTCGGCCAGCGTCGTCGCCTCGGCGGCCAGCGCGGCGTTCGGCTCGATCCCGACCACCTCGCGGCACATCCCGGCCAGCTCGAGCGCGGTGTAGCCGTAGCCGCAACCCAGGTCGGCCACGCGGCACTCGGCGAACGGCCGGTCCAGGAACGGTCCGGTGGTGATCGCGATCTGCCGGGCGAAGCCGGTGGCGAGCCGCCGCCGTTCGACCATGCGCAGCGAGCGCTCGTACTCGGGGAGGTCGGTGTGCTCGCTCGGGTCCACGGCGGGGAACTCTTCCGTTCGTGCGGTCGGGGGGCGACTCACCGTACGAGAGTCACCGCTGCGGGACGGGCACGGGGACGGGCGGCTCCGCCGGGACCATCGCCTGCGGCGCGGGCTCGTCCGGGGCCGCCGGGTCGCAGGCGGTCAGCCGCCACAGCTCCTGCCCGCCGCCCTCGGCGACGAGCTCGAACCCGGGGACCGGTGCGATGTCGTGCAGCCCCGGGTACCAGCGCGCGCCACCGTGCGAGGGCCAGAACGTGATCGGGCCGCTGATCACCCAGCCGACGCGGGTCGCGGCGGCGGCCTCGCACACCGCGGGATCGGTGGCGGCGTCGCGCAGGCGGGTCGCGACGAGGCTCTGCTCCGGGGTCCAGTTCCCGATCAGGTGCGGGAACAGCACCTCGCGGCCCGCGATCGGGTAGAGCAGCGAGTTGCCGGTGAACGGGTCCGCGGCGACCACGTCGTCCGGCGGGACCAGCGCGGCGACCTCGGTGAAGAACTCCCGCTGGCCCGGTTCGAGCAGGACGTCCGACGAGTCCTGGTAGGTGCCCGCGAGGACGAGCGCGTGGACCCCGACCCGCAGGCCGCCGTACCCGGCGACGAGCGCCAGGGTGCAGGCGAGGACCAGCGCGGCGGGCGCCCCCCGGCGTCGCACGACGGGAGCGACCGGGCCGGGGGCGCGCAGCAGCACCCGGCGCAGCAGGCCGGCCACGGTGACGACACCGATCACGGCGAGCGGGACGCCGGTCACCGGCACCATCGCGGCCAGCCGGTACGAGTCGTTGTACCAGGCACCGGTCAACCCGGCCGTGAGGTCGCCCTCCTGGGAGGCGGCCAGGACGTAGAGGAACCCGGACGCGGCGTGCGCCGGTACCAGCCACGACGTCGCGACCCGGCGGAACGACACGACCGCCCCGACGAGGACGAGCGCCGCGACCGGCCAGAGCGGCGGCCGGGTGTTGGTCGAGAGCAGCAGGACCTGGGCGATCGCCTCGGGCGTGCTGGTGAACGCGGGCCAGTCGAAGTTGCGGACCCCGGCGAGCAGCGGGGACGCCACCATCAGCCACCCGACGACGGCCACCCCGCCGACGGTCACCAGCAGCCCGGCCACCGGCTGCCAGAACCGCCGCGTCAGGAGGCGGTGCCGGGCCAGCCGGACCAGCCCCCACAGGATCGGGAACACCCCGAGCACGGCCAGGCTGAACACCGCGTTCGGGTGGGAGAGCGCCAGGGCGGGCAGGGCCGCGACCCCGAGCGCGACGGCGCCCGCGCGGGGGAGCGCAGGCTCCCGCACGGTGCTGGCCAGTACCGCGACCGCGGCCAGGGCGGCAGGCAGCAGCGCGACGCCGAGGAGGTTGGGCCACAGCACCCCGAAGGACATCAGCGCCCACGGGAAGCCGGTGAACGCCGTCGCGAGCACCGGTGCGGCGAACGCGGCACCGGCCGAGCGGCCGAGGACCTGCCGGGTCAGCAGCAGCGCGGACAGCGGGAAGACCAGCGCGGCGACCGACCAGGACGCCGCGTTGGTGGCCACCGGCACCCCGGCCCCGGCCGTCATCGCGGCCAGCGAGACCAGGTCGTGCCACGCGCCCGGGTAGAACGCCGTCGGCGAGCCCGGGCTGGTGAGGGTGCCGAGGGTGAGCGACGACGCGTCGTGCGTCGCGAGGATGTGGGCGACGGCGCTGTAGTGGAAGACGGCGTCGTAGGTCGACGACAGCTGGTCCACCGGCCCGAAGCCGAGCACCACCGCCAGCCAGGCCAGCGCGGCCGCGAGCAGCGTCCCGGCCGTGGCGAGGAGCCCCGCGCGCCGGCCGTCGGCCCCCTCCCGCTGGGCGGAGGTGCGCCAGGTCTGCGGCAGCGCCGTCGTCAGGGGTTCGGGGCCCTGGGCGAACATCCCGCGGGGGGTGCGCAGCCGGACGAACGTGGTGCGCAGCCGTCTGCCCGGCTCCCAGCCGCGCAGCGCGGAGCGCCATCCCCGGTGCAGCGGGCTGCCGGCCGGACGGCGGGCGACGAACGCGCGCAGGAGCCCGGCCGGGACCGCGACCAGCACGGCCGCGACCGACGGCACCCACGGGCTCCACGGCACACCCAGCGCGGTCCCGGCGACCGCGGACGTCGCGATCAGGGCCACCGACACCAGCGGGGCCGCGCCCCAGGCCGTGATCCCGCGGAGCCCGCCGACGCGGGTGACCAGCAGTCCCGGTACGACCACCCAGAACGCCGCGGCGAGCGCCACGGGTACCGCGGACAGCCAGGTGGGTGTGCCCATCGGGCGGGCGCTCCTCTCCCGGGAGCGAGCGCCCCGGATCCGTCGTCGGTCACCGCGCGGCCAGCCGGCGCCGGACGGTGGGCGCGCCGGAGATTACCGCTCGGACACCACCGGGCGCGGGACGCCTCTCCGGCGCCGAGGAGTGATCAGGATCCGACGATCCGCCCCGCGTCGCACGCCGTGATCCGCCAGAGCGCGTTGTCGCCGTCCTCGGCGAGGAGCTCGAAGCCGTCGGCGTCGGCGAGGTCGTCGAGCCCCGGCCAGTTCTCCGCGAGCGGGTCCGGCTGCCAGAACGTCGGCGGCGCGGTGACGACGTACCCGACGCCGGTCTCGGCGACGGCCGCGCACACCGAGGGGTCGTTCGCGGCGTCCCGCAGCCGCTCCGCGATCAGCTGCTGGTCCGGTGACCACACCCCGGTCAGGTGCGGGAACAGCACCTTCCGGTCGGTCAGCGGCCACAGCATCGCGGTACCGGCCCACGGGTTCTGCGCGACGACGGCGTCGGCGGGCAGCAGCTCACCGGCGTAGCGCAGGAACTGCGCCTGCTCCGGGCCGACCAGCACCTGCTCCGGGGTCTGGTAGATGCCGGCGAGCTGGTCGATGTGCGAGCGCTGGTACAGCCCGCCCGAGGTCGCGACGACGGCCAGTACCCCGACCGCCACCAGCACCGCGGCCCGCGGCCGCGGCCACGACTCGACGGCGGGCGCGGCCCGGGTGAGCGCGTCGCGCACGAGGCAGGCCACCCGGCGGACCAGCGAGCACAGCGCGACCAGGCCGAGCGCGGCGAGCGGTGCGGCCGTCACCGGGACGAGTGCGGCGATCCGGGGCGCGTCGTTGTACCAGACCCCGGTCCAGATCGACGACCACGAGCTGGCCCCGACGACGTAGAGGGCGCAGACGAGCACGTGCGCGGGCACCAGCCACGACGTCCGCGCGCGGCGCAGCGCGACCACGGCGCCGGCGAGCGTCAGCACCGCGATCGACCACGCGGGGTCGTTGCCGTTCGGGCTGTGCAGCACCGCGTTGCCGATCGCCCCGGCGACGGTGACCTGCGGCTCCCAGTAGTAGCCGCGGATGCCGTCGAGCACCGGCGAGACGAACATGAACCAGGCCAGCACCCCGCCGACGCCCGCGACGGCCGGCACCGCCGCCAGCGCCCGCACGGTCTGCCACCGGCCGGCGCGGAGGCCCCGGCGGATCGCGCCGGTCAGCCCCCACAGCACCGGCGGCGCGGCGACGACGACGGCGCCGAACAGCGCGTTCGGGTGCGCGAGGCCCAGCGCGAGCACGCCGACGACGACCGGGAACCAGCGCGCCACCCGTCCCGGCGGGTACGGGCCGGGCCGGGCCGGGCTGACCGGGTCGGGCCCGAGACCGGGCCGCGCGGCCAGCGCGACGGCGGCGAGCGCGGCCGGCACCAGTGCCACCCCGAGCAGGTTGGGCCACAGCGCGCCGTAGGTGACCAGGGTCCACGGGAACGCGATGAAGCCCAGCGCCAGCACCGGCGCCGCGAGCGCGGCACCGGCCGAGCGACCGGTCAGCGTCCGCACCAGCAGCAGCACCGACAGGGGCCAGACGAGCAGGGTCGTCACCAGCGCGACGACGTTGGAGGCGACGACGATCTCGCCGGGTCCGGGGGTCAGCGGTGCCACCAGCGAGACGACGCCGTGCCACGCCGACGGGTAGAAGCCGGGCGAGTTCACCAGGCCGCCGACGGTCAGCGAGGACGCGTCGGCGGTGTTGAGGATCCGGGCGACGGCGTTGTAGTGGAAGTTCGCGTCGAACGTCTGGGACAGCGCGTCCGGGCGGTCCATCCCGCGGATCGCGGCCCGGAAGCCGAGCGCCCAGGCGATGAGCATCCCGCCGAGTGCGGCCAGGCCGGTCCAGCGGCGGTCCGGCCCGCCCTGCCGCAGCGAGGCCCACGCCTGCGCGGTGCGGGCCCGGGCGAGCGCGGGCCCCGGCACCAGCGGACGCCCGAGCACCAGCCGCCGGGCGCCGACGACCACCAGCGCGAACACGCACGCCGCGGCGACCGGCACGGCACCGCTCCACGGGACGCCCACCATGCTCCCGGCCACCGCGGACCCGGCGATCAGGCCGACCGACAGCAGCGGAGCGGCGCCCCACACCGCGATGCCGCGCAGCCCGGCGGCGACACCCACGAGCAGGCCGGGCAGGGTCAGCCAGGCGGCGGCGAGCACCACGAGTGGGACGGCGGACAGCCAGCTCACGACAGGTCCGCCTCCTTTACCGAACGGGGTGACACGAGCGGGGGCGCCTGATTCGTCCGCTTCCGCGGCCCGTCTGCGAGGATACCGAAGCCGCCCGGTGCCCCCGATCACGCCTGTCCTACCCTCGGGTGCCGTGAGCCTCGACGGGTACGACCTCGCCAGCTACGACCTGATCGTCGTCGGGTCCGGGTTCTTCGGGCTGACCGTGGCGGAGCGGGTCGCCGACGGCCTCGGCAAGCGCGTCCTGGTCCTGGAGCGCCGCGACCACATCGGCGGCAACGCCTACTCCGAGCCCGAGCCGGAGACCGGCATCGAGATCCACCGGTACGGCGCGCACCTGTTCCACACCTCGAACGAGCGGGTGTGGGAGTACGTGAACCGCTTCACCGCGTTCACGAACTACCAGCACCGGGTCTTCGCCCGGGTCGGCGAGCAGGTCTACGCGTTCCCGATGAACCTCGCGCTGATCAACCAGTTCTTCGGGAAGGCGCACACGCCCGACGAGGCGCGCACGCTGATCGCCGACCAGTCGTCCGAGGTGGACACGAAGCAGGCGGCGAACCTGGAGGAGAAGGCGATCTCGCTGGTCGGGCGCCCGCTCTACGAGGCGTTCGTCAAGGGCTACACCGCCAAGCAGTGGCAGACCGACCCGACCGAGCTGGACGCGTCGATCATCACCCGGCTCCCGGTGCGCTACACCTACGACAACCGGTACTTCAACGACACCCACGAGGGTCTGCCGGTCGACGGCTACACCGCCTGGCTGGAGCGGATGGCCGACCACGAGAACATCGACGTCGTGCTGGACACCGACTTCTTCGAGGTCCGCGACGCGCTGCCGGCGGGAACCCCGGTCCTCTACACCGGGCCGCTGGACCGCTACTTCGACCACGCCGAGGGTGAGCTCGGCTGGCGCACCCTGGACTTCGAGATGTCGGTCGAGCCGACCGGCGACTTCCAGGGCACCTCGGTGATCAACTACAACGACGCCGACGTCCCCTTCACCCGGATCCTCGAGTTCCGGCACATGCACCCCGAGCGGGACTACCCGAAGGACCGGACGGTGATCGTGCGCGAGTACTCGCGCTTCGCCGAGTCCGGGGACGAGCCGTACTACCCGATCAACACGCCGGACGACCGCGCCAAGCTGGAGCGCTACCGCGAGCTCGCCCGCAAGGAGACCGCGAACCGGAACGTGCTGTTCGGTGGCCGGCTGGGCACCTACAAGTACCTCGACATGCACATGGCCATCGGGTCGGCGCTGACCATGTTCGAGAACCGGCTGGTCCCGCACTTCACCGAGGGGCGCCCGCTCTCGGGCACCGAGTCGGAGGACTGATCCGGCTCAGGGCCGTTCCGGGTTCCAGCCCAGCTCGGTGGACACCGCGCGGGCGGCGGCCGCCGTCGTCCGGCCCAGCTCGTCGAGCCGCTCGCCGATCCGCGCGGTCGGCCCGACGATGTTGAGCACGGCGACGATCCGGCCGCGGAAGTCCCGCACCGGGGCCGCGACCCCGGAGAGGTCCGGTTCGAGCTCGTCGCGGGCCTCGGCCCAGCCCCGCTCGGCGGCCTCGCGGATCGCCCGCCACAGCTGGGGCACCGTCCGGACCCGGCAGCCGGGGTAGTCCGGTGCCAGGTCCTCGACGATGCCGAAACGTACGTAGAGCTCGTCGGGTGTGGCGTCGGTGAGCAGCGCACGGCCCGCCGAGGTGCAGACGAGCGGCGACCTGCGCCCCTCCCAGCCGGACGTGCGGAACGAGTGCCCGGACACCGTCCGCAGGGTGAGCAGCGCGTCGTCGCGCAGTACGCACAGGTGCGCCGTCTCCTCGGTCTCGACAGCCAGGCGGCGCAGGGCGGGCTCCGTGACCCCGGTCAGCCGCCCGTCGGCGCCGCGCGCGGCCAGCGAGAACAGCCGCCAGCCGAGCCGGTAGACGAGGCTGTCGTCGTCGCGCTCGACGAGCCCGGCCTCGGCCAGTGCGCGCAGCGCCCGGGACACCTGGCTCTTCTCCCGGCCGGTCAGCCGCGCGACCTGCGCGACACCGAGGCCGTCGGCACGGTGCGCCTCGTCCGACGCGAGGGCCTCCAGGAGTGCCATGTCCCGGCTCAGCCCGTAGCTGTTGCGGGGCGCATCGGTCACCCTCCGACCGTACTGGGACGGGGGTCGTCGTTGGCGTGAACGCAACGTGGATTGCGATCCACGGCCCGCGCTGGTCGCTCAACGGATACTTTCCTACTGTCGTCGGATATCCGGCTCGGAGTGCGGAAGCCCCCGATCGCGCTCCGGGCCGGCACCAGTCGGCGCGAACCCTCCGGACGACATGAAGATCACCGACATCACGCTCGACCGGGTGCGGCTGCCGCTGGACCCGCCGCTGCGCGCGGCCTGGGATCCCCGGCCGCGTACCGCGTTCGACGCCACCATCGTTCGTGTGCACACCGACGACGGGCGCGTCGGCATCGGCTCGGGCGACACGATGGACGGCTTCGACGCCTTCCGCGACGTCTTCGTCGGCGAGGACGCCCTCGCGATCGCCCGGCACGTCCGCGCCCTGGAGACCTGCGCCGTGCACGGCGGCCACTACTGGCCGCTCGAGGCGGCGCTGTGGGACCTGGCGGGGAAGGCCGCCGGGCTGCCCGTCGCCACGCTGTTCGGCGGGACCTACGACCGCGTGCCCGCGTACGCGTCGTTCTGCGTGCCGCGCGCCTCGTCCGAGCGGGTCGACGTCGCCGCGCAGGTCGCTGACGAGGGCTTCCGCGCGGCGAAGATCAGGATCGACCCGAACCGGATCGACGAGGGCGTCGCGACCGTCGCCGCGGTCCGCGGTGCACTCGGCGACGAGTTCACGATCATGGTCGATCTCAACCAGTCCTGGCGGACGGCGGGTGACGTCGCACCGGCCACCGACCTGGCAGCCACCCGTCGGCTGGCGCGCCGGCTCGCGGACCTCGACGTCTTCTGGGTCGAGGAGCCGCTGCCCTACCCCGACACCGACGGGTTCCGGACGCTGCGCGCCGACAACCCGGGGCTGCGGATCGCGGCGGGGGAGATGCAGCACTCGGTGCCGGAGATCCTGCGCTGGATCGACGAGGACGTGCTCGACGTCTACCAGATGGACGTCGTCCTCTCGGTCGGCATGAGCCGCGCCCGGACGCTGGCCGAGCTGGCGATGCTGCGGCACCGCTCCTTCACCCCGCACAGCTGGACCAACGGCATCGGGCTGCTGGCGAACCTGCACGTCGCGGCCGGCGTCGGCGGCGGGCCGTGGTTCGAGGTCCCCTACGACCCACCGGACTGGACGCCGGCGCGGCGGGACTTCCCGCTGGCGACGCCCGTCACCGTCGGTCCGGACGGGTGCCTCGCCGTCCCGGATGCGCCGGGGCTCGGCGTCGAGCTCGACGAGGACGCGGTCGCGCGGTGGCGGGTCGGCTGAGTTCCGGCACGGCGAACCGGACGTTCCACTCCGCTTGCGCGGCGCGCCCGCCCGCCTGCCGCCGCCGCCCCGAGCCGCGGCTACGCTCGGGTACCTCCTCCCGGGCCCGGGCGGTGCGGCAGCGCAGCCGTCCAGGCGCGGGCACGACCGGAACCCGCCGACCCCCGAGGCCGTTTCTGCGATGACCACCGCCCCCACGGACCAGCGAGGCCACCAGGTGTCCGACACCGCCGACCCGACCAGCGGCGAGACGCTCCTGCAGCGGGTGATCCTTCCCCGCCCCGCCGACCCGTTCGCGGTGCGCGCCCTCTACCTCGACGAGCGCCCCGGGACGACCCTCGCGCCGGTCGACCCGCTGCCGGACGAGACGAGCCGGCCGCTGTCGCTGACCGTCTCCACGACGGCGGGCCGGCGTACCCGCGTGCAGGACCGGACCAGCGCGACCGTGCCCCCGGCGACCGAGGTGTCGTTCGGTGCCTACTTCAACGCCTTCGCCGCCGGGTACTGGCGCGCCTGGTCGACGCTGACCGCGATCGAGCTGCGGCTGGAGCTGGAGGGCTCGGGCCGCGTCGACGTGTACCGCACCAAGGCCGACGGGTCGCAGATCTTCGTCGGCGGCGAGGTCGTGCAGGGCCGCCGCCGGGTGACCATGGAGCTGGACCTGCGCCCGTTCGAGGACGGCGGCTGGTACTGGTTCGACCTCTCCACCGACGAGGGCGACCTCACGCTGCACGGCGGCGGCTGGCACGCGCCGCACGACGCGCCCGGCCGGGCCGCCGTCGTCGTCGGGATGCCGACGTTCAACCGGCCCGCCGACTGCGTCGCCACCCTGACCGCGCTCGGCTCGGACCCGCAGGTCCTCGACACGATCACCGCGGTCGTCCTGCCGGACCAGGGCACGCGGAAGGTCCGCGACGAGGCCGGGTACGAGCAGGCCGCGGCCGTGCTCGGGGATCGGCTGCGGATCATCGACCAGCCCAACCTCGGCGGCTCCGGCGGCTACGCCCGGATCATGTACGAGGTGCTCCACGGGACCGGCCCGCACGCGGGCGGCATCGACTGCGAGCAGATCCTCTACATGGACGACGACATCCTGCTGGAGCCCGACTCGGTGCTCCGCGCGGTCGCGTTCAGCCGGTTCGCGCGCGAGCCCATGCTGGTCGGCGGGCAGATGCTGTCGCTGCAGGCCCGCTCGCAGCTCTCCACGATGGGCGAGGTCGTCGACCGCAACCAGTTCCTCTGGCGGCCCGCCCCCAGGACCGAGGCGCACCACGACCTCGCCGCGCGCACGCTGCGGCAGACGCCGTGGCTGCACCGCCGCGTCGACGTCGACTACAACGCCTGGTGGATGTGCCTGATCCCGCGCCGCGTCGCGGAGGACCTCGGGCTGCCGCTGCCGCTGTTCATCAAGTGGGACGACGCCGAGTACGGCCTCCGCGCCCGCACCGCCGGCTACCGCACCGCGACCGTCCCCGGCATCGCGATCTGGCACATGTCCTTCATCGAGAAGGACGACTCGTCGGACTGGCAGGCGTACTTCCACTACCGGAACCGCCTGGTCGCCGCGGCGCTGCGGGGCCCGGACGATCCGCGCGCGATGCTGAAGGAGACGTTCAAGCGGACCCTGCGGCACCTGATGCTCATGGAGTACTCGGCGGTCGCGCTGCAGATCAAGGCGTTCACCGACTTCCTCGCCGGGCCCGAGGCGCTGTTCCCGAAGCTGCCGGTGGTGCTCGACGAGATCCGCGCGGTCCGCGCCGAGTACGACGACGGCCGCCCGCTGGACTCCGCCACCGACGTCCCGCTCGCGGAGCTGGACGCGCTCGGCGCCCAGCTGTTCCCGGAGCCGCCGGTCGGGAAGGCCAAGGTCGCGCTCGGGCTGGCCCGCGGCGTCCTGCGGAACCTGAGGTCCCCGGCGCCGGGGCGGCAGGAGCGCCCGCAGCGCAACGTCCCGTGGGCGAACGCGCAGTGGTTCGTCCTCTCGGGTCTCGACTCCGCGACGGTGTCCACACCCGACGGTCGCGGGGTCACCTTCCGGCGTCGTGACCCGCAGATGTTCAAGCGGATGGTCGCCGAGTCGTTCCGGCTGCACCGTGCGGTGGCCGCGGACTGGGAGACGCTGCGCGGCCGCTACCGGGCGGCCGAGCCCACGCTCACCGGCAAGGACGGCTGGAAGCAGATCTTCGAGTGAGCCCGCCGGCGTCCACCCGCCGGCCACTGCTCCTGCTGCTGCTCGGCGGGCTGACCTGCCTGCTCGGGATCGGGGCCGCGCTGGCCCCGGTCGACGCCGACGACCCGGTCGTCAGCTGGCCGCGCGCCGGCGAGGCACCGGCGTCGACGGTGCTGCCGCTGTCGCCGTACCGGCCGCTGGAGTTCACCGCGTCGATCCCGTGCGCGGCCGCCGCGTCGCTCCCGGAGGGCGACGTGCTGCGCACGATGCCCGCGGCCGCCGACGACCCGGTCGCGGCGCCCGGGCTGGTGGCGGGCGTCGCCGGCGGGACGCTCACGATCCGCTCCGGCCCGACCGAGCTGTGGGCCGGGCCCGTCGCCGGCGGCTGCACCCTCGTCGTCACCGCGGGAGCGGACGGGACCGTCGTGACCCGGGACGGGGCGACCGTCGCCGAGCACCCGGAGCTCGCGCCGCCGCAGGTCGCCGAGCTGTCCACCGCCGTCGCGGGACCGGCCGCCGACGGGCTCGGGGTGCAGCTGCACACCGACGCCCGCTACGAGTCGTCGCCGTCCCCGCTCAAGGTCGCGCTGCTGGTCGCGCACCTGCTCGCGCTGGCCGCGACGCTCGCGGTCGCCGTCCGCACCTGGACCGGGACCCGGCGGATCCTCGCCGTGCGGCCCCGGCCCGGGATCGCCGACGCCGTCGTCCTCGTCGTGACGCTGGCCTGGGCCGTGCTCGGCCCGGTCAACATCGACGACTCCTGGTACGCGCTGATGGCCCGCCAGGGCGCGGAGACCGGGACCATCGGCAACGCGATCTACCAGTTCAACGTCACCGAGGCCCCGTTCGCGACGAGCCAGTACCTCCTGCAGCTGTGGGGCGGGATCGCCGGATGGGGCCTGCTCCCGATGCGGGTCGTGCCGGTCGTGCTCGGTCTGGGGACGTGGGTGCTGCTCCGGCTGACGCTGGTCGCGCTCGCCGACCGGGCCGGCACCCGCCCGGTCGTCGTGGCGGCGCTGGCCGTCGCCCACCTGGCCTGGTTCCTGCCCTACGGCATCAGCCTGCGGCCGGAGCCCGCGGGCACGCTCGCCGCCGCCGGGGTCCTGTTCCTCGTCGCGGCCGCGCTGCGGACCGGCGCGGTCGGGCTGCTCGCCCCGGCCACCGCCGTCGCCGTCCTCGGGGTGACGACGGCGCCCGCCGCGGTCGTCGCGGCCGTCCCCCTGCTGCTCGCGCTGCCCCTGGTGTGGTGGCACCTCGTGCACTCCGGGTGGGTCACCCGGTGCGCGACGGTCGCGGTCGCGTTCGCCGCCGCGAGCGTCGTCGTCCCGCTGGGACTGGCCGACCAGACTCTCGCCGACGTCCGCGAGTCCGTCGCCGTGCACCGCTGGTACTACTTCCAGTACTCGTGGTGGCAGGAGCTCGTGCACTACGCCAACCTCCTGGGCCCGGACGACCAGGGCACGTGGGGCCGCCGGCTGCCCGTCCTGCTGACCGTCGGGGTGCTGCTCCTCGGCACGGTCCGCCTGGCGACCCGGCGCGGCACCGGCGGACCGCTGGGCCGGGCGCTCGGGTTCGCCCTCGCGGCCACGGCGCTCGCACTCGTCGCGATCGGCCTGAGCCCCACCAAGTGGGTCAACCACTTCGGTGCCGTCGCCGCCCCCGCCACCCTGCTGCTCGCGATCGCGCTGGCCCGTGGCCCGCTGCCGCGCCGGGCGCCCGCCCGGCTCGTCGCCGTCGGGACGGCGGTGCTCGGGCTCGCGGCGGCGGTGATCTACGCCGGGCCGAACCTGTGGCGACCGCTCGGGGACTGGGGCCAGCCGTTCGGCAATCACTCCGTGGTCGACGCCCCGATCCACCAGCAGGTCCTCGCCCCGCACCTCGGGCCGGTCTACCTGCGCAACCCGGTGCTGTGGCTGCTCGTGGCCGTGGTCGCGCTGTGGTGGGCACACCGCAGGCGTCGCGCCGGACGCGCGTCCGGGACCGGGCCGGACGGTGCGGTCCTGCGGACCGCCACCGCCGGCGGCGTCGCGCTCATGCTGCTCGTGTTCGCGCTCGCCCCGGTGCAGCAGGCCCCCGGACCGTCGGTCGCGTCGATGAACCTGGCGTCCCTCGTGGGACGGCCGTGCGGGCTCGCCGACGCCGTCACCGTCACGGTGCCCGACGGCGGGCCGCTCGGACCGGCCGCCGGCCCGCCGCAGCTCACCGGCGCCCTGCGCGACGGCCCGCCGCCCGACCGGCCCGCACTCGACGGCCCCGTCTGGCACACCGACGACGCCGGCACCGGCACCCTGGAGACCGGCTGGTTCCCCGTCCCGGGGGACCGGTCACGGCTGCTCGTGCCCGCCACCGGCGACCTCCGATCCGACCAGACCGTGCAGGTCGTGGCCGGCTCCGGCCCGGTCGGTGCGCCGGACGCGACCCACGAGATCTCGGCGTCGCTGCCCGGGGAGAAGGTCGCGGACTGGACCGACCTGGAGATCGACCTCGGCGCGGCCGGGGACCTCCCCGGACCGGTCACCCAGGTCCGGCTGGTCGTCACCGACGCCACCGACGGCGCCGACAGCTGGCTCGGGATCGGTGCGCCGGTGCCCGCCAGGGACCGGCCGGCGTCCGACGTCGTCCGCGGGGACCCGGTCTACGCCGACCAGGTCACGGCGCTGCTGTGGCCGTGCGAGGACCAGATCGTCGTGCGGCACGGCATCGCGGAGACCCCGCAGTGGCGGCTCCGCACCGGCGACGACCTCGAGGGCGCCACCGAGGACAACGCGTTCTTCACCGGCAACGGCGGCGCGCTCGCCGGGATCGGGCGGACGGCGACCTTCGACGAGCTGCCCTCGCGGCTCGACCCGCCGCCCGGGCGCGCGATGTTCGCGTGGGGCCACGTCGAGCGGGTCGGGTACGACCACCCGACCGGTGGTTACGACGTGGCCGTCGGGACCGAGCGCCGATGGGGCTGGGAGCGCCTGCCGACCCTGGCGGACAAGGACTACACGGGCCGGGACTTCCTGGGCTGACCCCGCCCCGCCCCCTTCCCCGTCCCTTCCCCGGGCGGACTCTCCCGGAGACGCTCACCGGTTCAGCCGGCGCTCGCGCGATCGGATGAGCGCTGACGCAACCGGTGAGCGTCCTGGGGCGTGGCTCGGTACGTCGACGTGACGAGGCGGGGGTCCGGGTGGAGTGGGGGTGGGGCCGGATGGGCCGCGGTGCCGGTTCCGGTGGGCTGGGTCCGTGCTCACCACGAAGACCTGGCGCCGGCTCACCGTCTGGCTGCACGTGCTCACCTCGGTCGGCTGGATGGCGCTCGCCGCGTCGCTCGCCGCGCTGCAGGTGCTCGGCGTCGACCCTGCGGTCCGCGGGCCCGCACTGCTCGCCGCCCACCATCTCGACGCCGTGCTGCTGGCCCCGCTCGCCGTCGGCTCCGCGCTGACCGGGATGGTGCTCGCGGCGGCGACGCCCTTCGGGTTCTTCCACCACCGCTGGGTCGCGGTGAAGTTCGCGATCACGGTGGCCCAGCTCCACCTGGGGATCGTCGTGCTGTCCGCGCGGCTCGACGCGGCGCACTCCGACCCGGCGGGCACCTCGCCCGCGGGCCTGCTGCCGCTGACCCTGCTGATGGTCGCGGCGATCGCGTTCCAGGCCTGGCTGTCGATCGACAAGCCCTGGGGCCGGACGCGCTGGTCCACCGGGCGGCCGCGACCGGTCACCGGGCCGCGCTGGATGTTCGCGTCGGCGTGCGCGGCCGTCGTCGTCGATCTGGGTCTGGGGTTCGGCCTGGGCCACCCGGCGCCCGTGGCGTCGGTCGTGGTCCTGGTCGCCGTGCTGGTGGGCCGGCCCCGGCCGGGGATCAGTCCTCGTAGAGCCGGGTCCACGTCTCCCGTGCCGTGAGCCGCGGCTCGGCGGCCTTCCAGGTCCGTGCCGCGTCCGGGCCCTCGGTGTACAGCCGGCGGACGGTGTGCACGGCCCGGGTGGCGAGCTCGCGCAGGCGCTCCCGGTCGCGGGTCCGGATCCGGACGCCGGTCTCGGCCATGTCGGTCACGATCGCCCGCTCGAACAGCGCCACGTGCCACCAGTGCGCCTCACCGGCCGGCACCATCCCGGACCGGAACGGCACCCGCCCGGTCGCCTGCAGCACCACACGCTTGAGCCAGGTCCGCACCATCTTCGACGGCTTGTGCCCGGCGAGGTGCACGACGGACTCCCGCGGGTCGAGGCCCGCGTCGGCGATCGGCACGGCGGCCGTCTCGGGGTAGGCGGCCCGGATCCGGCGGATCCGCGCGGCCGCGGCGGCGGAGCCGTCGTCGAGGACGGCGGGACCCTCCAGGAAGTCCTCGACCGCGGTCAGCAGCGTCGCGGCGAGCCCGTACTGCATCGCGACGAGGTACTGGGCGAGCAGCTCGACGACCGTCGACGTCACCGTGCGCCGGTCGAAGCCGGTCCGCAGCGCCGCGGTGATCAGGCCGTTGCGCTGGTTGAAGTAGCGGTGCCACTCGTCCCAGTCCTTCCAGCCGAAGTCGGCGTGCCACACGCCGGCGCCGGGCAGGGAGACGGTGGCGAAGCCGTGCTCGCGGGCGCGGTAGCCGAACTCGACGTCGTCCCACTGGAAGAACAGCGGCAGCGGGTAGCCGATGGCGCGCACGATCGGCGCCGGGATCAGGCAGGACCACCAGCCGTTGTACTCGGTGTCGACGCGGCGCTCCTGCACGATCGGCAGCAGCCGCTCGTCGCGCCCGAGCAGGAAGCCCTCCTCGAGGGCGCCGGGCACCGGGCGGCCGACGCGGAGCTTCTCCGGCTCGGCGTACTCGGCGGTGATGTGCACGTGCCCCGGGTGCAGCAGGTTCAGCATCTGCCCGCCGACGATCGCCGGGTTCGTGGTGCAGGCCGCGAACCCGGTCAGCCGGACGACGATCTCCGGGTCGAGCAGCACGTCGTCGTCCATCAGGAGGACGTCGTGGTCGTCCGCCGGGTCCCCGGCGGTCGCCTCGTACAGGCCGCGGGTGAACCCGCCGGCGCCGCCGAGGTTCGGCTGGCGCTGGTAGACGAGCGTCGCACCGAACGCGTCCGCGACGGCGGCGAACCGGTCCCGGGACTCCAGCGGGTCGCTGCCCTGGTCGACCACCCGCACGAGCTCGACGCGGGCCAGCGCCGCCGGGTCGTCGAGCAGCGCCTGCAGGGTGTTCAGGCAGTCCTCGACGCGGTTGTACGTGCAGATCGTGAGCGAGGTCGGTCGCGGCGGGCGGGGCACGGCCACCGTCCACTCGACGCCGGACACCGCGAGCTCACCGGTGTCGGTGCCGATCTCCAGCCAGAGGCCGCCGCCGTCGAGGAACCGGTCGACCGACCCGGTCAGCTCGATCGCGGTGTCGCCGTCGACGTCGGCCACCTCGACCGCGCGGGCGACCTTGTTGGTGTCCGACGCCATCAGCCAGATCCGGCCGCGGCCGCTCGCCCGCAGCGTCACCCGCACCTCGGGGACGGTCGTCCAGCGCTGCCAGTAGGTGGCGTGCAGCCGCCCCCAGTAGGTGTTCGTGCTGACCAGCGTCGCCGGTGCCAGCTCGATCCGGGCGCGCTCCCGCCGGGCCGCGCCCCGCAGGACCTCCGCGTAGAGGTCCTCCGGGACCAGGGCCGTGGGCCCGGTGAAGTGCCCGCGCTGGACGACGAGCCTGCCGGGCCGCGGCTCGCCGGCCGGGGGTGTGGCCGGTGCGGGATCGCCGTCGCGGGTGGGACGGGCCGTGTCCAGCATGTCTCGCGGTCGCCTCTCGCCGGGATCGGGTCTTCGGTGAAGTCTGCCGCGCCGTCAGCGGGGCAGCGGCGCCGGGTCTCCCGGCGCGTCCCCGATCCGGGCCACCTGCTCCCAGCCCCACATGGTGCGGGTGCCCCGTTCGGTGGGTGCCTGGGTCGCCTGCGGGGAGTACGGCTCGTAGACCCGGAACTGGCCCCAGTCGAAGTCCCACTGGCCCGGCAGGTAGGTCGGCAGCACCCGTTCGGCACCCAGCAGCGCCGTCCAGCCCCGGGGGCCGCCGCCGGATGCCGCGCCCCACTCGTCGCCGACGGACCGCTGCTGGGTGTCGGCCAGCAGGCGGTAGGCCGGCACGTCGGCGATCCCGGCGTTCACGTCGAAGCGCCGCAGGCACGGGTGGACGAACGCGGTCGGCCAGTCCAGGTAACCGGGCCTGCCCCCCACGACGTCGGTCAGCGGGGTCAGCTGCGGCACCCGCGGCTGGGCGACGGCGATCCAGGAGTTGGGTCCCAGCCCGTCGTCGGTCGCGACGACGCGCACCCGGTCGGCCTGCGCGGCGTCCCGGCCGGCCAGGTCCAGCCGGACGTCACGCCAGCTGCGGCCGCCCGCGGCGGTGCCCGCGGTGTCGGCGACCGAGGTGACCGTGCCGGTCGAGCCGCTCGGCGAGATCTCGTCGACGATCCGGTCGCCGGAGGCGAACTCCAGGGTCAGCGAGTTGCCGCCACCGACGGTCCCGGCGATGCCGAGGACGAGCGGGGCGCCGCCGTCGCGTGCCGCCTCGGGGAGCGTGTACCAGCCGGACCGGTACTCGCCGGTGTTGTCCGGGTCCGGCGACCAGCTGCCGACGACCGGCCCGCCCTGCGGGCCGGCACCGGTGACGGCCGGCTGCGTCGAGCCCGTGCCGTCGCTGTCGCGCAGCGACCCGGGGCCGGTCGGCGGCAGGCCGTCGCGGGTGAAGCCCTGCTCGACGGGGGGCTCCGCCCCGGCCGGGGCGGGCGCCGGGGCCAGCACGTTGGCGGCCGGGTCGGTCTCCACCTGCAGCCGGCCGGCCAGACCGCACTCCGACCCGGTCGGGTCGGAGACGATGTCGGCACCCAGCGAGTAGGAGCCCACCTGCTTCTCCAGGCCCTTGGCCAGCGACGCGACCTGGAACAGGACCATCAGCGCGCAGATCAGCGCGACCGGTGCGGACCCCAGCCGGACGGCCTGGGCCTGGCCCATCCGCCGCCGTCGCCGCCCGGGGATCGCGACCGGGCGCGGGATCCCGGGGCCGCGCAGGTGCTCGATCACCCCGACGACGAGCGAGATCCCGGCCAGCCCGAGCAGCAGCGTCGTCGCCGAGAACCCGGCCACCGACGGCGGCTTGTCGAACCACGGCACGCCCCAGTTCGAGACGTACCACCAGGTGTTCGGGCCGGTGAAGGCCAGCGCGGTCACCGCGAGCACCGCCGCGAGGAACAGCGCCTGGTTGCGCCGGGACCGCAGTACGCCGGTGCTGGTCGCGAGGGCGGCCAGTGCCGCGACGCCGGCGCCGAGTGCGGCGAATGCACCGAAGTGGTGCGTCCACTTGGTCGGGGTCAGCGCCAGCACGGCGAACGACAGCACGGTGCTGCCCAGCAGGCGCCGCGAGAAGCCGAGCGCGGCGCCGGGGATCCGGCCGCGACGCAGCAGCACCGCACCGGCGACCGCGGTGCACAGCCACAGCAGCAGCACCGGGAAGCGTCGCTGCAGGGAGCCGTCGCGGGACTCGGTGAACAGCAGCTGGTAGCGGGACAGCTCCTCGTACCAGGACAGGTTCGGGCCCAGGTCGGTGCGCACCCGGGTCGCCTCGGCGACCGTCGCCCACGTCTGGTCCCCGAAGATCGCGACCAGGACGATCAGCCCGGCGGCGAGCAGCGGGGCGAGCGTCGGCACCCAGCCCGCCTTCCGGGCGCGCTCGCTGAACAACGCCAGCAACGGCCGGGCGGCCGCCAGGAACGGGGCCAGGGCGATCAGGCCGGTCGGCGTCGCCGCGACGGCGAACGCGGCCGCCACCAGAGCTCCCGCGACCGGCAGCAGGCGGCGCACGACCAGCGCCCGCTCGAGCATCACGAACGACACCAGCGCCGCGATCACGACGACGCTCTCCGGCCGCAGTCCGTTGTCGAACGGCAGCCAGAAGCAGAGGAACACCGCGGCCGCCGCCCAACCGGCCGAGCGGCTCCGGCGAACCCGGGTCCCGAGCCGCGGCAGCAGCGCCCGGCTGATCAGGAACCAGGACGCGATGCCCATCGCCAGCGCGGGGATCCGCAGCCACAGCACGGCCTCGGAGACCCCGCTCCACAGCGAGTACAGCTGGTAGAACCAGCCGAACGGCGCCTCGGGCGAGTTGAACCAGCGGTAGTAGTTGCCGACGTAGCCCGCCGCGTCGTTGCCCCGGGAGATCGCCAGGATGTAGCCGTCGTCCGAGGTCATCGAGCCGATCACGGCCCACACCGCGAGGACGGCGACGACCAGGGTGTCGCGGATGCCGTCCCGCCCGCGGAGCCCGACGGCGAGCCGGTGGGTGTGCATGATCCGGCGGCCGTCGCGCTCGTCGAGCCGGCGCAGGTAGTAGAGGCAGCCGAACAGCGTGACGATGGCGATCGCCCCGGCGACGATCTTGAGGACGGAGGCGTCGCTGTCGTAGCGGTTGTCGGCGTCGAACGACACCGACGTGCCGGCGACGGGGTCGAGGCCGCCGTCGAGGGTGGAGTAGACGCCGGTGACCTGGGGACGGGCGTCGCCGTCGAAGTCGAGCAGGGTGGTGCCGCCGAGCGTGGCGGTGGTCGCCGCGTCGGTCGAGTCGACCTGGAGGGCGCAGCCGGGGCCGGCCGGCGGGATCGCCTCGGTCGCGACGCGCTGGCCGCGGTTGTCCAGTGTGAGGACACCGTTGTCGACGGCGGCCCGGAGTCCGACGGCCTGCGCGGACGGGGACTGCTCCGGTGCGGTGCTCACCACGGTCGCCGGGCCGGGGGTGCGGTCGTCGAGGCTGCGGATCGCGTCGCAGCCGATGGTGATCCGCAGGGTCTCCGGGCGGTAGGCGACCAGCGGCGCGTTCAGCGGCGCCGTGCCGGTCTCCGCCGTCGGCCAGGTAACGGTGGCCGTGTTCTGGACGACGGGGAGGAAGGGGATCGCCAGCGCCAGCACCGCCGAGACCAGCCCGAGCACGGCGGCGAGGACCTGATCTCTGGATCGGGATCCGCGGTCGCCGGACCGGGTCCCGGCCTGATGGGCAGGCTCCGTGTCGGCGGTCAGCACGCGGCCGAGGCTAGACGTGCGCCGGGGATCGTCCGTGACGCCCCCGGCATGCCCGCACGGGCCGGGATTCGCTCGGCCGGGGTCTCAAGGTCGTGTACAGCCGGTAGTCGTCACTCTCGGTTACGGTATGCGACATTCGGGCCCATTTCGGGGGTCACCGGTGACGGTGACGCGCAATTCTCGTTGGCCCCGTCGTGAGCATCCACGCCCCCGAGCGTTCCGCGGCCGACGGTCCGGCCGCGGTGACGTCAGGCACCCCCGACGTACCGCCCGAGCTGGGCGGGACGGCGTCGGCCGGCGTCCAGGAGGGGCGTGGGGAGGTCGCCGCGCTGACCGGTCTGCGGATCGTCGCGGCGCTCTGGGTGGTCGCGTTCCATTTCCATTTCACCCCGATGCCAGGGGTCGAGATGGTCACCGACTGGCTCGGTCCGCTGGTCACACAGGGTGCCCTCGGGGTGGACCTGTTCTTCGTCCTGAGCGGCTTCGTCATCGCCTGGACGTACCTGGAACAGCTCGGGCCGCGGCTGCGGGCGCGGGAGGCAGGCCGGTTCGTCTGGGCCCGGGTGGCACGGATGTGGCCGGCCTACGCCGTCGTCTTCCACCTCTTCGGGGTGTGGCTGGTGGCCCGGGCGGTGTTCGGGGACACCGACGAGGTCGCCTACCAGGCCGTGCAGCCGTCGCTGGGCGTCGTGGCGTGGTTCGAGCAACTCGTCGGGATCCAGATGTGGACCGAGCCGTACCTGGACGGGGCGTCCTGGGTCGGGCCGACCTGGTCGATCAGCGCGGAGTGGCTCGCCTACCTTCTGTTCCCGCTGCTCGCGGTGGTGTTCTTCCGCCTGCGGAACCTGCCGTTCGTGGTCCTCGCCGCCGGGTCGCTGCTCTGCGTCGCGCCGCTGGCCGCGGCGTTCGTCGTGGTCGGGTCGCCCTACTACCCGTACAGCTGGCTGGTGCGGATCCTCGGCGGGTTCTCCGCCGGTGTGCTCGCGATGCTGGCGGTGCGCAGGCTGCGCGGCCGGGACGTCGCGTCCGCCGCGTCGTCGGTCGCGACGTTCGCCGCGGTGGCCGTCCCGTTCGTCCTCCTCGCCGGCGCCGCCCACGGCGGCGGGCTGCACGGCACGGCCGTCCTGCTCTTCCCGGTCCTCGTCGGTGCGCTCGCGCTCGCCGACCGCGGACCGGTGCACCACCTGCTCACCCGTGCGCCCGTGGTGCACGGCGGGCGCATCTCGTACGCGCTCTACCTCGTCCACATCCCCGTGTTCGAGGTCTTCTGGTTCCTGAGCGACTCGGGTGTCGTCCCCGCCGGCGGCGAGACCGGACACCTGATCGCGCTCACCGTCTTCGTGGGGACTCTGCCCGTGGCACACCTGCTCTACACGCTCGTCGAACGTCCGGCCCGTCGCTGGCTGCGCGCGCTGCCCACCCGTCGTACGGCGGCGCCGGCCCGCCCGGACACCGTCGAGCCGCCCGCGGCGCGGGCCGTGCTGCACATCGACTCCGACGCCGCCCGTCGCGACCCGGAGACCTCCGTGCTGCCGGTGATCACCGCGGAGAGCGACGTGGCCGCCACCGAGGCACTGCCGGTCCAGTCCCGCGGGCCGGCCGGCCACACTGTGGACAACCCTGTGGGCACCGTGCGTGGACAGCGCCCTGCCCCGGCCGTCGCCCCGCGGCCCCGCCGCGAGCACGCGGCACCGGCCCGGCCGGTGCCGGCGCAGACCACGGACGAGCCCGCCCCGGCCGGGTCGGCCCGCTGGGTGCTCGACCGGCTGGCCGCGGCCCGCTCCGCCGGTGTCGACGGGCCGGGCGACGGTGTCTCCGCGGACCTGGTCGCGGCGGCCCGGCTGCGCAGTGGCGGCCCGGGCACCGGGTCGGCGCTGTTCACCCCGACCGTCGACGGGCCGGGGGCCGCCGACCGGGTGGAGCGGCTGCGGTCGCTGCAGGCGGCCTCCCGCGCGGGCCGGCCGGACACCACCGGCGCCGCCGGTACCGGCACGACCACCGGCGACGCGCAGGTCACGGCCGGGCGCGGCGGGGTCGTCCCGGCCCCGCGCGCCATCCGGTCGGCGGCGGCCCTTCCGGGCAGCCGCTCCGGTGCCGAGCACTGCGGTCGCGCCGGTCGCCGCCGGGACGACAGCCACTCCAGCGCCGCGACGCCGATCGTCGCCGCGTCGGGTGCGGCGGCCCGCCGTCGTCGCAAGCGGCCCGCGCACGGGGCCTGACCGGCCCGCACGACCTCCGCTCGGGAGCGGGAGACACCGGCCGTGCCCCGGACCGCCGCCGCGGTCCGGCGCACGGCCGCGTCGGGGGCCGGGGTACGGCGCCGCGACCGGTCGCGACGGGTGAGAATGGCGGCGACCACCGTCGCCGAGACCCCTGTGGACCGATGATCCCCACGACCCCGCCGCGCGACGCCCTGCCGGACCCCACCCCGGCGCCGCCGGACAAGGCGTCCCGCCAGTGGTACCTGCGCCTGGTCCGGCTGTACCTGGGCCGCGGCCCCTACCTGGACGTCGCCGGCGCCGGTGGGCTGCTGCTGGCCGGGCTCGCGCGGTTCGGCCCCGTGTCCGGCCTCGCCGGGTCCGACGAGGAGGCGGCCGCCATGCGCGCGGGCGCCCCCGGCTGCCCGGTCCACCGCCGCGTCGACGACCTGCCCGGCCCGCTGCCGTCGCTCACCGCGGTCGGGGTGCTGGACCGGACACCGGACTCCGCCCTCGGATCCGACACCGGCCCCCGTGGCTGGTTCCGGGCGCTCGAGCCGGGCGGCCACGTCCTCGTCGTCGCGACCGACGCGGAGGGCCGCGGACGGGAGCTCACCGGGGCCCGCTGGGTGCCGCCGCGCGTCCCGCGCGGGCACGTACGGATCCGGGAGATCCTCGTCACGCACGGGTTCGAGATCGTCCGCGAGGGATCGGACGGCCTGACCGGAGGTCCCTACGGCGGCGTCCCCGCCCTGCTCGACCCGCGTACCGCGCCGGCCCGTGCGCAGCGCTCGTCGGGGCGGCTGACCCTCGACGCGGGAGCCGGCGAGCACGCCGTCCTGGTGGCCCGCAGGCCGGAGTGAGGTGTGCGGGGCAGGATGCGGGTATGACCGACGTTCTGGACCTGGGCCCCGACGAACTGCTGACCACCACCCGCTCGGTGCGCAAGCGCCTCGACCTGGACCGGCCGGTCCCGATGGACGTGGTCCGGGAGAGCCTCGAGGTCGCGCTGCAGGCCCCGAGCGGGTCGAACCAGCAGGGGTGGCACTGGCTGGTGATCACCGACCCGGAGAAGCGCAAGGCGGTCGGCGAGTACTACCGGCAGGCCTTCATGGCCTACCGCAACTCCTCGGCGTACCCGACCAACAGGACCTCGGGCGACGCCGACCGGGACGCCACCCAGAACCGCGTCGCGGACAGCGCGCTGTACCTCGCGGAGCGGATGAGCGACGTCCCGGTCCTGGTCATCGGCGCGCTGAAGGCCTCGGCGGACCTGCCGGCGAGCAACCAGGCCGGGCTGTGGGGCTCGCTGCTGCCCGCCGCGTGGAGCCTGCAGATCGCGCTGCGCGCCCGCGGGCTGGGCAGCGCCTGGACCACCCTGCACCTGCAGTACGAGAAGGAGATCTCGGAGCTGCTCGGTGTGCCGACGGACGTCCGCCAGGGCGTGCTGCTGCCCGTCGCGTACTACACCGGCGACACCTTCAAGCCCGCGAAGCGGCAGCCGCTGGACACGGTCCTGCACGTCGACGGCTGGTGAGCCGCCGCGCGTCCCGCGTCAGATCGGCAGCTTGCGGAAGATCGGGCGCGGGACGTGCCGCAGGGCGCTCATCACGAACCGCATCGGGGCCGGTGCCCAGACCAGCTCCTTGCGGTTGCGCACCGCGTCGACGATGACGTCGCCGACCGCCTGCGGGGTGGTCGCGAGCGGCGCCGGGTCGAGCCCCTCGGTCATCTTCGAGTGGACGAAGCCGGGCCGGACGATCGTGACGGTCACGCCGAACTCGCGCAGCGCCTCGGTCAGGCCGGTGTAGAACGCGTCCATCCCGGCCTTGGTCGAGCCGTAGACGAAGTTCGAGCGCCGGGCCCGCTCACCGGCGACCGAGGAGATCGCGACGATCGAGCCGTGGCCCTGCTCGCGGAACCGCTCGGCCAGCGCGACGCCGGTCGACACGGTGGCGGTGTAGTTGACCTGGGCCAGCTCGACGGCGTGCTCGACGTCGGTCCAGCCGCGCTCGTTGTCCCCGAGCAGGCCGAACGCGACGACGGCGACGTCGATGTCCCCGCCGGCGAAGGCCTTCGTCACGACCTCCGCGTGGGTCTCGATCTTCGCGGCGTCGAACTCGACGGTCTCGACCCCGCAGCCGAGCTCCTCGAGCTCGGTGCGGGCCGCGTCGAGGCGGGGCCCGGGACGGGCGGCCAGCACGACCCGCAGCGGGCGGTCCGCGGCGAACGCACGGACCGTGGCGAGGCCGATCTCGGAGGTCCCGCCGAGCAGCAGGATGCTCTGCGGGTTGCCGACGGCGTCGATCATGTGGGGAGCTCCAGACTCAGAGTGCGAGGGAGAGGCGGCGGGACATGTCGGAGGCGAAGACGCCCGCCGGGTCGGCGGCGTCGCGGATCGCCTTCCACTCGTCGAACCGCGGGTAGCCGGCGGCGAACGCCTCCGGCGAGGTCCGCGACTCCTTGGCCAGGTACAGGCGGCCGCCCGCGGCGAGCACCAGCTCGTCGAGCTCGGTGCAGAACCGGGACAGGCCGGGCGCGATCGGGAAGTCGACGGTGATCGTCCAGCCCTTGGTGGGGAAGGACAGCGGCGCGTCGTTGCCGTCGCCGAACCGCTTGAACACGTTCAGCCCGGACTTGTGCGGGGACCGCGTGATGCGCTCGACGATCCGGCGCAGCGCGGCCTCCTCGCCCATCGGGACGACGAACTGGTACTGCAGGAAGCCCTTCGAACCGAAGATCCGGTTCCACTCACCGAAGAGGTCGAGCACCTGGTAGAAGGCGGTGATGTTCTGCACGGCGCCGCGCTGGCGGCGCGGGGCCTTGCGGAACCAGAGCTCGCTGAACGCGGTCAGCGACAGCTTGTTGGCCAGCCCGTTCGGGAAGACGTCGGGGAAGGTCAGCAGCTGCGGGGCGTCGAACTTCAGCGGCTCGGCGCGCAGCTTCTCCGGGAGCTGGTCGACGGTCGCCAGCGAGCCGCGGGTGAGGACCGAGCGGCCCGTCCGCGCCCCGGTGGCGGTGGTGTCGAACCAGGCGGCGGAGTAGCCGTAGGTGTCGTCGGAGCCGTCGGTGAGCAGCTCCAGCAGGCCGTCGAGATCGTCGGTGCGGTCGGTGTCGACCACGAAGTACGCCGACTCGGTGCGGTGCAGCCGCACCTTCGCCCGCACGACGACGCCGGTCAGGCCCATGCCGCCGACGGTCGCCCAGAACAGGTCCTTCTCGGGACCGTCCGGGGTCAGCTCCTTCACCGAGCCGTCGGCGGTCACCAGCTGCAGCCACTCGACGTGGTTGCCGAAGCTGCCCTTGGTGTGGTGGTTCTTGCCGTGCACGTCGGCACCGATCGCGCCGCCGATCGTGACCTGGCGGGTGCCGGGCAGCACCGGGACCCACAGCCCCAGCGGCAGCGCGGCCCGCATCAGCTGGTCGAGCGAGACGCCGGCGTCGACGTCGGCGACGCCGGAGCCCTCGTCGATCGCGTGGATCCGGTTCATCCCGGGCATGTCCAGGACGACACCGCCCGCGTTCTGCGCGGGATCACCGTACGAGCGGCCGAGGCCGCGGGCGATGATCCCGCGGTCGCCTGCGGTGCGAACCGCCTCGGCGACGTCCTCGGCGCCGCGCGGGGTGACGAGCTGCGCGAGCGTGGGTGCGGTCCGTCCCCAGCCGTGCAGGGACGCGGTCCGGCGCGCCGGGGCGTCGGTCCTGATGCTGGTGGGAACGGTCGTGTCCGTCATCGCCGCCCAGGCTACCGAGAGGGCGCTCCGCGCTCGTGAGTGGTTACCGTGGTCCGGACCGCGATAACCACTCACGAGCGCGAAGCGCCACACTGATCGCGTGCTGGACGAGCGGGAGGCCCCCCGGCCCGGGCCCCGGCACGCCCGCATCCCGCTGCCGTCGCCGCGGCCGCGGCCGCTGTCGCGGGCACGTACGTCCTGCTCGGGATCGCGTACCTGCTGGTCTCACTGTGGCTGCAGCGCCGGGTGCTCGCCGACCCGTCCGGCCTGCTCGCCGGCCACGTCAACGCCGACGCCGACATGTTCGCCTGGTGGCTCAACTGGTTCCCGTTCGCGGTCGGGAACGGCGCGAACCCGCTGGTCACCGACTGGATGCACTGGCCGCACGGGCTGAACGCGCTGTGGAACACCGCGGTGCCGCTGCTCGCCGCGCTGCTGGCGCCCGTCACCGTCATCGCGGGGTCGGTCACCGCGTTCAACGTGGGCATCGTGCTCGGCCCTGTCGTGTCGGGCCTGCTGCTGGTCGCGGCGCTCGGACCGTTCGTCACCTCGTCCGGGATCCGGGGCTGGGTCGCCCGGGGGACCGCCGGTGCGCTCTACGCGTTCTCGCCGTTCCATCTCGCCCACGCCATCGCCGGGCACCTCAACCTCACGTGGTCGGTGCTGCCGCCGCTGCTCCTGCTGATCGCGCACCATCTCTTCGGGCGGGGGCCCCTGCGGCGGCCGTGGCTGGTCGGCGGGCTGACCGGGCTCGCCCTGCTCGGCCAGCTCCTCCTCTACACCCAGACCCTCGCCGTCGGCGTCATCTTCCTGGTGCTCACCGCGATCGTGCTGGCGCTGCGGTTCCCCCGCCGGGTGCCCGCACACCTGCCGGGGCTGCTGCGGGCGGGCGTCGCCTGCGTGGTCGTGTTCGGCGCGCTCGGCGCCTACCCGATCCACCTCGTGCTGGCCGGGCCGAACCGGCCGCGCTCCGCGATCCGCAACGTGCACGCGACCGGTGCGGACCTGGCGAACGTGCTGGTCCCGACCCGGATGACGGCGTTCCGGCCGCTCCCGGACAGCGCGGGGGAGTCGCTCGCCGGGCACATCGGTGAGCAGGGCGGCTACGTCGGCGTCGCGATGCTGGCGCTCGTCGTCGTCGCCGTCCTGGTGATCCGCTCGACGGCGTTGCGGGTGGCCGCCGGGCTCGGCGCGCTCGCCTGGCTCGCGTCGCTGGGTACCGGCGTCGTGCTGCTGGGGTCCGAGACCGGGGTGCCGTTGCCGTGGCTCGCGTTCGCCGACGTCCCCCTGCTGTCGGAGATCGAGCCGGTCCGGATCCAGGTCGTGACGGTGCTGTGCGTCGCCGTCGTCGTCGCGATGTGGATCGACCGGATGCCGACCGCACCACCCGCGACCGCCTTCGGCGCGCTCGCGTTGACCGGGTTCGCGCTGGTCAGCTGGCTGCCGGCGGACGCGCAGGAGGTGCGCCCGGCGCCGGTCCCGGAGTTTTTCACCACGGGCGCCGGAGGGCTGGGGCCCGCCGACGTCGTCGAGATCTACCCGCGGATCACCGCCACCTGGGACGACGGCGCGCAGGGCCTGCGCTGGCAGGCCGCGTCGGGGCCGGACTTCCGGATCCGCGGCGGCTACTTCATCGCCTCCGACCCGGACGACGACGTCGTCATCCAGTCCCGGTGGAACCGCTACCAGGTCGGCGCGCAGTGGGTCGCCGACGGGAAGAACGACCCGAGCGACGACTACACCGCGCAGGCCCACCGGGAGCTCCGCACGCTCGGGATCACCGCGGTGGCCGTCGTGCCGGGCCGGTCCGCCGAGGGCGGCGACGACGCCCGGGTCGTGGAGTGGACGCGGCGCGTCACCGGCGACCCCGGCCGCTTCGACGGTGGGGTGTGGCTGTTCCGGTTGCCGGTGAGCGCACCGGCCGGCTAGGTGCCGTTTACCCTGGACACGTGACCAGCCCGCGGCTTCCCGGTGAGCGGCGCGAGATCAGGATCTCGGACGCCGACCGCGAGCGTGCCGCGGAGCGCCTGAACCGGGCGATGGCGGAGGGCCGCATCTCCGTCGACGAGCTGCAGGAGCGTCTCACCACGGTCTACGCCGCCCGGTTCGGCTCCGACCTGACACCGGTGCTGTCCGACCTCCCCGGTGATCCGCTGGACCTGAGCGCCGACGTCCTCGCCACGCCGGTCGGCCCGCCGACCGTGCTGCGCGTCGGCGTCAGCGGGCTCAAGCGGCGCGGGGACTGGCGGGTGCCGTCCCGGCTGCGTGTGCAGAGCTCGATCGGCTCGGTCCTGCTCGACTTCTGCGACACGGAGCTGCCGGAGCCGGTCGTCGAGATCGAGCTGGCGCTGGGGGCCGGGTCGGCCCGCCTGCTCGTCCCGGAGAACGCGACGGCCGACGTCGACGGCCTGGTCGCGGCCTACGGCTCGGTCCGGTCCAAGGTCCCGGCCCGCGCGGTGCACGGCAGGCCGCACTTCCGGATCTACGGCCGGACGTCCGCCGGATCGGTCACCGTCCGCACCCGCTACACGTTCGCCGGCCGGCACTTCTGAGCCGGGAGGCGCCGTGGGTCACCGGAACCGGCGGCCCTCGTCCCGGCGGTAGGCCCAGCCGGCCAGCAGCGCCAGCGCCACGGTCCACACGACGAACGCGACGACGGCCAGTGGCAGCGGCGCGGCCCCACCGACCGCCCAGATCAGCAGGTCGCGAGCGCCCCGCGTGGGCAGCAGGGCGGACGCCGTCTGCAGCCAGGCGGGGAAGATCTCGGGGGGCATGAGCAGCCCGCCGCCGAAGGCCATCGGGAAGAAGACGAGCTGGGTGACCGGCAGCGCGACCTTCGTCGGCAGCGAGTAGCCGATCGCGAGCCCGCCGAACAGGAACGGCAGTCCCGCGACCAGCAGCATCCCGACCGCGGCGAGCAGCCGTCCCGGCGGGACGTACGCCGGGGTGAACAGCGCACCGAGCACCACGACCGGCAGCAGCCCGAGCAGCGCGAAGAACGCGCCGACCGCCAGGCGTCCGACGATCCGGGCCGTCGGCGGGGCCGGCAACGTCCGCAGGTAGGGGTCCCACGGCTGCTCCCGGTCGTTCGCGACGCCCACGCCGAAGGTGAACAGGAACCCGCTGAGCACGCCGAACAACGCCAGCTGCGCCACCGACACCGTCGCCTGCGCCGGGTCGTCGACCCAGTCGAAGGGCAGCACGAAGAACGCCAGCACCAGCGCCGGGAACAGCGCCGTGGACAGCACCGCGACCGGGATCCGGAGCTGCTCCAGGACCAGGTAGCGGGCGTGCGCGACGACCAGTGTCACGAGGTCTCTCCCGTCAGGCTGAGGAACGCGTCCTCGAGCGACGCCTGTGCCACGCCGAGATCGGCGAACGCCGCGCCGGACCGCACCAGGTCACGGACCAGCTCGTCGGCGTCGGCGGTGTGCAGGGTCCAGCGGTCGCCGTCCCGCTCGGCGAGGTCGACGCCGGGCAGGTCCGGCAGCGCGGTGGCCCGCACGGTGACCCGGCTGCGCCGGACCATTCCGCGGACGTCCGCGACGTCGCCGTCCGCCCGGATCCGGCCCTGCGCGAGGACGACGACGCGTTCGGCCAGGGTCTCGATCTCGTCCAGGTAGTGGGTGGTGAGCAGGACGGTGCCGCCGCCCGCGTGGAACTCGCGGACGGTGTCCCACAGGGCCCGGCTGCCCTCCACGTCGAGTCCGGTGGTCGGCTCGTCGAGCAGCACCAGCCGGGGACGCCCGGCGAAGGCGAGGGCGAGCGCCAGCCGTCGTCGCTGCCCGCCGGACAGTCCGCCCGACTGACGGCGCTCCAGCCCGTCGAGACCGAAACGGGCGAGGAGCTCCCCGGCCGGGACCGGGTCCGGGAAGTGCTCGGAGACGAACCGGACGATCTCGCCGACCCGCAGTGTCTCCGGCAGGCCGGTCTGCTGCGGGGTCGTCCCGAGCGCGACGCGGTTCGCCGCCACCCGCGGGTCGCCGCCGAACAGCCGCACCGTGCCGGAGTCCGCCCGGCGCAGCCCGGAGACGAGGTTGACCAGCGTCGACTTGCCCGCCCCGTTCGGGCCGAGCAGCCCGGTGAGGCTGCCGGCCTCCAGGACGAGGTCGACGCCGTCGAGGGCGACGGTGCCGCCGTAGCGGCGGGTGACGCCGTCCAGCACGACGGGTGCGCTCACGACCCGACCTCCTCGTCGACCTGCGGGGACAGCAGGGTGCGCAGTGCGGTCGTGTAGTCCTCGAAGGCACGACGCCCAGTTCTCGTCAGCTCGACATAGGTGACCGGGGTGCGGCGCTGGTGGGTCTTGGTGATCGCGACGTAGCCGGCGTCCTCCAGCTTGCGCAGGTGCGTCGACAGGTTACCGGCGGTCATCTCCAGCACCTCCTGGAGACGGGGGAAGGTCATCCGGTCGCCGTCGGCGAGCGTCGCGAGGGTGGCGGTCACGCGGAGCCGGGCCTGGGCGTGGATGACGGGATCGAGCTCGCTCATCGGCGGACCCGCCGCAGGACGCCGGTCGCGATCATGGCGCCGCCCCCGCCGAGACCCATCAGCAGCGAGTTCCAGGGCAGCGGCGTGAACGCCGACACCACGGCGATCACCTGCAGCGCGAGGCCGAGCCCGTAGTCGAGCCGGCTCCGCCAGAACGCCCCGCCGAGGGTGTACATCGCCCCGACGACGAACACGAACAGCGCGGGCGCGAGCACCCCGACCCCGGGTCCGCCGAGCCGGGCCAGCGCGCCGACCAGCACGCCGGTGCCGATCATCGACAGCGTCCAGGCCCACCCGTACATGGCCCCGAAGTGCTGCGTGGGACCCGCGACGCCGCGGCCGAGCCGGGCGCCGAGCACTCCGGACGCGATCATCGACAGCACGATCACCGCCGCCGTCGCGATGCCGGCCGCGGTGTCCGGCCAGACCCCGAACCCGGCCCCGGACCACGCGAGGCCGATCACCATCCAGACGACGCCCCACACCACGAAGAACGGCGCGATGTCCGGTTCCTGGCGGGCCTGCTCACGCTCGATGATCGCCAGCGCCTCGGCCGGTGAGGCGGGTGGCTGCTCGTCGACGTCGGTGTGCGGTCGGTCGTCCACGGGATCCCCCTCTGGATGCGCCAACTGGTTTGTGACTGTATCTAGTTTGTAGCGCAAAGTGGTTGGTGGTGTCCAGGGGACGGGTCCGCGCGGTGGCGTCGTTGCACGCCGCTACCCTCGGAGGCGTGACCGCCACCGAGCCCTCGCGGGCCGAGAGCCCGGCTCCCGACGGTGCCGCCGCCCCCGCATCGCGCCACGGACTCGTCCGGCAGCTCGGCAGCTTCGTCGTCATCGGCGCGCTCTCGGCCGTCGTCGACTTCGGCTTCTACCACCTGCTGCTGAACCTGGGCCTGTGGGTGCCGGTGTCGAAGGGGATCAGTTTCGTCCTCGGTACGACGACGGCGTACCTGCTCAACAAGCGCTTCACCTTCACCGGCGCGAACACCGGCGGCAAGGGCCGGTTCGCGGGCTTCGTCGCCCTCTACGGGACGACGTTCGCGGTGAACGTCGGCGTGAACTCCCTGGTGCTGCACCTGCTCCCGCCGCTGGAGTACGGCACCTCCCTGGCCTGGCTCATCGCCCAGGGCACCGCCACCGCGATCAACTTCGTGATGCTGCGCTACGTGATCTTCAAGGACTGACCGGCGGCCTCCATCCCCCGGGTCGCTGCCGCACGGTGTCCTCGGTCGCCGCACCACGTCCCGGTCACCGCACCCCCTGACTGGGCGCCGCGCCCTCTCGCCGGCTGCCGCACCCCCTGACCGGGCGCCGCACCCCCTGACCGGGCGCCGCACCCCCTGACCGGGCGCCGCACCCCCTGACCGGGCGCCGCACCCCCTGACCGGGCGCCGCACCCCCTCACCGGGTGACGCACCCGCTGCGGCCGGTGCGCGGACCGGTGACGGGGTGCGCCAAGCGCTCGCACAGCCGCGCGACCATGCCTTCGGGCCCGGTGTCCGCGATCTCCGACCAGATCCAGCGCACGACGACGAGCCCGCACTCCCGGATCCGGTCCTCCCGGCGCTTCTCCTTCCACAGGATCTCCTCGATGTCGTCGCCCGGCCGCAGCCCACGGCCGTACTTGGTGCGGCCGTCGAACTCCCCGACGACTCCCGCATCCGGCCAGGCGAAGTCCGTCCGGTAAGGGAGCCCCGGCACCTGCCACTGCGTGACTGGGACCGGCAGCCCGGCCACGTGCATGCGGTAGCGGCTGCGCGACTCGCCGGGGCTCTCGGAGAGGTCGTCGGCGAGGGAGAGCACCCGTCGAGCGGGTGGGGCGCCACGACGACCCGCGAACCGGTCGATCGCGGCCCTGATCTCCTCTGCGGTCGTGGCTCCGGGTGGTGGAGGCTCGCCGGGGTCGCGTATCCGGTACCGGTGGAGCGCGGCGTCGAGGGTCACCAGTGCCCGCTCCGCAGACAGCGTCCGGGCGAGATCGGCGACCGTCCGCGCCGGTGAGGTGACGCGCAGCCCGTCGATCTCGACGACGTCGGTCTCCGGCAGCGGTGCACAGTGGACGTGGGTGCCCGCCCGGACCCGGCCGCCGCCGCGCCGGTCCCTGGTCACGTGCAGTCGGGTGAGCGGCACGCTCCAGAACGGGAGCCGGAACAGCAGACCGGCGGTCACGTGGCTGAACGCCGCCCCGGCGGCCAACCCCGGCTCGGCACTGCGGGCGCGCAGGACGTGCATGCCCGCCGGGGACGGCGTGGTCCCGTCAGGGAGCCGGTACACCCCACGGCGGACGACGAGGAGGGCGCCGGTCCGCACGAGGCGGTCGATCTCGTCGGGGCCGTGCCCGGTGGCCAGCAGGGTGTCTCGGCGGAGCAACCCGGCGCGGTCCGGGCGGAGGGTGTCGAGCGGGTCCATGCGCATGACGATGCGCCGCAACGCCATGGACCGGGAGGGGCCGTCCTCCAGCCTGTGGACAACCTGTGGAAAGAGGCTGCATTGTGGACAACTCCGCCGACGATGACCGCGTGCGAGCCTGTCCTCGCGCACCCCGTCACGGCTCCGCGCACCCCATGACAGGTTATGGCACCCCACGTGGGGGGTGCGCCGGCCGATCACGGGGTGCGTCGGTCGGTCACGGGGTGCGTCGGCTGGTCACGGGGTGCGTCGGCTGGTCACGGGGTGCGTCGGCTGGTCACGGGGTGCGTCGGCTGGTCACGGGGTGCGTCGGCTGGTCACGGGGTGCGCGGCCAGCGACGGGGTGCGCGGGGCCGAGTGCGTCGACCCACGATCAGCTGATCCGGCCGTGACGGGCGCGGGGGTGTGGAGACGAGTCCGGGGCGGACAGGGGCGTCAGGCGCGGTCGAACCGCTCGTCGCGGCCCTTCTTCAGCAGGCGCAGCCAGTCGCGGAAGCCGCGCGGGTCCCGCTTCGTCACCAGGAAGTACCAGGCGAACCTCGGCAGCTCCAGGAGCCCGATCCGGCGCATCCCCGGCTGGCTCATGAGGTAACCGCGGTTGCGGTAGGTGTAGTAGCGCTTCACCGGGTCGCCCGGATCCTGCGCGTGCAGGCGCCCGCCGAGCATCGGCTTGAACTCGTCGGATCCGTAGGGGTGCAGGTAGCCGGCGTGCAGCGCGGTGCCGAACGGCAGTCCCGAGCGCACCATCCGGCGGTGCATCTCCACCTCGTCGCCGCGGACGAACAGCCGCAGGTCCGGGACGCCGATGACCTCGAGCGTCGAGGCCCGGAACAGCGCACCGTTGAAGAACGACGCGATCCCGGGCAGGAGCTCGGTGTCCCCGTCACCGGCCGTCAGCGCCGACCGGGTGCGGTGCCAGGTCACGCCCCGGCGCAGCGGGAACGCGAGCCGCTCGGGGTCGGCCTTGTCGGCGACCACGGGGGACACCGCGGCGAGCCCGCGGCGGTTCGCCAGGTCCAGCAGGGTGGCCAGGGTGGACTCGTCGGCGGCGTGGCCGTCGTCGTCGGCGAGGAACACCCAGTCCGCGCCCAGCGCGAGCGCGTGCAGCATGCCCAGGGCGAACCCGCCTGCGCCGCCGAGGTTCCGCCAGGACGGCAGCCAGGTCGTCGGCAGCGGGCAGGCGTCCACGGCCGCGCGGGCCGGCTGGTCCGGTCCGTTGTCGACGACGATCAGGTGCGAGACCGGGTGGGTCTGCTTCGCCATCGCGGTGAGCGAGTCGACCAGGAGGTCGGCGCGGTGCCGGGTGACGATGACGCCGACGACCGAGCCCGGCGGCAGGGGAGCGTTCACGCGGTCCCCTCGAACGGCGTCCTGCCCTTGTAGTGGTCGAGGACCTCCTGCAGCGGGCCGTACTCCTTGATCGTCCCGTGCTCCATCCACAGCGCGGTGTCGCACAGGTCCGCGAGGAACTCGTCGGAGTGTGAGGCGAACACCAGGATCCCGGAGCGGTCGACCAGCTCGTGGAGGCGGCCGCGGGCCTTGTTCAGGAACTCCGCGTCGACGGCGCCGATGCCCTCGTCGAGCAGCAGGATCTCCGGGTCGATCGAGGTGACGACGCCCAGTGCCAGCCGGACGCGCATACCCGTCGAGTACGCCCGCAGCGGCATCTCCAGGTAGTCGCCGAGCTCGGTGAACTCGGCGATGTCGTCCATCCGTGCTTCCATCTGCTTCCGGGTCATGCCCAGGAAGAGCCCACGGATGACGATGTTGTCGAAGCCGGAGATCTCCGGGTCCATCCCGACCGCGAGGTCGAAGATCGGCGCGACCTTGCCGCGGACGGCGGACCGGCCCCGGGTCGGTTCGTAGATGCCGGCCATGAGGCGGAGCAGGGTGGACTTGCCGGCACCGTTGTGGCCGACCAGCGCCACCCGGTCCCCGCGACCCAGCTTCAGCGTGATGTCGCGCAGTGCCTCGATGATCGGCACCTTGGCGTCGGTGCCGATCCGGCCACCGGCGCGTCCGAGGACGGACTTCTTCAGCGACCGGGTCTTGGCGTCGAAGATCGGGAAGTCGACTCCGGCGCGGTCGATGCGGATCTGGGGTTCATTCACAGCGGCTCACACCCAGTAGGCGACGCGGGAGCGGTAGTTGCGCAGGCAGACCAGCGCTGCGGCCCAGCCGACGATCGTGATCAACCCGGCCACCAGCCAGTACCGGCCGACGATCTCCTGGCCGAGCAGCGGCTCGCGCAGGATCTCCAGGAAGTGGAAGACCGGGTTCAGTTCGACGAGTGCGGCACGCTCCCGTGCGGCCTCGTTGTCCTTGAGGATGTCGATCGACCAGACGATCGGCGTCAGGTAGAAGACCAGCTGGGTCACGCTGGCGATGATCGGCGGGATGTCCCGGAAGCGGGTCGCGAGGATCCCGGAGAGGATCGCGATCCAGGCGCCGTTGATCGCGAGCAGCGCGAACGCCGGGACGGCGAGCAGCACCTCCCAGCCCAGCGGCCGCGGGAACACGACCATCAGCACGGCCCAGACGACCATGTTGTGCAGGAAGAACAGCGTCTGCCGCCACACCAGCCGGTAGATGTGCAGGGTCAGTGGCGCCGGGAGGAACTTGATCAGTCCCTCGTTCGAGATGAAGACCTCGCTGCCCTCGAGGATGCACCCCGAGACGAAGTTCCAGATCAGCAGGCCGACGGCCACGTGCGGCAGGAACGTCGCGATCGGGGTCTCGAACAGCGCCGAGTAGAGGATGCCCAGCCCGAGCGCGATGACGCCCATGCTGATCGAGATCCACAGCGGGCCCAGGACGGAGCGCCGGTAGCGCTGCTTGATGTCCTGCCATCCGAGGTAGCCCCAGAGCGGTCGCTGCCGCCAGCCGGCGGCGAGATCCGCGAACGCCCGGCGCCAGCTGCGCGGGCTCGACATCTCGGACGGATCGACGAGGTCGCCCGGCTCGTTGTCGGTCACGGTCACGGTCACGGCCACCCGACGAGGGTACTCACGGCCCTTCGCGCGGCCCGGCAGGGGCGGTCCCTGCCGGGCGCGGGCGAAACCGCAGGTCGGAGCCGGGTGCGCCGGGTCCGGACCCGCGGACGGCGTACCGGCCGCGTCGTCCGGGTCAGAGGTACTGCCCGGTGCCCCGGCCCATGCCCTCCGGCATGCCCTGCTCCGGGCCTGCCGACATGCCCGGCGGGAGCCCGCGGCGCATCTGCTCCAGCTGCGCGCGGGCGGCCATCTGCTGGGCGAACAGCGCCGTCTGGATGCCGTGGAACAGTCCTTCCAGCCAGCCCACCAGCTGGGCCTGGGCGATCCGCAGCTCGCCCTCCGACGGCGTCGAGTCGGCGGTGAAGGGCAGGCTCAGCCGCTGCAGCTCCTCGCGCAGCTCCGGGGCGAGACCATCCTCGAGCTCCTTGACGGAGTTCTCGTGGATTTCCTTGAGCCGGCTGCGGGAGGCCTCGTCCAGCGGGGCCGCCTTCACCTCCTCCAGCAGCTGCTTGATCATCGTGCCGATCCGCATGACCTTCGCGGGCTGCTCGACCATCGAGGCCGGGCTCTGCTGCTCCTCGTCCTCGCCGGACGTGGTGTCGCCGACCGGGCGGCCGTCGGCGCCGACCACCACGACCCGCTCGTCCGGGTTCTCCTGCTCGTCGCTCATGAGCGCCATTCTGGCCCCGGCGGGATCCGGGGCAACCTCAGGCGTCGGGGTTGCGGAGGATCAGCTTGCCGGTGACGCCGCCGTCGGCCAGCCGGCGGTGGGCGTCGGCGGCGTCGGCCATCGAGTACCGCTCGAAGACGACGGGGCGGACCCGGCCCGCGGGGAACAGCGGCCAGACCTGGTCGCGCACCTGCTCGACGATCTCGGCCTTCGAGTGCGGGCCCTCCACCGGGCGCCCGCGCAGGCCCATCGCGGAGACGTGTCCGCGCTTGGCGAGCAGCGCGCCGATGTTGATCTCCGCCTTCACCCCGCCCTGCATCCCGATGATCATCAGGCGGCCGTCCTTCGCGAGGGCGGACAGGTTGTTCGCCAGGCCCTTGGCGCCCATGTTGTCGAGGATGACGTCGGCACCGTGCCCGTCGGTGGCCTTCTTCAGCTCCTCGGCGATGTCGTCGTGGTAGTCGATCGTGATGTCGGCCCCCAGCCCGCGGCAGAACTCCAGCCGGTCGGCGTGGCCCGCGGTCGCCGCGACCCGCGCCCCGAACGCCGTCGCCACCTGGATCGCGTGCGTGCCGATGCCGGACGACCCGCCCTGGACCAGGAAGGTCTCGCCCTCGGCGAGCCGCCCCTCCATGAACACGTTCGACCAGACGGTGCACGCGACCTCGGGGAGGCCGCCCGCGTCCTCCAGCGAGACGCCCTCGGGCACCGGCAGGAGCTGCGCCGCGGGGACGGCGACCTTCTGCGCGTACCCGCCGCCCGCGAGCAGGGCGCACACCTCGTCGCCGACGTTCCAGCCGGTGACACCTTCGCCGAGAGCGGAGATCCGGCCGGAGCACTCCAGCCCGAGGATCTGGGAGGCACCCGGCGGCACCGGGTAGTTGCCCTGGACCTGGAGCAGGTCGGCGCGGTTGACCGCGGACGCGACGACGTCGAGCACGACCTCGCCCGCGCCCGGCACCGGGTCCGGGACCTCCTCCCAGGCCATCTGCTCGGGACCGCCGTACTCCGCCAAGGTGATCGCCTTCATGGTCGTCGACGGTATTCCGTCGCGCCGTCCCGGGCGATCCGGCAGGGTCCGTGGACCATGGACGTGCTCCCGGCGCCGATCGACCCCGTCCCCGACCCGTGGCCGTTGTCGGGGCTCGTGCTGCGCACGCCGCGGCTGGAGCTGCGCCCGGAGGACGACGCGACGCTCCGCGAGTTCGTGACGATGCTCCACTCCACCGGCATCCACCCCGCCGACGAGATGCCGTTCCGGGCCCCATGGACCGATGCCGACCCGCGGTACCTGGGGCGCGGCGTCGCGCAGTACTTCTGGTCGAACCGGGCTCGGGCGGCGCCGGAGTCGTGGGCGGTGCAGTTCCTCGTGCGGGCCGGCGGCGCTGTGATCGGTCTGCAGGACCTGATGGCCGACCGTTTCGGTGTCCTCCGTGAGGTGCACACCGGCTCCTACCTGGGCCTGCGGTACCAGGGACAGGGGTACGGCACCGAGATGCGGGCGGCGGTGCTGGCGTTCGCGTTCGACCACCTCGGTGCGACGGCGGCGCGCTCGGAGTACGTCGAGGGCAACGCCGCGTCCGCGACCGTCTCCGCCCGGCTCGGCTACGTGCACGACGGCACCGCACTCACGGCCACCCGTGACCGTCGGACGGTGGAGCACCGGCAGCTGCTGGCCCGCGAGGCGTTCGTCCGGCCCGGGTGGGAGCTCGGTGTGCGGGGCTACACGACGGAGCTCGCGGACTTCCTGGCCGCCGATCCGCCGCGGGTCAGCTGAAGACGAGGTCCCGGTGGCGTGGCAGTCGCAGCCACACCTGCCCGCCCACCAGTAGTACGGCGAGCACGGCGAACCACTGTACCGCGTGCACGGCGGGGACGACGTCGACCGGCAGCGCGTAGGCGGCCACCACACGGAGCGCGGCATCGGCGAACAGGCCCAGGGCCCACCACGCGGTGAGCCACCGCCAGATCGTCCGGAACCGGGACGAGTCCGCCCACAGGCGGTCCCACCCGTCGGGATCGTGCCCGGCCCGGCTCAGTGTGATCCGGCCGATCGTGAACAGCGCCGGACGTGCGGTCGGCACCGTGACCAGCAATGTCGCACCGAGCGCCGCCGTGACGAGCCCGTCCCGGGCGAGCAGCACTCGTTCGTCCCCGCTGACCAGCGAGGTCGCCGCGCTCGCGACGCACAGGACCAGGACGAGCACCGCGAACCACTCGACCCGCCGGTGCCGGACCAGCACGTACGACGCCCGAACCGCGGGGGCGGCCGCTCCCGCGAGCAGCGCGGTCCCGGCGCCGACGCCGGACGCGCGCAGGCCGTAGAAGATCGCCAGCGGTGCGACGACGTCGATCCCGACCGTTGCGAGCAGCTCGCGCCGGTTCACGACGTCACCAGCGCCGTCATCCGGTCCGCCACCCGCTCCGGGAACTCCCCGGGCAGCGCGTGCGAGGCGTCCGGCCACAGCTCGACCGTCCCGCGTGGCAGCAGCCCGGCGCGCTCGCGGGCCCGGCCCGCGTCGAGCATCGTGCTGCGCCCGCCCAGCAGGACGAGCGTCGGTACCGCGACCGCGCGGACGTCCGCGGGCGAGGGGAGCGGTGGGAACGGCACCGCGGACGCGTAACCGGACATCCCGGCGTCGATCAGCTGCAGGACGGGATCGTCTCCACTCGCGCCGCCGTCGCCGATCCGGTCGAGGAATCGGCGCCGCATGCGGGCCGGGGCCCCGGGCAGCGCGCCGACCGAGGCCACGACCGTCCCGAGCGGGAGGCGGGCGAACGTGTTCGCCGGTTCGAGCAGGGTGAGCGTCCGCAGTCCCTGTGGTGCGCGCCGGGCCAGCTCGAAGGCGATCCGGCCGCCCATCGACGTCCCCACCAGGTGGAACGACGGCAGGTCCAGCCCGTCGAGCAGCGCCCGCAGCCAGCGGGCCTGGTCGGCGACGTCGCGGATCGGCACGTCCTGGTGGCTCGCGCCGGGCCCGCCCAGCGGGTCGACCAGGTGCACGGTGCCGAGTCCCCGCAGCGACGGCACGTTCGGTGCCCAGCTCAGCCCGGGCGCGCCCGCTCCGGGAAGCAGGACGAGCGGGTCCCCGGACGCGCCCTCACAGGTCAGTACCCGGACGGTGCCGTGGGTTGTCCCGACGTCCCGCGCGGTCGACGGCGGCAGCGTCGCGACCGCTGCGTCGTACAGCGCGCGGTACCGGTCCCGTGCCGCCGGGCCGGTGAAGTGTCCGGTCCGCATCGCGCCCCCTCCTTGACGATACGATCGGACTGTAAAGAGCGGCTCGGCTGTATGCAAGCCGATCGGATTGCAACGAGGGGATGCGGGTGCCGAGACTCGTCGATCACGGGCAGCGTCGCGGCGAGATCGTGGAGGCGCTCTGGCGGGTGGCGGCGGACGAGGGCCTGGAGGCGGTCAGCCTGGCCCGCGTCGCGCAGGAGGCCGGTGTCTCCAAGGGCCGGGTCCAGCACTACTTCACCTCGCGCGACGAGCTGCTCGGCTACGCCGCACAGCAGCTCCAGCTCCGTATCGACGAGCGGATCCGCGCGCAGCTGGCCGCCGCCCGACCTGCGACGCCGCTCGACGAGGTCCGCGCGCTGCTGGTCGCGCTCCTCCCGCTCGACGACGACGCCGCCACCGACGCGCGCGTCGGCTCGGCGTTCCTGATCCGCGCCCTCGGCGACGCGGCGATGCGCGAGACCTACCGTTCGGGCAACCGGCTGATCCGCGAGGCCGTCGCCAGCCGCCTGGACGCGGCGCACGCGCAGGGCGAGATCGGCGCCGTGGACGCCGAGCAGGAGGCGACGGTGCTGATCGCGCTGGTCGGTGGGCTGGCCGAGGGGATCCTGCTCGGTGAGTACGCCCCGGCATCCGCTGTCGGGGCCGTCGAGCACCAGGTCGGGCGGCTCCGCCGCCCGTGAGTGATTGTGTGTCGGCCAGGACCGACTCAAGCACTCACGAGGGGATGTGTGGGTCAGCCGAGGGTGCGGGCGGCGAAGGTGTCGCAGGCGTTCGGGTCGCCGGTCTGCAATCCGGTGGTGAACCACCGCTCGCGCTGGGCGGAGCTGCCGTGCGAGAACTGGGACTCGTCGACCCGGCCGCTGCCCAGGGTCGACTGGATGTGGTCGTCGCCGATCTTCTCGGCGGTGTCGAGCGCCGCGTCGATGTCGGACTGGTCCAGCTCGGTGATCAGCGGCCGGCCGGAGTCGCCGGGGACCGTCGTCGCGTGGTGGGCCCAGACACCGGCGTAGCAGTCGGCCTGGAGCTCGAGGCGGACCGAGCCCGAGGTCGGGCCGGTCTCGTTGCCCACGCGGCGGTTGGTGCCGAGCAGGTTCTGGATGTGGTGGCCGTACTCGTGCGCCATCACGTACGACTGCGCGAACGGGCCGCCCTGCGCGCCGAACCGGGTCTGCAGGTCCTCGAAGAACGTCAGGTCGATGTAGATCTCGGAGTCGGCCGGGCAGTAGAACGGACCGCTGTCCGACGTCGCGGAGCCGCAGCCCTGGGTGCTGACGCCGCCGGAGAAGAAGTTCGTCCGCGGCCGCTCGAAGCCGGACGAGAACTGGCCCGCCCAGAAGTCGTCCAGGGAGTTCACGACGGCGACCATCCGGCAGTCCGTCGAGTTGTTCGCCGACGCCCCGGTCGCGCAGTTCTGCGCCAGCGACGAGCTGTCCGCGGTCTGGCCCGCACCGACCTGGTCGAGGCTCGGGTAGCCGCCACCGGCGGCCATGCCACCCATGTCGACGCCCGCGAAGTTCGACAGCAGCAGGTAGATGACCAGGCCGACGATCCCGAGCCCGCCGCCGGCGCCGGCGACCCGGCCACCGACACCGCGGCCACCGCCGCCAGAGCCACGCAGGTCGTCCACACCGGACGTGTCCAGCCTGGCGTTCTCGTCGAACCGCACGCCGACCTCCCGAAGCCGAGTCGGGAAGATCCCACCACACCCGGCCTGCCCGCACACCGGCGATGCGTCCGCCCGTCGGGGGTCAGCCCCGGCGCCAGGCCGCGGGGCTCCGCCCGTGCGCCGTGCGGAAGCGTCGGACGAAGTAGCCGGCATCCCGGTAGCCGACCCGCCGGCCGATGTCCGTGACCGTCAGCTCGGTGCCCACCAGCAGCCGCCGGGCCTCGCGCATCCGTCGCTCGGTGATCCACTGCTGCACGGTCCGGCCGGTCCCGCGGCCGACCACCGTCGTCAGGTGACCCGGCGTGAGCCCGAGCGCCGAGGCGACGTCGCGCAGCGAGATCGGGTCCCGGAAGCGTTGCTCGATCAGCTCGAAGACGGCGGCGAGCTGCGGGTCCGTGGCCTCGGCCGGGACGTCGTCCTGCAGGCGTCCGAGCGCGACGAGCAGCAGAGTGAGGTGGGCGCGGGCGGCCTCGGCGTAGCCGTCGCGCCGCTCGGTCAATTCGGTCTCCAGTGCGTCGAGCCGGGCGAGCCAGCCGGGCCGGTCCGCGGGCGGGACGACCAGCCGCTGCGCCCCGCCACGGTGGTTGCCGACGAACGGTGCGAGCAACGGGTGCCCACGCCAGGACACCAGCGGCGCGGCCGCGTCCGGGTCGACCGCCTCCGCCGGGAAGAGGACGGTCCAGGCCGCCCCGGACGCCGGCGGATCGTCGTCGGCGGCGCCGATGACCGCCCCCGGTGCGACGACGAACGCGTCGCCCGCGGCGAGTTCCCACGCCCGTCCGTCGACGCGGCGGGTCCAGCGGCCCTCCACGAGGTGGATCAGGCACAGGAAGTCGTGGGCGTGCTCGCCGCGCATCCGGGGGACCTCCGCGAGCCCGGAACCCGACCCGCGCTGGACGACGATCGGCACCGGAGAGTGGATGAACCCCATCAGAGGCACATCGGAAGATCGTCTCATCAGCGCCGCACATCCTTCATTGTGCGCCGGTCAACGGCGACGGAAGCTGGGTTCAGCACACGAGTTTCGTACCACGGAGGGGTCATGTCGACCGACTACCTGCCCGCGCTCGTCAGCCCGCGGCTGCTGCCCGGCTACGACGGCTTCGCCACCCTGATGGGGGCGACCGGGATATACTGGAGGCTGGTCGCCCAGGCCGGGATCCAGCCGGGCTCGACCGTCCTGGAGATCGGGTGCGGGACCGGGAACGTCGTGCTCCGGGCGAAGCGGGCCGTCCCCGGGGCGACCGTGATCGGCCTGGACCCGGACGGCGAGGCGCTCGGCATCGCCCGTCGCAAGGCCGCCGACGAGGGCCTCGCGCTCCAGCTCGACGAGGGGGTCGCCGAGGACCTCCCCTACGACGACGGCAGCGTCGACCGCGTCCTGTCGTCGCTGATGCTGCACCACCTGCCCGCCGACCGGCAGGTGTCCGCGCTGCGCGAGGTGCGCCGGGTGCTCGCGCCCGGCGGGAGCCTGCACCTCGTCGACCTCGACGCCGACCCGCGGGTCGCGGGTCCGATGCGGCCGGTGAACCGGGTGCTGTCGCTCCTGCACCGGCTCGATCCGGCCGCACGGCGCCTGGGCTTCGGCGGGGGGTGCGGCCACGGCCACGGTCAGGGCCACGGGCACGGCCATGGCCACGGGCGGGGCGCGGACCCGGCGCACGGGCGCGGCGCGGACCCGGCGCACGGTCACGGCGCGGACCCAGCGCACGGTCACGGTGGGGGCCGGCCGGTTCCGGAGGTGCTGGCCGAGGCCGGATTCTCCGAGTCGGTCGTCGTCGGGCACGGCAGCACACGGATGGGTGCGGTGACCTACCACCGCGCGGATCGCTGACGCCCACGACGCACCCGCTACCCTGCCGTGCGGAAGCGTGGCAGAGCGGCCGAATGCACCCGCCTTGAAAGCGGGCGTCCGAAAGGACCGGGGGTTCGAATCCCCCCGCTTCCGCCACCGGCCGACGGGGCTCCGCCGACGCCGCCGCGCCCCACGCCGTCCCCGCACCCGCACCCGCACACCTGGACCGGCTCCCGCGCACGTGGACCGGCTCCTGCACACGTCGATCGGCTCCCGCACACGTGGACCGGCTCCCGCGCACGTGGACCGGCTCCCGCACAGGACGACCGGCTCCCGCACAGGGCCGTTCCTGTGCGGGAGCGCGCTGTCCTGTGCGGCACACCCGCGGGCTGTGCGGCGACGGTCGGGACCCTGCCCGTCTCGGGTTCGGCGGGCTGCTCCGGCCGGACCGTCCGCATCCGGACGATTGCCGCCGAGATGCGGCTCAGCGTCGTCCGCGCACGCCGGGAGGGACTCTGAGCTGCATCTCGGCGAGAGTGTTCCGGGCGCGGACGAGTTCCGGCGGGGTGGGCCGGTCAGGCCCGGCGCCGGCGTGCGGCGTTGTCGTGCTTCCGGACGGCGAAGGCGTGCGCCTCGTCCAGCAGTGCCTGGACCTGCGGCCACGTCTGGTCCGGGTTGATCACGCTCACCCAGTGGTAGGCCCCGTAGACCGGGTGCGGGAAGAGGGTGTCGAGGGCGGTCGTGTCGTGCTCGGCCGCCACCGGGAACAGCTCGGCGAACCGCGGCTTCGGCAGGCCGATGTTGAGGCGGAAGACGCCGGGCCGGTCCAGGTCGGACGCGGCGTCGTTGACGTCGGAGTTCACGACGGTCGCCCAGCCCTGGCGGGGGCGCTGGTCGTAGTCGTCGTCCGGGTCGTGGATGGCGAAGACGTCACCGTTCGCCTCGATCAGCCGGGTGCCGGGATAGCCGGCCAGGAGGGTGGCGATCTCGTCGGGGTCCATTGCGCCAAGACAGCACGATTCCACCGGGCGATGTGCGGATCAAGTGATGCAGATCACTCGGATGATTCGGCCAGCTCGGCGAGGCGGTCCAGCGAGGCCGCCAGCCGGTCCGCTGTCGTGGCGCGAGCACGGGTCAGCCGGTTCGCGTCGGTCAGCTCCGACCAGTCGTAGGTGTGGGTCACCCGGGTCCGTCCGGGGCCGAGCGCGTCCAGCTCCCAGCGCCACAGGTGGCCGGGCGGTGGACTGCCGGGCTCCGAGGGGAGCCAGGCGATCACCCGTCCCTCCTCGAACTCGACGACCCGGTTCTCCCGGACGGTGCCGAGCGTCAGCGTGGTCGTGAAGACCTCGCCGGTCCGGTGCACCCGTTGTCCGGGAGCGGCGTGGGCGAGGTTGTCGTTGCCGTCCCAGCGCGGCTGCCGTGCCGGGTCGGCGACGAGTTCGAAGATGCGGTCCGCGGGTGCGGCGATCTCCCGGGTGCTGGAGACGACGGTCTGCTCGGTCACCACCGGAGTGGAGCACGCCCGGGAACGGGCTGTCCCGTCGTGGCGGGACGGCACGCGCTCGTTGTCGGACCCCGCTGCCACGATCTCCGCGTGACGACGACCGAACGCGGCATCCCGCCGATGCAGGCCGATCCGGTGACCACGCTCGCCGGGTGGCTCGACTTCTACCGGGCCACCCTGATCGGCAGGTGCGACGGACTGACCGACGAGCAGCTGCGCCGTGCGCCGGTGGAGCCGTCGTCGATGACGCTGCTCGGGCTGGTCCGGCACCTGACCGCGGTCGAGCGGAACTGGTTCCGCACGGTGCTGGGTGGCGCGGACCTCCCGCCGCTGCACGGCCGCGAGGCGGGGACCGGCCACGACGGTGGGTTCGAGCTCGACGGCACCGGGTTCGCCGAGGCCCTCGCCGCCTGGGAGGCGGAGGTCGCGCACGCCCGCGCGGTCTGCGCCGAGGCCGGACCGGACGGCACCGGCTCGCTCGACGGGCACGAGGTGTCGGTGGTGTGGGTGCTGACCCACGTCGTCGCCGAGTACGCGCGGCACTGCGGGCACGCGGACCTGATCCGGGAGCGCATCGACGGGCGCACCGGGGTCTGACGGTCAGCCCCCGCCGCGGTAGGTGCCGAACGTCCAGAGGTTGCCCTCGGTGTCGGTGACCGCGCATACGTAGGCCGGGCCGCCCGCCGCGAACGCCGTCCGGTGGGGCGCCGCCGGCACGGTCGCGCCGGCGGTGACGGCCCGCTCGTGGACGGCGTCGACCCCCTCCTCGGACGCGACGGCCACGTAGACCGCACCCGCCCGAAACCCGGCGTGGACGCCGTCGTCGTGCTTGGTCCCTCCGAACAGGACGGTGCCACCGCCGGGCCAGGAGAGCTCGGCGTGCACGACGTCGCCGACGTCGTCCCGGATCACCACGGTCTCGGTGAAACCGAGACCGGTGAGGAACCGCAGCGCCGCACCGGGGACGTCGTAGTGCAGGACCGGCCACACCGTCGAGGTCATGGCTCCAACCTACGGCGCGGACAGGGTGTCACCTGCCAGGCTGGGTGCGTGAGCGCTCCCAGCGTCGACGGTCGCCGGTTCACCGCTGTCGCGAACACCGGCGACGGCGAGGTCGGCCGGGCCACCGTCTTCGACTACCACGAGACCGACGGCCTGGTCTGGGCCGAGTACGGCGGTGGCGCGGTCCGGCTCGGCCGGCTCGTCGGCACCCGGGAGGGCGATGTCCTGCGGTTCCGCTACGTGCACGTCGCCGAGGACGGTTCGACCAGCTCCGGGCGTTGCGAGGCCCGTCTCGAGGTGCTGCCCGACGGCCGGCTGCGCTCGCACGAGGACTGGTGCTGGGAGTCCCGGCCCGGGGCCGGGACCAGCATCGTCGAGGAGATCGCCTGATCAGACCGGCACGGCGGCCGGACGGGTGTCGGCGCGGGCGTCGACACCGTGGATCCAGGCCAGCCAGGGGTCCAGCCCGGCCAGCCCCGCGTCCCGGCTGCCGGCGGCCTCGCCGTCGGGCAGGTGCAGCAGGTCCGAGGTGACCAGCGAGCTGCGCTGCACCTGGCGGGTGCGGGTCCGGCGCAGCCGCTCGTAGCGGGCGAACGCGGGGCCCGGGTCGGCGCCGGCGGAGGCCAGCAGGTCGGCGAGCACGACGGCGTCCTCGATGGACTGGTTCGCGCCCTGGCCGTGGTGCGGCAGCATGGTGTGCGCGGCGTCGCCGAGGATCACCACCCGCCCCGCCGACCAGCGCGACAGCGGCGGGAGCGTGTACAGCGGCCAGTGCGCGGACTGCGGGACGGCCTCGACCATCTCGCGGACGGCCGGCGCCCAGCCGGCGAACGCCCGGGCCAGGGTGCCGGGCTCGGCGGCGGCCGGGCCGGAACCCGCGTCCCACCGCTCGGGGCCCTCCAGCACGGCGAGGAAGTTGACCTCACCGCCGTCGGGGCCGATCGCGTAGTGCAGGAGGTGCGCGTCCGGGCCCATCCAGAACTGGATGGCCTGCGGGTCCGGCAGCGACGGCAGGTCGGCGACGCCGACGATGCCCCGGAACCCGGACGTCCCGGTGTAGACCGGCCGGGCGTGCGGGTCGACGACCGCGCGCAGCCGCGAGTGGACCCCGTCCGCGCCGACGACGACCGACGCCGTCGCGGTCTCCCCGGAGGCGAGGGACAGCGCGACGTGGTCGCCGTGGTCCGTGACGCCGGTGACCTCGCTGCTCAGCCGGATCGTCCCCGGCGGGCAGGCCCCGGACAGGATCCGCTGGAACTCGGCCCGGTGGATGCCCAGGTAGGGGGCTCCGAACCGGTCGCGGTAGGAGCCGTCGGCGCCGACCGGGAACGCGGTGACGCGGTCATGGGTCCGCCAGCCGCGGTGCACCAGCTCGGTCGGCTGGGTCGCGACCGCCTCCAGCTGCCCGAGCAGCCCGAGCTCGTCCATCGGGCGCAGGCCGTTCGCGGACAGCGCCACCGCGGCGCCGACCTCGCGCAGTTCGCCGGCCCGCTCGTACACGGTCACCGGTACCCCGCGTGCGTGCAGCGACAGGGCCAGCGTGAGCCCGCCGATCCCGGCCCCGACGATCGCCACTGATCCGTCCATATCCGGATCCTCACACGTACACCGGGTGGTTTTCCTGACGCAGAACGTCTCACCGGTGACCAGGTTCCGCTCGGGGCCGGGGCCGGGGCCGGGGCCGGGACGACGACGGCGCCGGCACCCCGGGAGCCCAGGGGTGCCGGCGCCGTCACGTGACCGCCGGTGCCGACCGTCAGCCGGTCGGGGACTCCTGCTCCCCGTCACCGGGGGCCGGGTCCTGGCCGAGCTGGTTCGGCGGGAACCGCAACGGCGGCAGCTCCTGCAGCGGCGGCTGCGGGGCGTTGCCCACCTCCGGCGGCACGGGGGCGCCCCGGAGCGGGTTGCCCACCGGTTCCAGCGGGTCGGCCGGGGCGAACGTGCCCGGCCGCTCCAGGCCACCGGAGTCGGTGCCGTCGAACGACTCGGTGCGGTCGCAGCCGTCGAGCATGACGGTCAGCGGGCCGTCGGTGTGCACGTCGAGCCGGGCGTCGCAGCTCACGCCGGCCCGCTCCGGATCGACCGTGACCGCGCCGACGCCCGCCGAGCGGACCTCCAGCACGTCCTCCGCACCGGCGTCCACCGGCTCGTCGAGGTGCCGGTACTCGCGCAGGTACGGGTTGACCGGGGAGAACGTGCCCTCGGTCTGCCCGATCTCGCGCTGCGGTGCCGGCACGGGTGCCTCGGTGATCCCCTGACCGCGGCTGACGACGTCGATCGTGCCCAGCTGCTGCGGATCGCGCGAGGCGATGCCGGACAGCCAGTAGGCGTGGTCGCCCACCAGGCCCGACCCCGGGTCGTCCATCAGCGGGTTGCGCACGTAGGTCACGTGGTGCGGGTCGACCGCGCGCGGCTCGTCGCCGAGCCAGTCGGTGGTGAGGTCCCACATCCCGTTCTTGCACATCACCAGGTGCTCGGCGCCCACACCGACGTGGCTGACGAACTCGTAGTCGTAGTCGCCCGCCGCGTACAGGTCGGCCCGCTCGCGGGTGATGTTGTAGGGGATGAAGTCGTCGTTCACGCCCGCCCACTCCATCACCGGCTGGTTGCGCCGGCTGGGCAGCAGCTCGGAGATCTTCGACCCCGGCTCGTGCTTCGTCACCGTGTCGACGCCGGCGTTCTCCGCGACCTCGTCGGCGACGCCGTTGACCCCCGGGAGCGACGGCGCGACGTTCAGCCCGTCGCAGACGAACGCCTTCGTGAACACGTCCGGGAAGGTCAGCGACAGCTTGTTCGCGGTGTAGGCGCCGGAGGAGAACCCGGCCATCGTGGTCCGCTCGGTGTCGAGGTCGTAGTGCCTGCGGGCGTCGGCCACCGCCTCGAACACGACGGCGCCGCCCTGGCCGTAGCCCCAGTTGTCGGCGCCGCGGAAGTCGACGTCGATCATCATCGTCGGGTCGTCCGGGCGCTCGGCGAGCTGCCGGTAGAGGTCCTTGTCGCCCGCGACGTCGTCGCCGGGGCGCAGGGCGTACCCGTTGGTCCAGACCATCGACGACCAGCCCTCGGACGGGGCCCCGGTCTCGGGGACGTAGACCATGTAGCGCTGCATGCGGCCCGCCAGGTCGGGGACGCAGTCGTCGCGGCAGGGGTAGCCGAACGACAGGCTCGGGCGCTGGTCACCGGAGCCCTCGCGGGACCCGGTGGCGATGCCGCCCTGCTGGGTGCCGGTCCCCGGGGCCGGTCCGCCCGGGTCCGACGGCAGCCGCCTGCCCTGCTCGGACTCGAACTCCGAGGCGAACACGCGTGTCATGTAACCGCTGGTCGGGATGCCCGACTCGTCGTCGGTGCCGCTGCGCAGCTTCCCGAAGTCGACGTCGGCGTGGAACGGGCTGAGGTCACCGTTCGCGATCGCGAGCCGCTGGTCGTTGTTGCGGTAGGGCGCCTCGAACGGCTCCTGGAACCGGAACGCGGCGTCGAAGAACGCCGACGGCGTCGGGTCCCCGACGACCGCGCCGCCCGGGTGCGTCTCGTCGGCCGTCGCCCGTGGGGTCAGGTAGGCGTCGGCGTCGCGGTCCCACAATCCGGCCGCGGCGGCGATCCGCTGCGTCCCGTCCGCCGGGTCCCACGCGGAGTGCGGGACCCGGATCTCGACCTGCCGTCGCTCGACGTCGACCCGCACATCGGGGGCGTCGGACAGGGTCTCGCCGGTGGCGGCGTCGGTGACGTCCCCGCCCGTGCCGTGCACGGTCACGAACCGCTCCGCGGGCATCACGGTGTGGGCGCCGTGCGGTGCCTCGCGCGGTGCGTCGGAGTCCCCCAGCGCCAGGGTGAGACCGAGGAGCTCCGGGTCGGTCATCGTGTTCATCGTGACCCGGAACAGGGTCGCGTCGTCCTCGGGCTTCGCCCGGACCTCGAGGATGTCGGCGGCGTTGCGCCGGTACCCGGCGGCCTCGGGGTAGGTGTAGTTGCGCAGCAGGGTGTCGTTCGGCCAGCGGTACTGGTTGCCGCCGCCCTCGTCGTCGTAGACGCAACCCTGGTGCACGTACTCACCGGCGCGGTAGGCGCTCGTCATGCAGATCCCGATCGGGTCCGCCGACCACGGTCCGGTGTTCTGCAGCTGGGGTGCGTCGACGGCCGGGGCGCGCAGCAGGTCGGGGCCCGCCGTGTCGCCGGCGCCGGGGTTGCCCGGTGCGGCGAGCGCCGACCCGGCACCGACGGCCGCGCCGGCGACGAGCCCGGCCACGACGAGCGCGACGCCGACTCGCTTCGTCCTTCTCATGGGGAGCCTTCCACCGGTGACCGCGGCCCGCGCCTCGTTGCGCGGTGGGGTCCGGACGGAGCACCGGTACAGGGCACAACGGACCGTCCGTAACGCGGTGACGTGCGCGGATGATCCGGCTCTACTCCGAATGGGCTAAGACGATGCGGCTCTCAATCGACCGGGCGGAATCCGGGGGAAAGGATCAGGGCGAACCCCGAGCATCGCCCCCGGGTGGGCGGGCACCCTGGAAGCATGCTGCGGCTCATCCTGAACGTGATCTGGCTGGTGCTCTCGGGCTTCTGGCTGTTCCTCGGCTACCTGGCCGCCGGGATCGTCGCCTGCGTGCTGATCGTGACGATCCCGTTCGGCATCGCCGCGTTCCGCATCGGCTTCTACGCGCTCTGGCCGTTCGGCCGGGACGTGGTGCGCCGACCCACGGCCGGGGTGGCGTCCACGATCGGGAACGTGCTGTGGATCCTGCTGTTCGGGTGGTGGCTGGTGCTCGGGCACATCGGCACGGCGATCGCACTGGCGATCACGATCGTCGGGCTGCCGCTGGCCTGGGCGAACCTGAAGCTGATCCCGGTGTCGCTGTTCCCGCTGGGCTCGCAGGTCGTCGACACCGACGACTACGTGCCGGGGTCGCGCATCGCGACGTGAGCCCGGCCGGTCAGCCCGCGTCGGAGAGGAACTCGGCGCCGGCCCGGGCGAGCAGCCCCGGGTCGTGCACCCCGCACAGCTCGCGGGCCGAGTGCATGGACAGCACCGGGATCCCGACGTCGACCGTCCGGATCCCCAGCCGCGTCGCCATGATCGGCCCGACCGTCGACCCGCACGGCACCGTGTTCTTCGAGACGAACACCTGGCTCGGCACGTCCGCCGTGCGGCACGCCCGCTTCCACGCGGCCGCGCCGGGCGCGTCGGTGGCGTAGCGCTGTACCGCGTTGACCTTCAGCGACGGGCCGGAGTTCGGCACCGACAGGTGGTCCGGGTCGTGCTTGTCGAGGTGGTTCGGGTGCGCCGCGTGGGTGACGTCCACCGACAGGCAGCGGGACCGGGCGAACGCCGGTCGGCGGGCGTCGAACCCGCCGGCGAGGCGGGTCAGCACGGTCTCCAGCAGCGGGCCCGCGGCGCCGGTGGCGGTGTCGGAACCGATCTCCTCGTGGTCGAACCCGACGAACACCGGCACCGTGTCCGGGTCGCGCCGCGCGGTCTCGATCAGCGCGGTGATCCCCGCGTGGACCGACGCGAGGTTGTCCAGCCGGGGCGCGGCGAGGAGTTCGTCGTCACGGCCGAGGGTGGCGGGCGGGGTGAGGTCGTAGGTGAACAGGTCGTGCGCGGCGACGTCGCCGGGGTCCTCGTCGGCGAGCACGGCCAGGAACTCCAGCAGGTCACCGCCGCCGGGGTCGCCGAGCCCCCAGACGGGGAGCAGGTGTCGTTGCGGGTCCAGGGTGAGCCCCTGGTTCACGCCGCGGTCGAGGTGGATCGCGAGCTGCGGGATGCGCAGCAGCGGCCGGTCCACCCGCACCGGGACGACCCGGCCGTCGTAGAGCGCCAGCCGTCCGGCCAGCCCGAGGTCGCGGTCCAGCCAGGAGTTCCACAGCGCTCCGCCGTAGACCTCGACACCGACCTGCCGCCAGCCCGCGGCGCCGACGTCCGGGTTCGGCTTGACCTTGAAACCGGGGGAGTCGGTGTGCGCCGCGAAGATCCGCAGCGGCTGCTCGCCGGGTGTCGCGCGCTGCCACCAGGCGAGCACGGTGCCGTCGCGCACGAGGTAGCGGCCGCCGGGGCCGTCGACCCAGGGCCCGTCCTCGGGCTGCTCGACGAACCCGGCCGCGGTCAGCCTGCGGACGGCCTCGGCCACCGCGTGGTACGGCGACGGGCTCGCGGTGAGGAACGAGGCGAGATCACGTGCAGCGTCGGTCACGTAAGGCATCCTGGCAGCAATGACTGGAGGGGCGAGGACGGACGTCCACGACGTGATCGTGGTCGGCGCGGGATCCGCCGGCTGCACGCTGGCCGGCAGGCTGGCCGAGCGCGGTGTCCGGACGGCGCTGGTCGAGGCGGGCGAGATCGTCGTCCCGCCGGAGTCCACACCGATCGCGTCGCTCGCGGCGACCACCCCGGGGCACGTCCTGAACTGGGCCTACCGGGCGACCCTGTGCCAGGGCCGGGAGTGCACGGTGCCCCGCGGCCGGGTGCTCGGCGGCTCCGGCGCGATCAACGGTGGCTACTTCGTCCGGGCGGTGCCCGCCGACTTCGCCGACTGGGCGATCCCGGGCTGGTCCTACGACGACGTCCTGCCCTACTACCGGCGGCTCGAGCGCGACCTGGACTTCTGCACCTCCGACGCGCACGGCGACGCCGGCCCGCTGCGGATCTCCCGGCCGGCCGGGCACCTGCTGGCCCCCGTCACGGACCCGTTCCTGCGGGCGTGCGCCGCGCTGGGGTACTCCGAGGAGCCGGACAAGAACGCCGGCGGCAGGCCGGGGGCGGGCCCGGTCCCGACCAACGCCGTCGACGGGAAGCGGATCAGCGCCGCGACGGCGTACCTCCCGCCGCCGTGGGGGGACGCCGAGTGGCAGGACGCGCTGACCGTCTACGGCGGACGCGCCGTCGACACCCTGCTGTTCGACGGCGACCGGGTCACCGGCGTCCGGTTCGGTGACACGGAGCTCCACGCGGCGGAGACGGTCGTCGCGGCGGGTGCGGTGGGGAGCCCGGCCCTGCTGCAGCGTTCCGGGATCGGACCGGAGGACACCCTGCGCTCGGCGGGCGTCGCGGTGCGCCACGAGCTGCCGGGGGTCGGCCGCGGCTGGTCGGACCACCCGTCGGTGTTCCTGCCGCTGCGCAGCGGACTGCCCGACCCGCACCCGGACGCCGTCGCCGGGCAGGCCGCGCTGAACCTCGACTCCGGCACCGACCCCGCGGGCGACCTGGAGGTCCTGTTGTTCGCGCACCCGTTCGCGCCGGGCGGGCCCGCGCACCTGATGTGCGCGGTGCAGCACCCGGACAGCCGCGGGATGCTCGCGATCACCTCGCCCGAGCACGCCGACCCGCCACGGCTGAACTTCCGCTACCTGCAGACCACCTCGGACCGGCACCGGATGCGGGCCGCGGTGCGGGTCGCCGCGGAGATCCTCCGCGCCGCGGGCTGGGACCGGGCCGGCCCGGACGACGGCGGCCCGGCCGGCTGGGAGCTCGGCAACGACACCCGGCTCGACGAGTGGATCCACGGCAGGCTGACGACGTCGGTGCACCTGTCCGGCAGCGCGGCGATGGGGACCGGGCCGGACGCCGTCGTCGGGCCGGACCTGCGCGTGCACGGTCTGGACGGGCTGCGGGTGGCCGACACCTCGGTGCTGCCGTCGGCACCGCGGCGCGGCCCGGCCGCGACCGCCGTCATGATCGGGGAACGGGCCGCCGACCTGGTCGGCGGCTGACCGGCCCGACGAGGAGGAACCATGCGCGACGAGGTCACGGTGCACGTGCGGGCACCGGCCCACGAGATCTGGGAGCTGGTCGCCGACGTGCGCAACACCGGCCGGTTCTCCCCGGAGACCCTGGAGGCCGAGTGGCTCGACGGCGCGACCGGCCCGGCACCGGGTGCCCGGTTCCGCGGGCACGTCAAGCGCAACGGCCGCGGGCCGATGTACTGGACCGTCTGCCGGATCACGGCGTGCGAGCCGGGGCGCGAGTTCGGGTTCGCCGTGCTGGCGGGGAGCCGGACGATCAACACCTGGCACTACCGGTTCACCCCGGCCGGCGACGGGACCGACGTCACGGAGTCGTTCGCGCTGGCCGACAACGTGGGCACCCGGATCTACTGGGCGATCGCGGGGCGGGCCCGGCGGCGGACCAATCTGCGCGGCATGACCGAGACCCTGCACCGGATCCGGGAGGTCGCCGAGGGCGCCCGGTCCGACGACGGCGGGGCGGGCGCGTCCGGATGATCCGGCCGGCGGTGCCCGCCGACGTGGCGGCCATGCGGGAGATCGAACGGGCGGCCGGCGAGCCGTTCCGTGCGATCGGGCTCGACGTCGTCGCCGACGACGAGCCGCTCCCCGGTGCCGTCCTCGTCGCCTACGCGGCCGCGGGCCGGGCGTTCGTCGACGTGCGCGACGGCGCACCGGCCGGCTACCTGATCACCGAGGTCGTCGACGGCTGCGCCCACCTCGAGCAGGTGTCGGTGCTGCCCCGGATGCGCGGCAGGCGCATCGGGGAGGGGCTGGTCGAGCACCTCGCCGGCTGGGCGCGGGACCGGCGGCTGCCCGCGCTCACCCTGACCACGTACCGGGACGTGCCGTGGAACGGGCCGTACTGGGTGCGGCTCGGCTTCCGGGAGCTGGTCGAGCTGACCCCGGGTCTGCGGGCGATCCGCGCCGAGGAGACCGCCCGTGGCCTGGACGTGTGGCCGCGCCTGGCGATGCGCCGCGACCTGGGCTGAGGGCCGTAGGCTCGGCCCATGACCTCGGTGAACCCGTTCCTGGCTCCGAGCGAGCTGCCGTACGGCCTGCCCGACACCACCCGGATCGCCGACGAGCACTTCCTCCCCGCGTTCGAGGCGGGCATGGCGCAGCAGCGCGCCGAGGTGGCGGAGATCGTCGCGAGTGGTGAGCCGACGTTCGAGAACACGGTCGTCGCGCTGGAACGGTCCGGCGCCGTCCTGGACCGGGTGTCGCGGCTGTTCTTCACCCTCGTCTCGTCGCACACCTCGCCCGCGGTGCAGGAGATCGAGGCGACGGTCGCCCCGCAGCTCGCCGCGCACGCCGACGCGGTCGCCCTCGATCCCGGGCTGTTCGCCCGGATCGACGCGCTGCACGCCCGCCGGGACTCCCTCGGGCTCGGTCCCGAGGCGCTGCGCCTGCTGGAGCGCCACCACCGCGACATGGTCCGCGCCGGTGCCCGGCTGGGCGGTGCGGAGCAGGAGCGGCTGCGCGAGCTCAACGCCGAGCTGTCCGGCCTGACCACGTCGTTCGGTGCGAGCCTGCTGGCCGGGGCGAACGCGGCCGCCGTGCACGTGACCGACCGGGAGCGGCTCGACGGCCTGTCCGACGACGCCGTCTCCGCCGCCGCGGCGGCCGCCCGCGACCGCGGGTACGACGGCGGCTGGCTGATCGCCCTGGTGCTCCCGACCACGCAGCCCGCACTGGCCGTTCTCACCGACCGGTCGCTGCGGGAGGAGCTGCACCGGGCGTCGGTGACCCGGGGCCTCGGCGGCGCGCACGACACCCGCGACACGGTCCTGGCGATCGCCCGGCTGCGCGCCGAGCGGGCCCGGCTGCTCGGGTACCCGGACCATGCGTCCTACGTCATCGACGACGCCACGGCCGGCACCGCCGCCGCGGCCGGGGAGATGCTGGAGTCGCTGGTCCCGGCCGCCGTCGCGAACGCCGACCGGGAGACGGCGGAGCTCGCCGATCTCGCCGGCGGTGCGATCGAGCCGTGGGACCGGGCGTTCCACGCCGAGCGGGTCCGCCGCGAGCGGTACGCCGTCGACGACGCGGTGCTGCGGCCGTACCTGAGTGCCGAGCGCGTGATCCACGACGGCGTGTTCCGCGCGGCCGGGCTGCTGTACGGCGTGAGCTTCACCGAGCGCACCGACCTGCCCGCCCACCACCCGGACGTCCGCTGGTGGGAGGGCCGCGATGGCGACGGCCGGGTGCTCGGCCTGTTCGGTGCGGACCTGTGGGCGCGGCCCTCGAAGCGCGGCGGGGCGTGGATGAACGCGCTCGTCGACCAGTCGTCGCTGCTGGGGACGACGCCCGTCGTGCTGAACACGCTGAACCTGGTCAAGCCGGCCGCGGGCGAGCCCGCGCTGCTGTCCCTCGACGAGGTCCGCACCCTGTTCCACGAGTTCGGGCACGCCCTGCACGGGCTGTTCTCCGCGGTGGAGTACCCGACGTTCTCCGGGACGTCGGTGCCGCGGGACTTCGTCGAGTTCCCCAGCCAGGTCAACGAGATGTGGCTGAGCGACCCGGAGATCCTTGCGTCGTTCGCGCGGCACCACGCGACCGGTGAGCCGCTGCCGCCGGAGCTGCTGTCGGCGGCGCTGTCCGCCCGCGGGTACGGCGAGGGCTTCGCCACCACCGAGTACCTGGCGGCGTCGTTGCTGGACCAGGCGTGGCACCGGCTCTCGCCGGAGGAGGCGGGGGCGGTGACCGACGTCGCCGCGTTCGAGCAGCAGGCACTGGAGGCGGCGGGGATCGCGCACCCGCTGATCCCGCCGCGCTACCGCACGACCTACTTCAACCACGTCTTCGGCGGCAGCGGGTACGCGGCCGCGTACTACTCCTACATCTGGGCCGAGGTGCTCGACGCCGACACCGTCGCCTGGTTCGCCGAGAACGGCGGTCTGCGCCGCGGCAACGGCGACCGGTTCCGCCGTGAGGTGCTCTCCCGCGGCGGGGCGGTGGACGCGATGGAGGCGTACCGCGCGTTCCGCGGACGGGACCCGGAGATCGGCCCGCTGCTGGAGCGCCGCGGGCTGACCGTGGACTGAACGCCCGCCGGACACGACACCGCCCGTCGTCCGGTGGGGAGCGCCGGGCGGCGGGCGGTGTCGTCGTGCGGGAGGGTCACGAGTACTGGCGCATCCAGGCCACCTGCATCTCCGACGGCTGGGGCGACCCGCCCGACGGGAAGTAGTCCAGCTGGACCGTGGCGTGCATCGGGCCCGGGGGCAGCGTCTCCGGGTCGGTCGACCGGAAGAACTCGACGCCGTTGACGTAGCCGACGATCGCGTCCGGCGTCCACTCGACGGCGTAGTTGTTCCACTGGGTGATGTCGAGATCGGTCTTGGCGTGCTTCTGCGAGTTGTCCGACCCGTAGTGCAGGAAGAACGACACGTCCTCGCTGGCGCTGGTGGTCTCGGCGAAGTCGACCTCGCCGCCCTCCGGCCAGGAGATCTCGCTCGGCCACAGCAGCAGCACCGGGTGGTACTGCTCGTCGCCCTTCGGGAACTTCGCCCGCATCTCCCACTTGCCGTACTTCTGCGGGGTGCCCCAGGCGATGCCGCCGGTGTTGCCCTCGGAGTCGCCACGGATGACGAGGTTGCCGTTCTCGACCGACACGGCGTCCGGGGTGCGGCGGCCCTGCCCGTCGTGGCCGGCGCCGTCGTAGGCGCTCCAGTTCTCGCCGAGCGAGGAGCCGGTGAACTCGTCGCCGCCGATGGCCTGCCAGCCCAGCTTCAGCGCGGCCTGGATCCCGTCACCGACGACCTGGGCGGCGCCGCCGACCGGGCCGGCGGGTGCGGATCCCGTACCCGGGGCGGAGTCCGAACCGGACTCCGCGGCGCGCTCGGCGGCGGCCTTGCGCTCCGCGGCGCGCCGTTCGGCGGCCTCGGCGGCGGCGATCGCCGGTCCGATCTGGCCGGACGCCCCCTGGGCGACGTCACCCATCGCGGACCCGCCGCCGTCGCCGATGCCGGTCGTCGCGGTGCCGACGCCGTCGGAGACCGACCGGCGCGACGCGTCCACCAGGGTGGTGCTCAGCGAGGGGTCCTCGGCGCCGGGCTGCAGCAGCGTCACCACGAGCGTGGCGGCGAGGATCGCGGCCACGCCCACGCCGAGCGGGCCGTAGCGGCGGAGCCGGGACCGGCCGGCCGGTGTGGCCCGGTCGATCTCGACGACCGACGAGTCACCCGCTCCGGTCCCCGCGTCCGCGGGACCGGCGGGCTCGTGCAGCTCGGCGATCGCGACACCGCTCGTCCCGCGGGCGGCGTGCCGCGCACCGTGCGCACCGTCGTCGGGCTCGTCCCCGGCCTCGCGGTGCGAGAACAGCTCGACCGGCGCGTCCGGGACGGCCGGTGGATCGAGCGTCGTCGTCGCGGAGCGTGCGGGGGCACCGGGTGCCCACCCGCTCGCGTCGTCCGCGTCCGGGTCCGCCCACGGCGAACGGGACACCCGGACCTCGGCCGACCGGCCACTCCGCGTGACACCGGTGGGGGAGTCCGCCTCGGCGGCACCGGTGTCGTCACCGTCCCCGGCGCGGCGGGCACGGTGACGCCCGGAGGCGGTCACCGGTTCCTGCAGCAGGGTCGACGCGGGTACGGCAGCGGACGCGGAGCGCCCGGCCCGTGGGGACGGCACAGAGGGGGAGCTGTGCTCTGCGGCAACCCGCTCGATCAGATCCCGGGGGTCGATCCGATCAGCCGCAGCGGAACTCTTCCGTCGCATGAGGAGGGACTCTAGGTAGGGTGACCGTGCGTGAACACCCTCGCTGAGAGAGGTGGTTGCTCTCCGGCGCCGACAGGTCGTCGGGACACGACGATCAGCAAGATCTCGCAGAAACGGTAATGACTCTGCTCCGAATGGAGCAGTCGCACTCTCAGGTTGGTCCGATAGGCGGACGCGAACACTCTCTGTCGCACCGTTAGCCGATTGTGACCGACTTCCGGTCGCGCCAGAGTGGGCCCGATGCTCCCCCCATCCCCCCGAACCCCGCCCCAGGACCTGTGAACGACAACGCTCCCCCCGTCGCCCCGTCCATCTCCGTCCCGGCGCCCCGCTCCCCGGTCCGCCCCCTCTCCGTCCTCCTCGCCCTACCGCCGTCCACGACCTCGGTCTCGCTCGGTCGCGGACTGCGGCAGGACCTGGCGGCGGAGGGTGTCGACCTGACCGTCGCCGCGGACGGCATCGAGCTGCTCGACGCCGTCCGTGCCGGTGGCACCGACCTGCTCGTCCTCGACATGGACCTGCCCGGCCCCGATCCGGCGGTGCTGCTCGGCGCGGTGCAGGCCGAGTCCCCGCCGACACCGGTGATCACGGTCGTTCCGCGCGAACGGCGGGCCACCGTGCTCGGCCTGCTCCGCGGTGACCGCGACGACTTCCTCATCCGGCCGTTCGTCCCCGACGAGCTGGCCGCGCGGATCCGGCTGCGGCTGCGCGCCGCCGCCGGGCTCCCGGCCCCGACCGTGCTCGGGCACGGCGGGCTGTCCGTGGACGTCGACGCCGGCCAGGTCTTCGCCGACGGCAGGCGGGTCGCGCTCTCACCGACCGAGTACGCGCTGCTCCTGGCGCTCGCCGAGCGGGCGGGCGAGGTCGTCACCCACGACGAGCTGGCCCGCCGCGCCTGGTCCGAACCCGCCTCGCCGAACCTGGTGCAGGTCTACATCTCCTACCTGCGCCGCAAGATCGGTCCGGAGCGCATCCGGACCGTCCGCGGTGCCGGCTACCAGCTGGACGGTTAGCGGGCGCCGTCCCCGGCGGGGAACGACGACGCGGCGTCGAGCAGCACGTCGTTCTCCTCCGGGGTGGACACCGACACCCGGACGCCGTCCGGCTGGAACGGACGCACGATCACCTTCCGTTCGGCGCAGTGGGCCGCGAAGTCCGCGGCCCGCTCGCCGAGCGGCAGCCACACGAAGTTGGCCTGCGTCTCCGGCACGGTGAACCCGAGGCCGCGCAGGCCGGCGGCGACCCGGTCGCGCTCGCGGACGACGCCCGCGCACCCCGCGAGGATCTCCTCCCGGTGCTCCAGCGCGGCGATCGCGCCGGCCTGGGCCACCGAGCTGACTCCGAACGGCGGAGCGACCTTGCGCAGCGCCGTCGCCACCTCCTCCGACGCCAGCGCGTAGCCGACCCGGAGCCCGGCCATCCGGTAGGCCTTCGAGAAGGTCCGCAGCACCACGAGGTTCGGGTGCGCGTCGAGCAGCGGGCGACCGGTGACGGCGTCGGGATCGGTGACGTACTCCGCGTACGCCTCGTCCAGCGCCACCAGCACGTCCGACGGCACCGCGGAGAGGAAGCGCTCGAACTCGTCGCGGTGGACGGCGGGCCCGGTCGGGTTGTTCGGGCTGCACACGAACACCAGCCGGGTCCGGTCGGTGATCGCGGCGGCCATCGCGTCGAGGTCGTGGCGGTGGCCGTCGTCGAGCGGCACGGTGCGGACCTCGGCGCCGCCGATCCGGGTCACGATCGGGTAGGCCTCGAACGAGCGCCAGGCGAAGAGCACCTCGTCGCCGGTGCGGCAGGTGACCTGCACCAGCTGCTGGCAGAGCGTCACCGATCCGCAGCCGACCGCGACCCGCTCCGGCGCGAGGCCGTGCAGCTCCGCGATCCGCCCGGACAGCTCGACGACCCCCAGATCGGGGTAGCGGTTGCCGTTCGCGGCGGCCCGGGTGATCGCCTCCAGGACGGCCGGGGCCGGTGGCTCGGCGACCTCGTTGCTGGCCAGCTTGATCGCCCCGGGGACGGTGCGACCCGGCACGTACGCGGGCAGGGTGTCCAGATCGGGACGGATCAGCGTCATGTGGGCAACGGTAGCTCTCGGGGGTCGAAACACGGGCGGCTGCTCTGGTTGAGTGACCCCATGAGTACGGGGATCCGGACCGAGGGCGTTCCGCTGACCGACGGGAGCGAGCTACGGCTCACGGTCGGCGAGCCGGACGGCCCGGCCCGCGGCGGCGTCGTCGTGCTGCAGGAGGCCCGCGGCGTCACCGACTCCGTGCGGCTGCTGGTGACCGGGCTGGCCGGCGACGGCTGGCTGGCCGTCGCCCCGCACCTCTACCACCGTGACGACGCCGACGACCTCGGCGCGGGCAGCGACACCGAGGTCGCCGAGCAGCTCGGCCGCCTGGAGCCGCAGCAGGTGATGGACGACTGCGAGACCGCGTTCGGCTGGCTGGCGGACAACGGCATCGAGCCCGACCGGATGGGCGTCCTCGGGTTCGACATCGGCGGAACGGTGGCGTTGCACGTCGCGGCGAACCGGACCCTCGGCGCCGCCGTCACCGTGGCGGGTGAGGGGGTCGAACGGTCCCCGTCGCACAGCGTCCCCGCGCTGGTGGAGACCGCGCCCGAGCTGACCTGCCCGTGGCTGGGGATCTACTCGGAGGCCGCCGACAGCGCCGCCGTCGCCCGGTTGCGCGAGGCCGCCGAGTCGTCGGGGGTGGCGACCGATCTCGTCGTGTTCCCCTCCACCGGCTACCGGTTCGACGACGACCCCGAGTCCGCCGCCGAGGCGTGGGAGCGCGTCCTCAACTGGTACGACGCCCACCTCCGCTGACCCGCCCGGCGCCCGCGGTGTGGTCCCGCCCCAGCACGGCGGCCGGGGTGTGTCCGGCGACCACTGGTGCGCGGGCCGCCCGGTCGGGGAAGCTGGATCCATGTCGTCAGCGCAGACCGTGACCGACCCGGAGATCCCCGAGCTCCTGTGGCGGCCCGACCCGGAACAGGTGCCGCACACCGAGATCGTCGCGTTCGCCACGTGGGCCCGCGACTCACGCGGGGCGCCGATCACCGACGTCACGGACTACGCGCAGCTGCACGCCTGGTCGGTGTCCGACCTCGAGGCGTTCTGGTCGGCGGTCGCCGAGTACTCCGGCGTGATCTTCCACGACCGGCCCACCGCGACCCTCGGTGCGCGGGACATGCCGGGCGCGCAGTGGTTCCCGGGGTCGACGCTGAACTACGCCGAGCACGCCCTCACCCCCGGCCCCGGCCGCGCGGACGACGACGTGGCCGTCGAGTTCGTCCGCGAGGACGGCCTGGAGCGCACCGTCACCCACGCCGAGCTGCGCGACCAGGTCGCGCGCGCCCGGGCCGGCCTGGCCCGGGCCGGGGTGGGGACGGGTGACCGGGTCGTCGCGCTGGCGCCGAACTCGGTCGAGACCCTCGTCGCATTCCTCGCCACGGCCAGCCTGGGCGCGATCTGGTCGTCGTGCTCGCCGGACTTCGGCGCCCGTGCGGTGCACGACCGGTTCGCCCAGATCGAGCCCACGGTGCTCGTCGCGGTCGACGGCTACCGCTACAACGGCAAGGGCTTCGACATCCGGTCCAACGTGGCGTCGCTGCAGCAGCAGATGCCGTCGTTGCGCGCGACCGTCCTGGTGCCGTACCTGGACCCGGACGCGACCCTCGACGGCACCGTGTCCTGGTCGGAGTTCACCGCCGAGGCCGGCCCGCTGGAGTTCACCGCCGTCCCGTTCGACCACCCGCTGTGGGTGCTCTACTCGTCCGGCACGACCGGACTGCCGAAGGGCATCGTGCACGGGCACGGCGGCATCGTGCTGGAGCACCTCAAGGCGATGCGGCTGCAGCACGGCCTGGGGCCCGGGGAGCGGTTCTTCTGGTTCACCACCACCGGCTGGATGATGTGGAACTTCCTCGTCGGCGGCCTGCTGGTGGGCGCGACGGTCGTGATGTTCGACGGCAGCCCCGGGCACCCGGACCTGGGTGCGCTCTGGGCGCTCGCCGCGAAGCACCGGGTGTCGCTGTTCGGGGTGTCCGCCCCGTACGTCCAGTCCTGCATGAAGGCCGGCCTGCGTCCCGGCGACGACCACGACCTGTCCGCGATGAAGGCGCTCGGCTCCACCGGGGCGCCGCTGTCGGTCGAGGGTTTCCGCTGGATCGGTGACGCGGCCGGGAAGCACATCCAGATCTGCTCGGTGTCGGGCGGCACCGACGTGTGCGCGGCGTTCCTGACCAGCGCCCCGACCGTCCCGGTGTGGCTCGGTGAGCTGTCCTGCGCGGCGCTGGGCGCCGACGTCCGGTCCTACGGCGAGGACGGGACCGACCTGCTCGACGACGTCGGCGAGCTGGTCATCACGACGCCGACGCCGTCGATGCCGGTGATGTTCTGGAACGACCCGGACGGCACCCGGCTGCGCGAGTCCTACTACGAGGACTTCCCCGGGAAGTGGCGGCACGGCGACTGGGTGCGCCGGACCCCCCGCGGCTCCTACGTGATCTACGGCCGGTCGGACTCGACGCTGAACCGCGGCGGGGTGCGGATGGGGACGGCCGACTTCTACTCGGTCGTCGAGAACTTCGACGGCGTCGCAGACTGCCTGGTCATCGACACCACCGCGCTGGGCGCGCGGGAGGAGGGCGCGCTGCTCTGCTTCCTGGTGCTCGACGACGGCGTGTCCCTCGACGACGTCGAGCCGGCGCTCCGCACGGCGCTGCGCAAGGAGCTCTCGCCGCGGCACGTACCGGACCGGTTCGTCGTCGTCGACGCGGTGCCGCGGACGCTGAACGGCAAGAAGTGCGAGGTCCCGGTGAAGAAGATCCTCTCCGGCACCGATCCGGCGAAGGCGGTGTCCTCCGGGGCGCTCCAGAACCCGGACTCGCTGGCCCCGTTCGTGGCCATGGCAGGGCGCTGATCAGCGCCGGACCGGGGTCCCGGGTGATCGCCCGACCCCGGTTCCGGCCCGGTCAGGGTGCCGTGTAGTGTTGTCCTCGCTGGTGGCCGTGAGGCACCGGGGAGGCTTCGCCTAGTCTGGTCTATGGCGCCGCACTGCTAATGCGGTTTGGGGTAACCCCCCATCCCGGGTTCAAATCCCGGAGCCTCCGCACCGGCACGGCGGAACGAGATCGGACCGGCGGCCGACAACTGAAGAAGAGCACGCGCCCGTAGCTCAACGGATAGAGCATCTGACTACGGATCAGAAGGTTAGGGGTTCGAATCCCTTCGGGCGCACACACAGCGAAGGCCCTCCCGACCAGGAGGGCCTTCGTCGTCGTTCGGGAGTCCGCGGTCAGATCCAGCCCCGCTCCTCCGCGACGAGGACGGCCTGCTGACGCGTGTCGACGGCGAGCTTGCGCAGCCCCGCCGAGATGTGGTTCCGGACCGTGCCCGGGGCCAGGGACAGGGCGCGCGCGATCTGCTGGGTCGACTCCCCGCGCCGTCCGGCCCGCAGGACGTCGAGCTCGCGGTCGGTCAGCGGGGAGCGTTCGTCACTGAGGGCGTCGGCCGCGATCTCCGGATCGACGTACCGCTCGCCGGCGGCCGCGCGCCGGATGACGGCCGCGACCTCGTCGGCGCTGCGGGACTTGGGCAGGAACCCGGCCGCCCCCGAGGCCAGCGCCCGGCGCAGTACCCCCGGCCGCGCGTGCCGCGTGACGATCACGCACCGGGTGGCGGTGCTGCGGGTCAGCCGCTCGGTGACCTCGACGCCGTCGAGCTGCGGCATCTCCAGGTCGAGAAGACAGACGTCCGGCCGCAGCCGCTGCGCCTCGGTGACGGCCTCCGCACCGTCGGGGCACTCCGCCACGACGTCGATGTCCGGCTCCAGGCACAGCAGCGCGGCCAGCGCGGACCGGATCATCCCCTCGTCGTCGGCGAGCAGTACCCGGATCATCCGGCCTCCCGTACGTCGGCGGGCACGGTGACGACGACGGTGAACACCGAGTCGTCCCGCCGTACCTCGAGGTCACCGCCCCCCTCCGCCGCCCGGCGCGCGATCCCGTCCAGCCCGGACCCGCCGGTGTCGTCGGACGGGCGGCCGGTGACGTCGTTGGAGATCTCGTAGCGCCAGGTGCCGTCCGTGCGGGTCAGGCGCAGCCGGGCCCAGCCGCCGCCCCCGTGGCGCAGCGCGTTGGTCGTCGTCTCGCGGACCACCGGGCCGAGGGTCCCGGCCGGCGCCGCCGCCGCGTCCGGATCCACCTCGGCCACGGCGTTCGTGCCCGCCGCGCGCAGCAGGTCCACCGCGTTGGCGAGCTCGTCGGCCAGCGGCACGGAGCGGAACCGGGTGGCCAGGTCCCGGGTGCCCTGCCGCGCCTCGTCGACGCTCACCCGCGCCGCCGCCAGCTGCGCCATGCCGGCGTCCGGGTCGCCCGGCAGGAGCCGCTCGGCCAGCTCCAGCTGCAGAGCGACGACCTGGAGATGGTGTCCCTGCAGGTCGTGGACGTCCGTCGCGACCCGCAGCCGCTCCTGGGCCGCCGCGAGCCGCGCCTCCGACACCCGTGCCCGGTCCAGTGCCTCGATGACGTCCCACCACCACAGCGACGACACGGTGATCGCCGGGAGGACGGTGCACAGGAAGACCAGCTGGGTCCAGTTCGGAGCGCCGTTCTCCGCGAGCGTGAGCCGGGAGTCGATCACCGCCAGCGCCACGAGCAGAGCGGTCGCCGCCAGCACCAGCCGGGCCCGTGTCCCGGACGGCCAGTTCAGCAGCACCGCGGCCTGCAGCACCGGGAGTGCGCCCAGCACCCAGAGATCGAGGGCGACTCCGGCCGCGAGCCCGAAGACCGCACCGGTCACCAGCGGTGCGAGGTGCCGGCGCCGGACCACCAGCGACACGGCGTCGGACCGGCGCCGGTAGTCGTGCAGCGGGAGCAGCGTCGTCAGGAACCACACCACCCCGGTCGCGGCGATCACACCGGTCGGCACCGGCCCGGTGCCGGACCCGGCGAGCGCGTTGATCGACAGGGCCACGACGAACAGCTCGAAGACGACGACCGCCAGGGCCATGTACCACCAGGTGACGGTGATGCCCCGGCTGAGCCGGACGGCGCGACGCGCGTCGACGGCCGTCGACGCGGCGCGCTCGGCCGTCCGCTCCATCCGCTCAGCCTACGACCATGACAGATGTCACGGATCGGACAGCGAAAGCTCCCGGATCCCGATGACGGCCAGGCACTTCTGGCGGGCGCGCCCGGCGTCTGAACTGGACACAGCGCCGGGGAACCGCCCCGCCGCCCAGCACAGGAGCCCGCCGTGAACCTCTTCGAGACCCTCCAGAACCTCGTGGGCCAGGTGCCCGAGCCGCTGCAGCCGCTGATCGCGGCGTTCGCCGGCGCCATCCCGTTCGTCGAGGGGGAGGGCGGTGCCGCGATCGGCATCCTCGGCGGCATCCACCCCGCCGTCGCCGCGGTCGCCGCGATGATCGGGAACTTCGTCGTCGTCGCCGCCCTGGTGCTGCTCGGTGCGGGCGCCCGGGACGCCGTGGTGAACCGCCACCGCACGGCGGCGCGCGCCCGCCAGGGCGCCACGGTCGGCGGCGCCGCACCGCACCCCGCGGCGGTCCCGGGCGACGGCCGGGACCGGGGGTCCGCGCGCCGGGCGAAGTTCCAGCGCGCCTACGAGCGCTACGGCGTCCCCGGCGTGAGCCTGCTCGGCCCGCTGCTGCTGCCCACCCACTTCACGGCCACCATGCTCGCCGCGTCCGGTGTGGGCCGGGCCCGGATCCTGGTCTGGCAGGCGGTCGCGATCGTCCTGTGGACGACCATCACCGCCCTCGTCGTCGGCGGTGTCGTCCAGGCCGTCAGCTGAGCCGCGGCCCGGACCACCACGACGAGGGGGACCAGGACATGACGACCGCACCGAACTGGCTGATGGACGACGGCGCGCCGAGGAACGACCCGGCGGTGCCCGCCGGGGTGGAGTACCACCGGGTGCTCGCCGGCGAGAGACGGCGGGTCGGGCGGGGGATCCTCGCGATCGTCCTGCTGGCGGCCGGGTTCGTGCTGTTCCCGACGGTCATCGGCCAGGGGCTCGCGCTCGTCGACGTCCGGCTCGGGAACAGCCCGCCCGCTGCCGGGGGCACCGACTACCTGCTCGCCCCCTGGAGCATGCTCGTCCAGCGCCTGCTCTACGGCGTGCCCGGGGCGTCGCTGCACTCGGTGACCTCACGGTTCCGCTTCGGCCTGTTCGGTAGGGCGCTGCTCGTGCTCGGGCCGGTCTGGGTGGTCGTCGTCCTGCTGGGCTTCGCGACGCCGGTCGAGGAGAGCCCCTGGTCGCACACCGACCTCGTCGCCATCCTGCTGGCCACCCTGCTGCTCACCCCGTTGCAGGCGGCGGGGGAGGAGTACGGCGTGCGCGGGCTGCTTCTCCGGGTGGTCGGCGGCTGGACCCGGGGGCGGCGCGCCGGCCTGGTCCTCGGGATCGTCGTGTCCAGCGTGCTGTTCACCCTGGTGCACGGGGCGACCGACGCGTACCTCGTGCTCTGGTACCTGGTCCTGTTCGGCGGGCTGGCCGTCATCACCTGGCGTACCGGGGGTCTGGAGATCGCGGTCATGCTCCACGCCGTCCTGAACACGCTGTCCCTCGCCGCCGCGCCGTACCTGCGGATCGACCTCGGTGCGGCGCTGCAGGGCCGCTCGGAGACCGTGGGGACCGCCTACCAGCTCGTCCCCACGATCACCGTCGTCGTGCTCACCGCCGTCGTCTGGTGGGCCACCCGCCGGACCGGCCCCGCGCGGACGACGCCGTCGCGCCTGCCGGAGCGCACGCCGGCGCCGGTCGCCTAGCGGGGCCGGCCCGCAGTCGCTGCGGGCCCGGGCGCCGGTCGGCGGGCGGACACGATGGTCCAGGTGCCGTCGCCGTCGGGGGTCACGATCGCCAGTGCGCCGACGACGGTGGCGAGATCCTCCGGTGCGCCTCGTGTGCGGCCGGCGACGGTGAACGTCTCGCGGTTCCCGTCGGCGAAGTCCACGTGGAGGACACCCCCGACCGGTGTGTCGACATCGACGGCGAGGCGCACGAGCCACCGGTCGGTGCGCACCCAGCCGTCGTCCACGGACGGGAGCCCGTCCGCCCGGGTCGTGGCTCCGACGAGCCCGACCGTTCGTGAGGTGTCCACGAGGGTGCGCGGAGCCGGCACCGGTGCCGTGGGTGAGCCCGTCGTCCCGGTGGTCGGGGGTGCAGTGCTCGGGGCGGCCGCAGGTACGGGTTCCGCGGTCGGCGCCGGTGACGTCGTCGGTGGCGGAGTGCGGGACGGTCCGGACGGGGCAGGGCCCGTCGTCGGTGCCGGCGCCGCCGGGCGCGCGCCTTCGGCTCGTGTTACCGGTACCGGCCGCGGTGTGACGGGTGCGGCGTGAGCCGGTCGTCGGGCTGCCGCCGCGCTGAACGCTGTCGAACCGGCCTCCGCGGGCTGCGATGCTGGTGGGGCCGTCGGAGCCACGAGTGGTGGTGCGGCGGGCGCCCGGAAGTCGGGGTCGTCGGGGATCGCGGGGTCCGGTACGGCGGGCACGGCAGGGTCGGGAGTGGCTGCGGCACCGTCCTCCGCCGCGGGGCGGGTGGCGCCCAGGTACGCATCGCCGTCCCACCGGTACCAGGCGGTCCGGACCGGCTTGCCGAAGGTCGGAGCGTTGACCATGCGTCCCTGGCCGATGTACATGCCGACGTGCCGGACCTTGGCGAGGGTCCCGTAGAAGACGAGGTCGCCGGGCCGGAGTGGCGCACCGGCGGGGACGCGCGGGCCGCGGCGGAACTGGGTGTGCGCGGTGCGGGGCAGTGCGACGCCGGCCTTGCCGTAGGCGAAGGTGGTCAGCCCGGAGCAGTCGAAGCCACGGTGGCCGTTCTCGGGGCCGTTGCCGCCCCAGACGTAGGGCAGTCCGATCTGCTCCATCGCCACCTCGACGGCGATCGTCGCGCTCCGGCCGGGCAGCGCCGTGGTCATGGACGCAGGCACCGCCACGCGGGCCGCGGTCGGAGACGACCGCGAGGAGACGACCTCGGCCGCCGAGGTCGAGGGGGCCCCGCTCGACCCCGCGGGTCCGGCGATCGCGGAGACCGATTGCTGGTCCGCAGGAGCGACCGGGGAAGGTCCCGCGGCTGATGCGGCGGGCAGGACGAGCAGTCCGGGTGAGATCACGGCGACGGCGACCCGGATCGCTCGGCCCGGTCGGTGGGGCTTCCCGGTCGGCGGCGGGGCCCCATGGGTTGTCCGAGCGATCGGGGACACGTCGAACTCCTTCGTCGTGCCGTCCGGAGATTCCGAGGGCAGGAATCGCGATCGGCGTCCAGCGGGTCGGAGATCGCACAGTAAATGCCGGGATGGCCCGCAGGGGAGAGTTTTCCGATTTGATTGCGAAAGTGGTGAAACGAATCGAGTGGCGATGTGGTCCGCGTTGTTCAGTCTCGACCGTCAGGTCGTCGGCTGTCGCGGCCGGCAGTGTGCCATCGTGACGTCGGCCCGCGGCGTTGATCGGGGAGTCGGATGCCGCTGCGAAATGTTCCGGCCTCGATACGGTCCCGGAGGGCGCGCACTTCGGCGCGAGCCCGTTCGAGTTCCGCGATGGCGTGCTGGAGTTGACGCGCCAGTGTCGCGTTGAGGGCCTGCGCCGCGCGGAGCTGCTCCCCGTCTCCGGGACGGGCGGCGCCGCGTTCGTGCTGTTCGTGGAGCTGTTGGCGCTTCCGCAGGGCGCGCAACGGGGTATGGCCGGGGTCGTCACAGTAGGCGGGCGGGCGTCCGCGTCCCGGTCCGGGACGGGCGTGGCTGGTGCAGCCCGGGTATCCACATGGGGTGGCGCGGTGCGGCTCCGTCATTCCCGTCTCCTTCGCTGGCCGTCGGGCACTTCCTAGCGCCGGTCACGTCTTGATCGCTACCCGACGACCTGAACTTCCTGTTGCGGCGCAACGTCTCCGGGTTGCTGTCCGGATCATCTGCCTGCGGTAATGACCGGCCGTGACCGGGCGCGGCCGCTCGGTGTGGTCACCTTTCCTTTCAGGGCTGTGCAAGGAAATGCGATGTACCCAGCGGCAGCGAGTGGTAAAAGCGAGTGAAGAACTGTCCTGTCGTCCTGTCAGGGCTGGCGTACCGCCGGACGGCCGCGTACTAGTTCTGCCTTCCCGTGCATTTCTCGATGCACGTCCGACGATTTTTCCTTGCGGAAAGGAAATACCTGCCATGAGTGCTTCGGGTACACCCATGTCCACATCGCCCCCGTCGCCCTGCGGTTCCGGGAGGGGGGATCCGGGCAGCTCGTCGCGGGCGACGCGGCGGTCGTGGAAGCGGGCGGCGGCACGCGCGACGGTCGTGACGACCGCTGCGGCGGTGCTGTTCTCCGGGTTCGTGTCCCTCCCCGGGGTGCCGGTACCCGAGGCCGCGGCGCAGGAACCCGGACCGGGCGCGGCGGGGTTCAAGCCGCCGAACCCGGCCGCCATCTTCACGCCCCCGGCGGAGATCAACCGGGTGCTGATCGGTGGTGCCGCGCCCGCGCCGTGGACGGCCGGGTCGAGCCAGGGTCTGCCGACCGACGTCCCGGTCGTCCCGTCGGACCAGACGAAGAAGCCCGGCCTGGGCACGCAGGCGTTCTACCCGCTGGAGCGGCGCGCGCTCGGCGACCGGATGGAGGTGCTGGTCAACCTGGCCAACGGCAACCTCGTGGTCCGCAACAAGGACCTCGCCTTCGCCGGGACGGGACTGAACACCGCGGTCAACCACGTCTACAACAACCAGGCCACCAATCGGGGCAGCTTCGGGCAGCGCTGGACGATGACCACCGGCCGCGACGTCGGCCTGGAGGTGTCGGACCCGGGCAAGGTCGTGCTGCAGGGTCCGACCGGCTACCGGCAGGACTACACCCGCGATGGCGACGGCTTCAGGAGCCCTTCGGGCGCGAACGCGACGCTCACCAGGACCGACGACGGGTACGAGCTGAGGTTCGACAAGTCGAAGGAGAGGTGGCGCTTCGACGACAACGGGTTCTTCACCAGCCAGGTCGACCGCAACGACAACACGACCCGCTACCGCTACAACCCCACCGGCACGCTGGCCTCGATCGAGGACACCCGCGGCGCGGTGACGACGTTCGCCTACGACGTGGCCGGGCGGGTCACGAGGATGACCGACCCCACCGGCTACGAGTACGGCCCGTACGACTACGACCTCGCAGGCCGGCACACCGGGTTCCGGGATCCGTCGGGCAAGCGCGTGGCCTACGGCTACGACGACACCGGGAACCTGACCACGATCACCGACCCGAACGGCAACGAGTACCGCCTGCGCTACGACGACCAGCGCCGCGTGGTCGCCGTCGACGAGCCCCGCGAGACCGGGGTACTGCAGGACGACCGCGCGGTCACCACCTACGAGTACACCTCCGACACCGAGACCAGGTCGACCAACCCGGCTGGGGGGAACCTCGACCTACACCTTCGACGACGAGGGCCGGCAGACCAAGGCCAAGGACCCGCTGGGCCGGGAACAGTCCGACACCTGGACCGCCAACTCGGACGTCAACACCACGACCTCGGTCGGGGGGAACGTCACCACCGCCTCGTTCGACCCGAACAACAACCTCGTCGGTACCCAGCTCCCCACCGGAGCCCGCAACGCCATCGGCTACACCGACGGGGCGAACCCGAACGCGCCGACCTCGGTGACCGACTCCGAGGGCCGCCGGACCACGATGACCTACGACGCCGCCGGCAACCCGCTGACGGTCAAGAACGCTGCCACCGGCCAGGGCATCGAGCGGACCTACAACGACAACGGCACCGTCAAGGACTCCACCGACGGCCGCGGCTCGAAGACCGCCTACGCCTACGACGACCAGGGCCGGCTGACCACCGTCACCCCGCCCGCCAGGCGGCAGCCGGTCCGCTACACCTACGACTCCCGCAGCCGCATCACCTCCGTGCGTGACGGCAACGGAAAGACGATCGAGTACGCCTACGACGCCGCCGACCGCGTCGTCCAGCTCTCCGAGCAGACCGGCACCGGGGACAAGGTCGTCCAGCAGACCGACTTCGACGCCAACGGCAACAAGATCGCTAACTACTTCGCCGCCACGACGAAGCAGTTCACCTACAGCCCGCGCAACCAGGTGCTCACCGATGTACGCCGCGGCGGAGGGATCGTCGCCACCGACACCGTCGTCTACACCTACGACGCGAACAACAACCTCGCCTCACTGCGCGACGGCGGCGGCACCACCAGCTACCGCTACAACCCGGCCAACGACCTCACCGAGCTCACCGACCTCGCGGGCGGGGTCACCCGCTACACCTACGACCGCGACGGCAACCGGACCCGCATCCAGTACCCCAACGGCCAGGGCGCGCTGCGGGAGTTCGACAAGTCCCAGCGCCTGACAAGGATCACCAACTACGCCCGCGGAGGCAACGAGGTCCGCTCGTACGACTACGGCGGTTCCCGCGGCGACACCGACCTGGTCCAGTCGGTCGGTGAACCGGGCGGTGCCACCACCCGCTACACCTACGACGGCGCCGGGCAGCTCACGCGCGCCGCCACCAGTGGTGGCGCGACCTACAGCTACGCCTATGACAAGTCCGGGAACATCACCGACTTCCAGGGCACCGCGATGACCTACAACGCGGCCAACCAGGTCACCCGCGTCGGCAACACGAACATCGCCTCCGACGGGCAGGGCAACATCACCCAGGGCCTCGGCGGCACCGCCGGGTACAGCTCGACCAACCAGCAGATCCAGCGTCAGGACACCACGCAGCAGAACTTCCAGGTCAGCTACGACACCGCCGACACCACCCAGATCCAGCAGGTCACCTCCCGTGCTGCGAGTGGTGGGCGGGGGCAGCGGTACGACGTCACCCAGACCGCGTTGGGCATGACAGCCAAGGCCGGCCTGCTCGGTGTGCGGCACTCGGTCAGCCGGGACCCGTCCGGGACGCCGGTCGTGCAGCGCAACCCCGACCGGTCCCTGCGCTACTTCGAACTCGACCACCAGGGTTCGGTCACCGGGCACACCCGCGGCGACGGGACACGCACCGCATCGTTCCGCTACCAGCCCTTCGGTAGCTACGAGCGTGTCTCCGGTGCCGACTCCGCGCAGGCCGACAACTTCATCGGCTTCCAGGGCGGATTCTTCGTCAATTCGCCCGCCCACACCCAGTTCGGACACCGCTGGTACGACTCCCGCCTCGGACGCTTCACCCAACCCGACCCCATCGGCACACCCGGCGCCAGCGGCGACGGACAGAGCAATCGCAACGGAATCGGCGGACCCTACAGCGTCGAGCACTCCGTGTACTCCTTCGCTGGAAGCAATCCGTGCAACTTCTCCGACCCCAGCGGACTAGCACCTCCTGATGCGAGTCAGTGCGCGCTGCGTGCAGCCAACGCGGTGCTAATCACTCTGGCTGCAATTGGATCCGTCATCGGTACCGGAGGGGCTGTTCTGCCCGTGTACCTTCTTGTCGCAATTGGGGCAGGGGGATCGGCTACACTGAACGTTTACAACGCGGCCCGCGTCTGTAGCGGATCACCGGGACTGATCTAACGGAGGGAATCTGCTGTGCATGCTGTCGCGCGTTTCCTGTTCATCGTCGTGGTGATTGGCGGCATCGGATCGATGGCTTTACTTGTATGGCAGGGGTCAAGCGTGGCGAGCTTAGCGCCTTCCGCTGTAGTTCTCGTATGCGCAATTGGTGCGCTAATCTACGATGCGAGAACGAGGTGACCCGACAAGTAGATTGAATGCCGCTGCCACTCGATCGAATGGCGGCGGCATTCGATTGCCATCGCCTAGACTTTCGCGAGCTGCCGCTGCGGCCACTTCACCGCACTACTTCGAACTCGACCGCCAGGATAGCGTCGCCGGGCACGCCCGCGGCGACGGGACACGCACCGCATCGTTCGGTGCCGATTCTGGCCAGGCCGACAACTTCATCCGCTTCCAGGGTGGGTTCTTCGTGAATTCGCCAGCGCACACCCAGTTCGGACACCGTTGGTACGACGCCCGTCTCGGGCGATTCACCCAGCCCGACTCCATCGGCACGCCCGGAGCGAGCGGCGACGGCTAGAGCAACCGGAGCGGAATCGGCGGGCCGTACAGCGTCGAGTACGGCGTCTACTCTTTCGCCGCCAGCAATCCGTGCAATTTCTCCGACCCGAGCGGCCTATTTCCGGTGTGCACCGGGGAGCTGTTGAAGAGCGGTGCAGGGGTCATAGTTGGGACCGCGCGAGCTGCGCTTGCCGGAGCAGCGGGAGGGCAGTCCGAATTTCCTGTCCTCGGCCTGGTCAGCGGGGCTGCCGGAGATGCAGTAATCGGTCTCGTGGGCGGTCCGATACTCGGGGCATTCAATGTCGCAGTGTGCATGATGGGTTCGCCGCTGAACTAGTGGCCCGCTCACCTGATCATGTCGCCAGCTATCCATGGGTGCCGCCCTCTCTCAAGTTCGGCACCCAAGGGTAGTTGCTCACGCTGGCGAACCGGTCTTGGAAGCGTACTTGCCTATCTCCTCTTTGCCCAGCGGAATCTCGTGATCAGGGCGAACGTTCCCCTGCTTGAAGGTGCGATGTCGTACTCTCCGGGTAGCTAGGGTCTTCGCGCCGCGAAGAGGAGGAGCCGGATGCCAAAGAAGCATGCAATCTTGATTGGAGGGATAGTTGGTGTAACTATCTTTCTTGTAATAGGGATAGCGATCATTCTAGCCGATGTGGACCGTACGGAGTCGTGGTATTTCGCGGCTGTGTCGAGCGTATGCAGTGGGCTACTTTCCGCATGCATTGCCAGATTCACGAAGAGTTACACGAAGTCTGGCGGAGCAGCACTGCCGGTAGGTCCCGGACCTCCACCGCGTAGGCGAGTGACTATTTTGGTTTCCGCGTTGCTGGTGGGAGTCACGCAGCTCGGCATGCATCTTTGGTTGGCAGTCCGTGATCATGGAGTCGGCCAGATCGGTTTCGTCGTATTCAGTGTCGTGTTTGTTCTTATTGTGTTGGGGCTTCTGGGTAGGGAGTTTCGCGGGAGGGTGAATTAGGCCTCGACTGCCAGGCTGATGTGACGCACGTGGTGCGCATCAACAATCGTCGATGCGCACCACCTGCTCCGACGTAGGGGCTTGACATGAAGGGGACGACCTACGTGGACAGTAACCGCTCGACCTCGCCGATCCGTGCGTCCAGACGGGCCGACCGGACGCCGCGGGCGGATCGGCGTGCCCGGTCGATCGTGGCGCGTCCGGCGTCGTGGACCCCGGCGCGGGCGTAGGCCTCGGCGAGCCATGTCCGGTAGAGCGCCATCTCGCGCGCGTGCTCCGGCGCGTACGACTCGATGGCGCCGGAGAGCAGGGGGCCGGCAGCGACGGGGTCGCCCAGCTCGATCAGGCACCGACCGGCCATGACGTCGATCTCGCCCCGGTCCAGCCAGTACACCCATTCCGGTTCCTCGATCCCGGGCGAGCGGTCGGCGTAGGAGTCGTCCACCGCGTCCAGTGCCCGGCGGGTGCCGTCCCGGTCCCGCGCGCGGGCACTCGCCCATGCGACCCGCTCCAGCAGCAATGCCCGGACGACCGGTGTCGCGTCGTGTGCTCCGGCGACGGCGGAACGGGCGAGGAGCGCTGCGTCGGCGGGGCTGCCGACGTTCGCGATCTGATAGCTCAGTGACGAGAGCAGCTGTCCCGCCAGGGAGGAGTTCCCGGCGCAGTCCGCGGCAGACACACCGGACAGGTACACCCGCTGCGCCTCGACATGGCGGCCGGAGTCGCTCGCGACCCATCCGGCGAGCTGGGCGAGTTCGCCGACGACGGTGAGCAGCCGGCGGCCGGTCGCCCGGGTGTAGCTGCCCTCCCGGACGACGCTCCGGGCGTCCCCCAGCTCACGCAGTACGGCCGGGGCGAGGTCGGCGCCGCCGACGACGTCGTCGAGGTGGCGCAGCTCGATCACGCGCACCTCCAGCGCGGAGGCCAGCGAGTCCCCGACCCTGCGACCCGACCGCGAGTGCACGATCGCCGGGGTGTCGTTCACGAGCCACTCGTGCGCGATCCGCAGGGGGTCGTCCGGAGGTCCGTGGCGGAGGTCCGACACCGGTGCCTACCGCCCGCGCCCCGTCCCGGTCCGCGCGGCGAGCTCGACGAGCTCCCGTGCCGGCCCGGACGGCGGACGTCCGCGGGGCCAGATCGCGGCGAGGCGGCGGTCCAGCGCGAGACCGCGGACGGGCACGGCGACGAGGGTCCCCCCGGCGAGCTCCCCGGCCACGGCGAGCGAGCTGAGCACCGCGGGTGCGACGCCGTCGGCCGCGGCGTTCTTGATCGCCGTCGTCGACCCGAGCTCCAGCACGGGCTCGACGGGCGCCCCTGTCCCGGCCCGGTCCAGGGCCTCGTCGAGGTGCTCGCGGGTGCCGGAGCCGCGCTCCCGGGAGATCAGGGCGGTGGCGGCGAGCCGGGCCGGTGTGACGCCGCGGCGCCCGGCCCAGGGATGGCCGGGGGCGACGACGACGGTGAGGTGGTCGCGGGCGACGATCTGCTCGTCGAGGTCGGGGGAGTGCCGGGGTCCCTCGACGAACCCCAGGTCGGCCCGGCCGGCGAGCACGTCGTCCTGGACGTCGCTGGAGTTGTGCGAGGTCAGTGCGACGCCGGTGCCGGGCAGGCGGCCCCGCAGGGCGATCAGCCACCGGGGCAGCAGGTACTCGGCGACGGTGAGGCTGGCCGCGACCCGCAGCCGGGCGTCCTGCCGGGTGCGCAGTGCGGTGACGCCCTCGTCCATGGCCCGCGCCGCGTCGACGGCGGTGCGGGCCCAGTCGGCGACGAGTGCACCGTCCCGGGTGAGCGTGGTGCCACGGGTGGTGCGCTCCAGCAGGGTCAGTCCGAGTGCGGACTCGAGGGTCTTGATTCGAGCGCTGACGGCGGCCTGGCTGACCCCGTGTGCGGCGGCGGCCTTGCCCATGCTGCCGAGGCCGGCGACGCTGAGCAGCAGGTCGAAGGCCGCGAGATCGGCCACCCGCGGTGGCAGGGGCACAAGCGGAGATTGTGGCGGCACAAGGTCCACCCCGCTACCGCGGGCCGCACCGGGAGCGCACGGTGGTGGCCATGACGTCCTCCGAGCTGAGCACCGCGGCCGCACGGGAGTGCCCCGTGGACACCACGGGGCACGGCACCGGTCGCTACCGGCTGTCCCGTGCGGGACTGCTGCGCGACCTGGACCGGCCCGGCGACCTCTTCTCCGGCATCGGCCCGAACTGGTACTCGTCGATCATGGGCACCGGCATCGTCGGTGTCGCCGCCGCGACGCTGCCGGTGCAGGTCCCCGGCCTGCACACCTTCGCGGTCGGGATCTGGCTGCTCGCCTCCTTCCTGCTGGTGACGCTGACCGCCGCGTGGGCGGTCCACTGGGTCCGCCACACCGATGTCGCGCTGGGGCACGCGCGGAACCCGGTCATGGCCCAGTTCTGGGGCGCGGTCGCGATGGGCGTGATGACCGTCGGTGCGGGCGCGGTGAAGTTCGGCGGACCGTTCCCCGGCGCCACCGGGGCGATCGGTACCGGCTGGACGCTGTGGGGGATCGGCACCGTGCTCGGGCTGGTCACCGCGGCGTGGATCCCGTACATGATGATCGTCCACCACAGGATCGAGCAGGGGTCGGCGTTCGGCGGCTGGCTGATGCCGGTGGTGCCGCCGATGGTCTCGGCCGCCAACGGGGCGCTGCTGGTGCCGCACACCCCGGCCGGGTGGCAGGCGTCGATGGTGGTCGCCTGCTACGCGATGTTCGGGATCAGCCTGTTCGCGACGCTGGCGATCCTCCCGCAGGTGTGGAACAGGCTGGTCGTGCACGGGACGGGCCCCGCAGCCACGGTACCGACGATGTGGATCGTCCTCGGTCCGCTGGGGCAGTCGGTGACCGCGGCGAACCTGCTGGGCGACCAGGCGGGCGTGCTGGGCGAGCCCTACGCGACCGGGGCGCACGTGTTCGGGATCTTCTACGGGGTTCCGACCTGGGGTTTCGCGATGATCTGGCTGGTCATCGCGGCCGCCGTCACCGTCCGGACGGCACGGCAGAAGCTGCCGTTCGCGCTGACCTGGTGGAGCTTCACGTTCCCCGTCGGGACGTGCGTGACCGGGACCAGCGCGCTGGCCGCGCACCTGCACCTCCCGCTGCTGGCGGTCACCGCGACGGCGCTCTACGTCATGCTGGTGGTCGCGTGGGCGGTGGTGTCGGTCCGCACCGCGCACGGCTCGCTGGTCCGTGGGTACCTCTTCGCTCCTGCCTGACCTCGCGTTCCGGGTGACGGCGGACCGTGGCCGATGTCCCCGCGGCCGAGTACCTTCCGGGCGGAGGACGTTGTCGATGTGCGAGATGGCCGAGGAGACGCCGGACGAGGCGGAGACCGGGCCGCAGGATGGTGGCACCGGGCCGCCGTCGCGGCGTGCGATCGCGATCGGGGCCTCGGCCGGCGGGATCGAGGCCCTGCTGGAGCTGGTCCCGTTGCTGGAGCCCGGGCTCGCGGCCCCGGTGCTGGTGACGGTGCACCAGCCGGCGGCCGCCGCGACCGTCCTGCCGCAGCTGCTGGCCCGTCGCGGGCGGTTGCCGGTCGGGCACGCGCAGGACGGGGAGACCCTGTTGCCGGGCCGCCTGTACGTCGCCCCGCCGGACCGGCACCTCATGGTGGACAAGGGCCGGGTCGTGCTCAGCAGCGGCCCGAAGGAGAACGGGAACCGGCCCGCGATCGATCCGCTGTTCCGTTCGCTGGCCCTGGACGCCGGGGCGGGCGCGGTCGGGGTGGTCCTCAGCGGGGCGCTCGACGACGGCGCGTCGGGGGCGCTGGAGGTGGTGCGCCACGGCGGGACGGTCATGATCCAGGAACCCGACGAGGCGCTCTACCCGAGCATGCCGCTCGCTACGCTCGAGCAGGTGCCGGGTGCGTTCGTGCGACCGGTGGCCGGGCTCGGCGCCATCCTCCCGGGCGTCGTCGACCGCGCCGGTCCCCTGCGGTCCACCGGCCACGGATCGGCCCGGCTGCGCTGGGAGGTCGCGATCGCCCGGATGGAGGGTTCGGAGATGTCTGCTCCCGATGCGGCCGGTACGGCGGCCGGGCTGGCCTGCCCGGACTGCTCCGGTCCGCTGTTCGAGATCCACGACGGGGGACTCCCGCGGTACCGGTGCCGGGTGGGGCACGCCTGGTCGCAGCATGCCCTCGGCGCCCAGCAGGAGCAGTCGGTGGAGACTGCTCTCTACATGGCGCTGCGGGCCCTGGAGGACAAGGCGGCCCTGCAGCGACGCATCGCGGCCACGGCCGCCGAGCAGGGAGCCGACCGGGTGGTGGCACGCGCCCGAGCCGCCGCCGACGAGGCGGTGCGCTCGGCGCGGGTGCTCCGGCGGCTCCTGGGCGGTGCGGGGGACGAGGATCGGGGAAGGAGCAGGACGGAATGAGCGATGTGGCCCGCGACGGGGGGCCCGACCCGGAGTTCGAGCATCTGCTGGACTTCCTGAAGGAGATGCGCGGCTTCGACTTCACCGGCTACAAGCGGTCGAGCCTGCGCCGGCGGATCGAACGGCGGATGCAGCAGCTGGCGATCAGCGGGCTCGACGAGTACCTGGACCGGCTGCAGGTCGACCAGGACGAGTTCGCCCGCCTGTTCAACACGATCCTGATCAATGTGACCGGGTTCTTCCGGGACCACGACTCGTGGATGCACCTGCAGCACGACGTGTTGCCGTCGTTGCTGGCCACCCTGCGGCCGGGCGAGCCGGTACGGGTGTGGTCGGCCGGGTGCGCCAGCGGTGAGGAGACCTACGGGCTCGCGATCCTGCTGGCCGAGGCACTCGGTGCGGAGGGTTTCCGCGAGCGCGTCAAGATCTACGGGACGGACGTCGACGAGGACGCGCTCGCCACGGCCCGCCAGGCGGCCTACACCGCCAAGGACCTCGAGGCCGTGATCCCCGAGTGGCGGGACCGTTACTTCGAGCGCAACGGCCAGCGCTACGTGTTCCGCCCCGACCTGCGCCGGTCGGTGATCTTCGGTCGCAACGACCTCGTCCAGGACGCCCCGATCGGCCGGCTCGACCTGCTGGTGTGCCGCAACACCCTGATGTACCTCAACGCCCAGACCCAGGCCCAGGTGCTGGGCCGGTTCCACTTCGCGTTGAAGCCGGGCGGAGCGCTGTTCCTGGGCAAGGCCGAGATGCTGCTCAGCCACACGCGCCTGTTCGTGCCGACGGACCTCAAGCGCCGCTTCTTCCGGAAGTCCGACTCACCCGGTCTGCGGGTGACGTCGCTGGAGCCGCTGTTCTCGAACGACGCCGCGAGCGTGCCGCGGGTCGAGGACGAGACGCTGATGTCCAGCCCGGTCGCGACGCTCGCGGTCTCCCCCGACGGCGTGCTCGGACTCGCCAACCGCCGTGCGGAGACCCAGCTCGGGCTCTCCGGCCGTGAGGTCGGACGGCACGTCGGTGAGCTCGAGCTCTTCACACGCGTCGCGAAGCTCTCCTCGACCCTGGACCAGGTCCAGCAGCAACGCGGCTCGGCGGTGCTGCACGAGGTCGAGTGGACCCACAACAACGAGACGATGCACTTCGACGTCCAGCTCGTGCCCCTCCCCGTCGACGGCAACGGCGGCACCCCGGCGGCGATCTTCTTCACCGACGTCAGCCGGTACCGCCAGCTCGCCAAGGAGCTGGAGCAGGCCCACCGGCAGGTCGAGTCCGCCTACGAGCAGCTGCAGTCGACGGTCGAGGAGCTGGAGACCACCAACGAGGAGCTCCAGTCGACGGTCGAGGAGCTGGAGACCACCAACGAGGAGCTCCAGTCCACGAACGAGGAGCTCGAGACGATGAACGAGGAGCTCCAGTCCACCAACGACGAGCTCCAGTCGATCAACGACGAGCTCCGGGACCGCACGGCCGAGCTCGACGGCACCAACGACTTCCTCCAGGCGGTGCTGGAGAGCCTGCGTTCCGCCGTCGTGGTCGTCGACTCGGAGCTGATGGTCCTGGCCTGGAACCACCGCGCCGCGGACCTGTGGGGCCTTCGTTCGGACGAGGCGACGGGCCGCCACCTGCTCAACCTCGACATCGGGCTGCCCACCGAACGGATCCGGCCGATCGTGTGGGACACGCTCGCCGAACGCCGTCCCGAGGACGACGAGGACGGTGCGGAGCCGGTCGTCGTGACCGAGCGGGAGGACGACCGGTCCGGCTCCGACGGCCGGCCCGACCGGTCGACCGTCGTCGTCGACGCGATCAACCGGCGCGGGCGGACCGTGCGGATCGAGGTCGCGGTCGCCCCGCTCCGTTACCACGAGCGGGGGCGCAGTGGAGCGATCATCGTGATGGACCAGATCGAGCCGTCCGACTGAGGCCACGTCATCGGTGCCCGCGACTGCTGCGTCACACCGGCACGCGCGGCTATCCTGGTGGGGTGGCCGAGGTCGACGCCGCCGCGAACGTCGAGGCCTTCCTGCAGTCGGTGTCCGAGCTGCTCGCGCAGCCCGTGGGCCCCGACGCCGGAGGGGCCGACCCCGCGGCGGACAACGCTGAGAACCGGGCGATCGTCCGCGCCCGCGCACGGCTGGCCCGCAGCCGTGCCGAGGCGCTCGGGGAGCGCCTCGAGGACCTCGGGCGGCGCCACGCCGACTTCCTCGCCGTCCACCGGCACGACGCCCCCCAGCGTTCCGCGGCGCACCACCGGGCCGTCGGGATGCTGATGGGGATGTTCGGGCTGACCGGGAAGCAGGCCGGGGAGCTGCTGGCCATGCTGAGCTGGCAGCAGGACCGTCCGCCGGAGGCACTCGCCCGGCGGATGGTCACCGAGTGCGAACGCGGCGGCGACCCGGCGAACGTGCTCCGCGACGGCGGCGTGACCGGCAGGCACAGCGTGCCGCTGGTCGTCCGGCGGGCGGTCGCCTTCATCGAACGGCACGCCCACGAGGACATCACCAGCGACCACATCGCCACCGCGGCCGGTGTCGGCCGCCGCCGGCTGCAGCACGCGTTCCGGGAGCACTGCGGCGTGAGCCCGACCCGGTACCTGCGCCGGGTCCGCCTCGCCCACGCACACCGTGAGCTCCTCGCCGCCGACCCGACCCGCGGTGACACCGTCGGGGCGATCGCCGACGCCTGGCAGCTGCCGCACCACGGCCGTTTCGCCGTCGAGTACCGGGCGGCGTACGGGGTCACGCCGGCGACGACCCTGCACCGCTGAGCAGGGCGCACCCCGGGCAGCCGGGTATCGTCGACGCCGTGGCGGACGGCAGGCGGCGGGTGACGATCGCGGACATCGCCGCCCGGGCCGGGGTGTCTAAGGCCGCCGTCTCCTACGCGCTGAACGGTGTGCCCGGCGTCAGCCCGGCCGTGCGCCAGCAGATCCTCGACATCGCCGCCGAGCTGCGGTTCCGTCCCAACCGGATCGCCCAGGACCTCCGCGCCGGGACGGCCAAGGTCATCGGGATCCTGCTCGACAACATCGAGAACCCGGTCTACACCGAGATCGCCGGCGCCGCCGTGTCCGCCGCCGCCGAGCGGGGCTACGAGGTCTTCGTCTCCCACCTCGGCACGGCCTCGGACCGCAAGACCGAGGTCGCGCTCTCGCACGTGGACCGCAACATCAGCGGACTGATCCTCACCTCGGTGACGGTCGAGGACATCCCGCTGCTCGCCTCGCTGCGCGAGCGCGGCGTCGCCTGCGTCCAGGCCTACCGGGGGCTGACCGAGGTGCCGAACGACTGGGTCGGCATCGACGACCGGGCCGCCGCCCGCGAGCTCGCCGCGCAGGTGCTCGCCGGCGGGCGGCGTTCGGTCGCGATCCTCAGCGGTGTCCGGGAGTCCGTGGTGGCGCGGAACCGCGTCGCCGGGTTCCGGGAGGCGCTGGCGGAGCGCGGCATCGAGCCCGTCAACCCGGACGACGTCTGGGGGCCGCTGACCCGCGAGGCCGGCGTCACCCGCGCCCGGGACGTGCTCGACCGGCACCCCGGCACCGACCTCCTGCTCTGCGCCAGCGACGTGATCGCCGTCGGTGCCTGGGACCACGCCCGGGAGGCGGGGCTGTCCGTACCCGGCGACCTCGCGATCACCGGCTTCGACGGCACCGGCATCGCCAGCGCCGGACCGCTGCAGCTGAGCACGGTGAACGCGCCGCGCCGGGTCATGGGGGAGTGCGCGGCGACGATGCTGATCGACCGGATCGAGGGGGCCGACGGCCCGCCGATCCGGCGGATGCTGCCCTACGAGATCGTCCTGCGGGACTCCACCGGGGAGGGCGGCGCCCCGGCGGCCCGCCCGGCCCGGGCGGGCCGGGCGGCCACCTGACGGCTACGACGCCGTCACTGCAGGCCGGTCGGGCCGAGCCGCAGGTCCCCCGCGGTGATCCCCCCGTCGACCGGGATGACCTGGCCGGTCACGAACCGCGAGTCGTCGCCGAGCAGGAACCGGATCACCGGCGCGACGTCCTCGACCGACCCGATCCGGCCCATCGGCGTCCGCGCCCTGATCTCCTCGGCGAACCGGCCCGAGACGAGCAGCGACGCGGCGAGCGGGGTCGCGACGTAGCCGGGGCTCACGGCGTTGACCCGGATCCCGTGCGGGGCCCACTCCACGGCGAGGGTCCGCGTCAGCGCCAGCACACCGCCCTTCGACGCGGCGTACGAGGCGAAACCCGGTGCCCCGTAGTGCGCCAGCATCGAGGTGATGTTCACGATCCGCCCGGGACGGCCCGCCGCGACCAGCCGGTCCGCGAACGCACGGCACACCTCGAACGTTCCGTGGAGGTTGACGTCGACGACGGTCGTCCAGCTCTCCTCGAGGACGTCCTGCGCCCGCTCGCGGCGGTTGAGCCCGGCGCAGTTGACGAGCTGTTCCGGCAGGATCCCCGCCTCGTCGAGCCCGGCGAACAACGCCCGGACCGAGGCCACGTCGCTGACGTCGACGCGGGCCGGCCGCACCCGTCCGGGGAGCCCCTTCCCCTCCAGTTCCGCCGCCAGCCCGGCCGCGGCCCGCTCGTCGATGCCCGCGCAGACGACGTCGGTCCCGCCCGTCGCCAGCAGTTCCACCGTGGCCGCACCGATACCGGTCGCACCGCCGGTCACCAGGGCCCATCCCATTTCGATCCGCTCCTCTCGACGGGGCCGGACGGCCACGTCAGTTCATGAAGATGCCGCCGTTGACGTCGAGCGTGTGCCCGGTGATCCAGGCGGCGGCGTCGGACACCAGGAAGACGACGGCGGCGGCGAGCTCGTCGGGCGTGCCCATCCGCGGGACGGGATAGCCCTCCGGCGCGTAGTCCCGGCCGTGGGTCATCGGCGAGTCCACGGGGCCCGGCGCGATCATGTTCACGGTGACGCCGTCGCCCCCGTACCGGCGGGCCAGCCACTTGCCGAGCGCCCCGACCCCGCCCTTGGACGCCACGTAGGCGGCCCCGGAGTTGACGCCGCCGACCCGGGCGGCGATCGAGGAGAACAGCACCAGCCGGCCCGCCCCGGCCGTCACCAGGTGCGGCAGGACCGTCCGGGAGACGACGTAGGAGCCGGTCAGGTTGACGTCCAGCTGTCGGTCCCACTCCGGGCGTTCCAGGTCCGCGATCGCGGTCTCCGACACGACCCCGGCGCAGTGCACGGCGATGTCGAGGCCACCGAACCCGGTGACCGCGCGGTCGACGGCGGCCGCGACCGACGCGTCGTCGGCGACGTCGGCGACGGCGCCGACGGCGGTCCCGCCCCGGGCGGCGACGGCGGCGCACACCTCGTCGACCGGCTGCCGGTCGACGGCGACGACGCGCACGCCGTCGCGCGCGAGTGCCAGCACCGTCGCCCGACCGATGCCCGAGGCCGCGCCGGTGACCAGGGCGCTCCGGCCCGCGATCCCGGTCGCGCTCAGCACGACGCACCCCGGCCTGCCCCGGCCGCGGTGCGCGCCGGGCCGGTCCCGACGCCGGCGAGGTCGATGCCGCGGGTCTCCCGCAGGAACAGTGCCGCCACCAGCGAGAGCAGTGCGGTCGCCGCGTAGAACCAGGACGGTGAGAGCGGGTTCGCGGTGGTCGCGACAAGGAAGGTCGCGATGAAGGGCGCGGTGCCGCCCATCGTCGAGTTCGCGATGTTGGTGACCAGGGCGACGCCGGTGTACCGCACCCGGGTCGGCATCCTCTCGGAGAAGGTCACGAACAGCGCGCTGTTGAAGACCGACACGCAGACGAAGCAGACCGACTGGGCGAGCATCGCGAGCCCGACCGAGCCGAGCTGCATGAGCTGGAACATCGGGATCGCCAGGACCAGGCCCGCGCCCGAACCGGCCAGAAGGACCGGGCGGCGGCCGAACCGGTCCGCGAGGTAGCCGCCGACCGGCAGGGTGAGGATGCCGAGGACCAGCGCGAGGCTCGTGCTGACGAAGGCCACGGTCGAGGAGAACCCGGCGGTCGTCCGCAGGTAGGTGGCGGTGTAGACGGACGCGGTGTAGAAGCCACCGGCGGACAGCCCGTAGAGGGCCACGAGGTGTGCGATCGTCTTCCACGACGTCCGCAGCAGCGTCGTGATCGGCAGGCTGCTGACCTGCTGCTCCTCCTTGAGCGCGGTGAACTCGGGGGAGTCGTGCAGGTTGTTGCGGATGTAGAAGCCGATGATCCCGATGACGGCGCTCAGCAGGAACGGGAGCCGCCAGGCCCAGTCGATCGCCTGCTGCTCGGTGAACAGCGAGCTGATCGCGAGGCCCGTCAGCGACGCCGCCAGCGAACCCAGGTACATGCCGCCCATGACCAGGGCGGTCTGGAAGCCGCGCCACCGGGTGGGGGCGTGCTCGGAGACGAACACGTTCGCCCCGCCCACCTCGCCACCGGCGGAGAAGCCCTGCAGGCAGCGGCAGAGGATCAGCAGCATCGTCGCCCAGATGCCGAGCGTCGCGTAGGTCGGGAGCAGCCCGATGAGCAGCGTCGATCCCGCCATCAGCAGCAGCGTCCAGGTGAGCGCGGTGCGGCGGCCGTAGCGGTCGCCGATGTGCCCGAAGAACAGGCCGCCGGGGATGCGCAGGAAGAACGCCACCGCGAAGGCGGCGAACGTCTCCAGCAGCGCGGTGTTGGGGTCCTCGGAGGCGAAGAACTGCACGCTCAGCAGGGCGGCCATGTAGCCGTAGATGCCGAAGTCGTAGTACTCGACGATCGTGCCGAGCACGGCACCCTTGATGACCTTGACGCTCGACTGGCGTGGCGGGGGCGCGGTGGGGGAGTGGTCAGTGGACACGACTGTGTATCCCGTCTGGAGTTCGGGTGACGCGGACCGGCGACGTCGCCGGGGAGGGGGCGCGGGCCCCGCGGGTCAGCGGATCAGGTCGTCCACGAGCGCGACGTCGAGACCGACGTCGCGGTAGTGCTCGCGGGTCTTGTCGATCTTGCTGAAGACGTCCTCGATGCCGAGCATCCCGAAGTCCGCGTCCACGTAGATGTAGGCACCCGTCGTGATGAAGAGGGTGATCATCTCCTGGCAGTCGGACGGCACCTCGAGGGTGTGCACGTCGCCGGGGGGCTCGAAGGCGAAGCTGCCCTCCTCGGACCACCAGTCGTACTCCAGGTAGTGCCAGCGCCCGCGCAGCGTGAACGCCTGCACCGCACCCGCGTGCCGGTGGCGGGAGACGACGCCCTGGCGGCGCACGCGCAGCAGGTTGACGAACTTGCCCTCCCCGGGCTGGAACATCAGCGGCCGGAACTCGACCCCGGGCGAGTGCTCGCCCTGCGGGACCCAGAGTCGTTCGTCGCAGTCCAGGTCGAGCGCACCCGGGGTGATCATGTCGTCGACCATCCCGTAGAGCCTCGGCCCGTCGTAGGGCTTGACCGCGTCCTCGATCGGTGTGGACACCCTGCCGTCCTTCCGCAGTAGGTCTGAACTTAAACGGTTAACTTAACCGTTTAATGGACAGTAGCAGCGGGTAGTCACGGCGGCAATGGTCCGTCCGGCGGCGGGGTGGCCCCGGACGCGGGAGATCCGGCCCGGACCGTTCGTGCCGGTCGGGGCCGGATCGGCTGGTGGGGCGGGCGTCCGTGACGCCCCTGCCTCACGTCGTGTCGGGCTCCCGGGTGTAGGTGCAGAGCGCCGCGATGACGAAGACGTCCAGCGTGATGATCAGCAGCGACCAGAGCGGGTACAGCGGGATGAACAGGAAGTTCGCGACCATGCTCAGGATCACGACCACGATCCCGACCACCCGGCCCCAGGTCTGGCCCGCGAGCACGGCGCAGCCGGCCAGCGCCACGACGACCCCGACGATCAGGTGCACCCAGCCCCACGTCGTCAGGTCGAAGGAGAAGACGTACTCGGGGCCGATCACGTAGACCTCGTTGCGGAACAGCCCCACGAGTCCCTGGATCGCGCCGAACACACCGGCGACGATCATGATGATCCCGGCGAAGAACGCGAGACCGGTCCTCCACCCCTCGCGATGGTGCGGCCGCGCGGTCGCCTCCCCGGCGGTGGTCGCGGCCTTCTCGGACAGAGACATGTCAAACCTCCCGGACAGCGGGCACGTCGTCCCGACGAGGGTCGTCGTCCGGCTCCGATTCCTCCTCACCCGGCAGGGGTGAGATGCGCTGCAACGAGAGCACCTCCAGGCCCAGGTCACTGCAGAGCTCCAACAGGGAGTGCAGGTCGGCCTGCTCGGGGAAGACCCCGAGCAACGTCGTGTGTGACGGCACGGTCCGCACCTCGAGCGCTCCGAACGCGCTCCGCGCCGGCCCGGACAGCCGCCCGTTCACACACACCTCGTACCGCGCCATCGCCGATGCTCCCGTCCGCGCGCGCCCCGGTCTGGACGGCCGAGGCTCGCCGCCCGCGGCCCCGCGAGTCATCGCCCGTGCCGGATGAGCACCGGGCGTCAGCGGTGCCCGCTGTCGATCAGGCCGCGCTCGTGCGCCGCGACCACCGCGAGCCTGCGGTTGCTCACCCCGAGCTTCGCGTAGATCGACCGCACGTGGCTCTTGACCGTGTTCACCGAGACGGTGAGGTCCGCGGCGATGTCGTCGAGCGAGAGCAGGGAGGGCAGCAGCTCGAGGACCGTGATCTCCCGGTCGCTCAGCAACGCCTGCTGCGGCGTCCGGCCGAGACCCGCGTCGAGCGCGCGCCTCGCGATCTCGTTGTGGCTGCCGAAGCTGCCGAGCTGATGGACCAGCAGCTCGTGGACACCCGGTTCGGCGACGGCGAACGGGCGGATCGTGCCGAGCGGTCCGGCCCAGGCGAGCGCGGTCTGCAGTGCGTGCCGCGCGGCGAGCCGCTCGTCGGCCGCCATCGCGATCGAGGTCTCCAGGAGCCAGGCGTCCACCACGGTGGCGGGCAGCAGGACCGGGACCGACCCGTCGAGGACGGGCCGGACCAGGGCCCGCGCCCGCCCCCGGTGGCGGCCGGCCGACTCGGTCCAGGCGCGCATCGTCACGAGCTCGCCGCAGTCGCCGGTCCGTTGCGCCGCCCACGCGAGCGCGCTCTGCGCGGCGGCCGGGTGCCCGAGCAGGAGCGCCAGCCGGCACTCCAGCATCGCGAGCGCCGCGGCCTGCTCGGCCCCGATGCCGTGGGTGCCGAAGTCGGCACGGGCCCGCTGCAGCTCCGTCAGGCCCCGCGCGCGGTCCCCGAGGTCGAAGGTGGCGGCGCCGTGGACCGCCTGCAACGCGAACCGGACCGCGGGCGACGCCGAGCCCGCTCCCTCGGTGAGCCCCTCGGCGGCGATGCGCTCGGCGTCCGCGGTCTCGCAGGCCATGAGCTCGGCGTAGGACAGCAGCGCCCGGGCCGTCGTGGGCAGCGCCGTGCCGCCCCACCCGTGGTCGTCGGCGAGGATCAGGGCCTCCCGGCACACCGCCCGCGTCGTGGGCAGGTCGCCGTCGCCGGCCGCGACGACACCGAGCAGGGCCAGCGACACCGCCCGCAGGTGGTCGAAGCCGTGCCGGCGGCCGAGTGACAGTGCGGCGTCCAGCTCGGCGTGCGCCCCCTCGCGGTCGTCGCCCAGCAGGGCCCGGCCACGGCTGAGCCGGGCCAGCGCCGCCGTGCCGGGGTCACCGGGCAGCGGGTCGTCGGGCTGCGGGTGGCCGGGCTGTGGGTCGCCGGGTTGCGGGGCGCCGGCGGGGAGCGGGTCCGGGGCCGTGCCGGGCTCCCCGGCGCCGAACTGCTCGGCGACCGCGCGGAGGACGCCGAGCTCCACGGGGTCGTCGCCGTCGGGAGGGCTGCGCCGGGCCGCGTCCAGGTCGTCGCGGGCGGCGGGCAGGTCGCCGTCGGTGAGGTGCCCGAGTGCCGAGGCGAGCGAGAGCCGCGGGCCGCACGCGTCGGTGCCCGCGAACGAGAGCGCTCGGCGCAGCGGGCGGAGGTCCCCGCGGAGCAGCAGCGGCACGGCGAACCGGTGCAGCAGCTCGACGACGAGCGCGGGGTCACCGGTCAGGACGGCGTGCTCCAGGGCGGCGCCGGGGGCGTCCTGACCGGCCCACCAGCGCGCGGCCACCGCATGCAGGTCCGCGACCCGGCGCTCGCCCTGGCGCTCCAGGTCGGCGGCCAGATGGGTGCGCAGGAGCTCCTGGATCCGGTACACGGCGGGGTGTTGCCCGGCGGTGGAGAGCAGCGAGGTCCGGTGTTCGAGCCGGTCGAGCACGCTGCCGGCGTCGTCCAGGCCGGACAGCTCGGCGGCGAGCCCGGTCGGGACCGGGTTGCAGATGCTGATCACCCGTAGGAACTCGCGCACGTCGTCGGGCAGGCCGGAGAGGATCTCGCCGACGAGGTAGTCGCCCACCGAGCGGTCGTCCCCGGAGAACTGGGCCAGGAACGCCGTCCGGTCGGGGGCCTTCTCGAGGCCGAGCGCGGCGAGCCGCAGCCCCGCGACCCACCCGCCGGTCCGGGTGTGGAGCACCTCGACCTGGGACGGGGTCAGGTGCAGGCCCGACTGCTCCAGCAGGGCCGCCGCCTCGCGGCGGGTGAAGGCCAGGTCGTCGGCACGCAGCTCCCGGACCCGGCCGCCCAGACGCAGCCGGGGCAGCGACAGCGGTGGGTCGAACCGGCTCGCGAGGACGAGATGGACGTTCGGCGGCTTCACCCGGGTGAGGATCCGGACGCCGTGCACGGCGTCCGGGTCGACGAGCTCGTGGACGTCGTCGAGGACCAGGCGGAGCGGGCCCGGGAGGGCGGCCAGCGCTGCGGCGAGATCGGCGACGAGCTCGGGCAGGGCTCCCGGCCGCCATGCCCACGGGGCTCGCAGACGGCTGTCCGGGGGTACCGACGGGCAGCCCGCGATCGCCGCCACGACCGACGCCCACAGCCGGCTCGGCTTGTTGTCGTCCCGGTCGACGGTGACCCAGGCCGTGTCGACCGTCGGGTCGTCCCGTGCCCAGGCCGCGAGCAGCAACGTCTTGCCGTACCCGGCCGGGGCGGAGACCAGGGTGAGGTCGGCCGCGGCGCCCCGGTCGAGCTCGCGGTCCAGCGCGGCGCGCAGCACGGCCTCGGGAGGGACGTGCGGCACCGTGATCTTGACGGCCGGGACCGGTGCCGCAGGCTCGTGACGATCGGGTGGAGGTGTCAGGGCGATCTCCCGGCGGGGGTCGTCCGCCCCGGCGTCCGTGCGCCCGGGGCGCCGCGACGGGGCTGGTGGTGTGCGCTCCGTGAGGGGTCACCCCCTTCCGCGGCGAGGCCGCCGTGCGGTCACCGACCGGCCGCCCCGACGGCGGGCCTCGTACCGTGCTCCCGACCCGTGCGTGATCACATCGCCAATGTTGTTGACGGCCAACGGGCTCGCCCCGTCGCCGGGATCAGCCGGTACCGCGCGTGCCGGGCGGCGGATCGGCCGCCGGACCGCCGTCGGACGTGCGCGGTCCGTGGCCGTCCTCGGCCCGCTCGACGGCCCCCAGGAGGAGCCGGGCGACCAGCCCGACGACGATCAGCCCGAGGATCATCTGGGTCGTCACGAGGATCCGCGTGAGGCTCGTCGTCGGCACGATGTCGCCGAACCCGACGGTGGCGAAGACGGTCACCGTGAAGTAGAGCGCGTCGGTCCGGTCGAGCACCTGGTTGAAGCTGTCCGGACGTTCGTGGGCGACGATGCAGTAGGCGGAGGCGTAGAGCACCAGGAAGAGCGGGAAGCCCGTGGCGACGGCCTTCGCGGCGCGCAGCCGGGGGAAGTCCGACCGGCCGACCGCCCGCACCTGGGCGACGACCAGCCAGCCGTAGACGGCGAGGCCGCTCGCGAACATGGCCCCGGTCGCGAGGTTCAACGGGCGGTCGAGCGGGGCCAGGTAGTAGACGGCGACGAGCAGCACGATCGAGGCCGTGGAGCTCAGTATCGCGACCACCAGCGCCCGGCGGGCCGAGGGGCTGGACGTGCCACCACTCGTCATCGCCGTGGTCCCGTCGCCGCCCGGGCGTGCGGGCGCACCGGGCCACGTCCGCGGGGCCCTGAACCCCGGGACCTCCTGCCGCTTCGCACCGGCCCACCGAACCGCCGGTCCCGGCGGGCGGTCCTCACCCGCACCGGGCGATCCGCCGGGTGCGGTCGGGCCGGGCCGGACTCTCGCCCTCCACGGGTGATGGCGGCCGCCGCCGCCCGGCCTAGCTTCCGCGTCATGACGACTTCGGCAGCCGAGGCCCCGGCCGCTGCTCCGCCGGCCGGCGCCGCGTCGCAGGTCCCCCCGGAGACCGGCGGCGCGGTGGCTCAGCCGAGCATGCCGCGGGCGCTGGTCATCCTCCTCGGCCTCGCGGCGGCGACCATCGCCGCGGCGGGCATGCAGGCGGTCGCCTGGCTGATCGGCCCCGCCTTCATGGCGCTGATCATCGTCATCGCGGTCGCACCGGTGCAGGGCTTCCTGCGGCGGCACAACTGGCCCGGCTGGGCGACGACCCTCGTGGTGGTCCTGCTGGTCTACGCGATCCTCCTCGGGCTGGCCCTCGGGATCGTCTACTCGGTGGCCCGGCTGGCGACCGAGCTCCCCCAGTACGCCGGATCGGCCACCGCCCTCGTGAACCGGGCGACGGCGGGCCTGGCCGCGATGGGCATCGGTCCCGAGCAGCTGCAACAGGCCGCCGGTTCGCTGGACCTCGGCAAGCTGGCCGGCCTGCTCGGTGCCCTGCTGAGCAGCGTGGCCGGTCTGGCGACCAACTTCGTGTTCCTGCTCGCACTGCTGCTGTTCCTCGGGGTCGAGTCGAGCGGGGCCGGTGACCGCCTCGCCGCGATCGCCGCCGACCGTCCCGCCACCAGCGCGGCCCTGGCCCGCTTCGCGTGGGGCACCCGGCAGTACCTGATCGTCACGACGGTCTTCGGGCTCATCGTCGCGGTGCTCGACTGGGTCGCGCTGCTGATGCTGGGCATCCCGCTGGCGGCGACCTGGGGCCTGCTGGCGTTCGTCACGAACTACATCCCGAACGTCGGCTTCGTCATCGGGGTGATCCCGCCGGCGCTGCTCGGGCTGCTGACCGGCGGTCCCGAGCTGATGATCATCGTGATCGTCGTCTTCTGCGCCATCAACTTCGTCGTCCAGTCGATCATCCAGCCGCGGTTCATCGGCGACGCCGTCGGGCTGTCGGTGACGGTGACGTTCGTGGCCCTGGTGTTCTGGGCCTGGTTGCTCGGACCGCTCGGGGCGATCCTCGCGGTCCCGCTGACGCTGCTGGCCAAGGCCATGCTCGTGGACATCGATCCGAGCGCCCGCTGGGCCGACGCCCTGCTCCGGTCGAAGCCGAAGGGCGAACCGGACACGCCGCCCGGCGAGCCCCCCGAGGAGGAGCACCACGGCCGGCTGCACCGCCTGCGACGGCGGCGGAAGGCGACCGACCCGGACACCGACGGTGCGGCCGTCCTCCGGGCGGGCGACACCGGGAACGGCCCGGTACCCCCGGTCCCGGGCTGAGCCCGCGGCGCCGAACCATCCCCGACGGATGAGGCACGGACCCCGTCCAGGTCGGGAGCATCCCCACGGTCCGGCACCCCTGCGACGCCGTCCCCGCCGCCGCGAGCGGCGCGTGACGGCGGCGCAGCTCGGAGAGGAGACCGACATGACCGACACCGGGCGTACGCCGGCCGGGGCCGGCCGTCGCGGCCTCGGCGCAAGCACCTGACGGATGCTGCGGGAGCGGTCGTGAGCACCAGTACCCCGAACACCCCGCCGGGCGGCGCGCGCCCGCCCGAGCCCCGGCCCCTGAGCTGGAGCGAGAGGCGCCGCCTGCGCGCGATCGAGGCGTCCCTGGTCGACGCCGACCCGGCCCTGGCGTACCTGTTCGCCGAGGACCCGCGGGTCGGCCGCCGGCGGCTGCTCAAGCGGATCTGCTGGTGGTCGGTGGCGTGCGGGTTCCTCCTGATCGTCCTCGGTTCCTCCCTGTCCGCGGCCGTGCTGGTGATGCCGGGGCTGCTGGCGACGTTCGTCGTCCCCCCGATCGCCTGGTGGCTCGCCGAGATGCAGCCCGACGACCCCTGACGGCAGGAAGGACCCCGATGACGAAGGACGACGCCGGGCAGGAGGCCCGCGCCGGCGACGACACCGGCAGCACCGGTGTCCGCCCGGGGTGGGGGGTGATGACCGCCGCGTGCGTGTCGACGCTGGTGGTCAACGCGAACACCTCGGCGGTGAGCATCCTGCTGCCCTCGATCAGCGCCGACCTCCAGGTCTCGGTGGACGTCCTGCAGTGGGCGGTCACCGGTTACCTGCTCGTCGGTGCCGCGGTGATCGTCACCTCGGGCGCGATGGGTGACGTCTTCGGCCGCCGGCGGATCTTCGTGGCCGGGCTGCTGCTGTTCGTGGTCTCCTGCGCGCTGATCGCGCTCGCCCAGAGCGGCTGGATGGTGGTGGTCGGACGGCTGATCCAGGGCGCCGCGGGGGCCACGATCCTGGCCTGTGGGCTCAGCCTGCTCTCGGTGGCGTCGTCCGGGCCGGCCCAGATGCGCGCGGTCACCATGTGGGGCGCCGCCGCGGCGGCGGGCGCCGCGGGCGGTCCCGTGGTCGGCGGCGTCCTCAACGAGCTGACCGGCTGGCAGGGGCTGTTCTGGATCGACGCCGTGATCGCCGCCGTCTGCGTCCCGCTCACGCTCCGCACGGTCGCCGAGTCCCGGGACCCGAAGCGGTCGCCCTCGATCGACCTCGCGGGCACGGCACTGATCGCCTGCGTGCTCGTCCCCTTCGTGTTCGCCATGACCGAGGGGCCGACGTGGGGGTGGCTGTCGGTCCCCACCGTGACCTGCCTCGTCCTGACCGTCGTGGCCTCGTTCGGCTTCGTCGCCGTCGAACGGCGGGTCGCGTCGCCGCTCGTCGACCTGCGGCTGCTGGGCAACGTGCAGCTCGTGGCGTCGACCTGGGTGATCTTCGTGGGGGCCGGTGCGATCGCCGCGCTCAGCTTCATGCTCAGCCTGTACCTGCAGAACCCGGCCACGCTCGGCCTGTCGAGCCTGCTCGCGGGCCTCGCCATGCTGCCGCTGGCCGCGGTCGTGATCATCCTGGCGCCCGCGGTCACCCCGCTGGCGCACCGGTTCGGCACCCGTGCCGCCGTGCTCGGCGGCTTCGTGATCCTCACCGCCGGGTTCGCCCTGCTGGCGCTGGTCACCCCGTCCTGGAGCTACAGCACGTTCCTGGTCCCGCTGCTGTGCGTGGCCGCCGGGCTCTCCCTGACGAACGGCCCCGCGTCGTCGGTCGCGACCTCCTGCGTCACACCGGACCAGGTCGGGCAGGCGTCGGGGATCTCCAACATGGCCCGCTACGTCGGCGGCGCGGTCATGACGGCCGTCGGTGCCGGCGTCTACGGGAACGTGATCTCGACCCGTACGGCGGACGGCGACGCGCAGGGCGACGCGCTCGCCGCCGGGTTCTCGGCCGGGTCCGTCGTGCTCGCGATCTTCTCGGCGGTCAGCATCGTGCTCGCCGTGTTCGCCTCCCGGCGCCCCGGCCGGCCGCGTGCCATCGACTACGCCGCGGCCGCCGCGTCGACGTCGCACACCCTGCCCGTGTCGGAGAGCGGCGTCGCGCGCTGACGCCCGCCGGCGGCGGGATCCCCCACCGAGGGTGATGTCCCGGGGCCCGCCGGTCCGAAGAGTCGAGGGGGTACGACGACCGGTTCATCGGACGGAGGTAGGGCATGGCGACCTTGACGGTGTGGAAGTTCGACACGGCGAGCGGGGCGGACGACGCGCTCCACCTGCTGCAACGCATGCAGAAGGAGGAGCTCCTCCGGATCGACGACGCCGCCTGCGTGTACTGGACGGAGGGCCGGAAGAAGCCGAAGACCGAGCAGCTGCACAACCTGACCGGGGGCGGGGCCCTCGGCGGCGGCTTCTGGGGCCTGCTGTTCGGGTTGATCTTCTTCGTCCCGCTCCTGGGGCTGGCGATCGGCGCGACGATGGGTGCGCTCACGGGCTCGCTCTCCGACGTCGGGATCGACGACGAGTTCATCAAGAAGGTGCGGGACAACGTCACCCCGGGGACGTCGGCGCTGTTCGTGATGACCTCGAACGTCGTCGAGGACAAGGTGCTCGACCAGTTCCGCGACACCGGAGCGACGCTCCTGTCGACCAACCTGTCCGACGAGCAGGAGTCCAAGCTGCGTGCGGCGTTCGCCGAGGAGGAGTAGCGGGGCGTGACCGTCGCCGAGGGGATGGAGCACGTCGCCACGGCGTTCGAGGTGATCGGCGCGGCCGTGCTCGTGCTGGGCCTGGTGCTCGCGGGCGTGCTCGCCGTCCGGGTCTGGCAGCGCACGAGGAGCGGCCGCGCCGGTTACCGCACCCTGCGCGAGACGTTCGGCGGGGTGCTGCTGCTCGGTCTCGAGATCCTGGTGGCCGCCGACCTCGTGCGGACCGTCGCGGTCGAGCCGACGCTGCAGAGCGTGGCGGTGCTCGGGCTCATCGTGCTGATCCGGACGTTCCTGAGCTTCTCGCTCGAGATCGAGATCGAGGGGATCCCGCCGTGGCGGCGGGCGCTCGTCGGCGGCGGACGGCAGCTGTCCGCGGCGGTGTCGCGGGCCGGCGCCACCGCGTCCGGCCCGGCAGGCACCGGTGGTGACGGCCGCGCGTGACCCGGGGCCCACCCCCCGCGGGTGGTGTCCGGCCGGCCTGCCCGGCCGGACACTGCTCACCCGCCCCGAGGCGGAGGGAGGCCCGGGATGACGCCGACGGTCTACCGGTTCCGGATCGACGGGCACCTGTCCGAGCAGGCTGCCGAGGAGTTCTGCGACATGCGGATCGAGGAGGCCCGGGCGAGCACCGTCCTCGAGGGCACCGTGGTCGACGAGTCGCACCTGCACGGGATCATCGCCTCGATGCGGGTGCTCGGGCTGACCGTCGTCTCGGTCCGGCCGGTCGTGCGGTGACCGCCGCGCGCCGGCACCGGCCCGCGTTCATCCGCTCCGGACGAGGTGGGCCCCAGCGGGGCCGCCGATGCTCGCGCTCCGGAACCGGCGGTGCGAGGAGGGTGCTGTGAGCGGATCGCCGACGGGCCACGTCGTCGGGGCCCGGCAGGTGTTCGACCACGACCCGGCTGCACCGCTCGCGACGGTCGTCGTCCCGTCGGTGTTCGTCGCGGCCCGTGGGCCGGACCGGACGCTGCTGCTCGTGCGCCGGTGCGACAGCGGCGGCTGGGAGCTGCCGGGCGGCCGGGTCGACGTGGGGGAGTGCGCCGTGGCCGCGGCCGTACGCGAGACCGCCGAGGAGTCCGGCGTGCTCGTCGCGATCACCGGGATCGTCGGTGTCTACACCGATCCGGGGCTCGTCGTCCGGGCCGTCGACGGCGAGGTCCGTCAGCCGTTCAGCCTGGTCCTGCGGGCGGAGCCGGTCGGCGGAACCCTCTGCGCGGACCGGGAGGAGACCAGCCTCGCCGCGTGGCTCACCCCGGCCGAGATCGACCGGCTGCCGCTGGAACCGGGGGCCCGGCACCGGATCGACCACGCCCTGGCCGACGGCCCCGTCCCGTATCTGCACTGACCCTTCCCGGCACGTCCGTCACGTCACCTGGAGCCACGATGACCGCCACCCCGGTCCAGCCGGTCGACACCGCACCGGCGCCCGCCGGAACCTCCGTGGAGGAGCGCGAGGCGCGCGGCCGGGCGGCGCGCCGGGACACGCCCCGCGGCGCGCACGCCGACTTCCGGCCGGACCCCGCGCGCCCCGGCCCGCTCCCGCTGCTCACCGCCCAGGACGCCGGACGCGTCCCCGAGCTCCTCCCGATCCGGTACGGCCGGATGGCCGCCACACCGTTCACGTTCTACCGCGGGGCGGCCGCCGTGATGGCCCGCGACCTCGCCGGTACCCCGGTCTCCGGCATCACCGCGCAGATCTCCGGGGACGCGCACCTGTCCAACTTCGGCTTCTTCGCCTCGCCCGAGCGGCGTCTGGTGTTCGACCTCAACGACTTCGACGAGACCCTGCGCGGCCCGTGGGAGTGGGACGTGAAACGGCTCGCCGCGAGCCTGGAGATCGCCGGGCGGGACCGCGGGTTCCGGCGCGGGGACCGGCGGGACATCGTCGAGACCGCGGCACGGTCCTACCGGCACGCGATGCGCCGGTTCGCCGCGATGACCACCCTCGACGTCTGGTACGCGCGGGCCGACGTCGAGGAGATCCGCGGCCGCTACGAGCGCGAACTGGGCAAGGGGCGCAAGCGGGTGGACCGCGGCCTGGCCAAGGCGCGCACCCGGGACAACCTCGGAGCGCTCGGCCGGTTCACCACCGACGTCGGCGGGCGGCTCCGGCTGGCGGCGGCCGAGCCCCTCGTCGTCCCGCTCCGTGATCTCTTCCCGGAGGAGACGACCCGGCTCGGCCAGGAGGACGTGATGCGCGGCCTGCTCCGTGACTACCGGGCCACGCTCCCCACCGAGCGCCGCGTGCTGCTCGACAGCTACCGGCTGGTCGACATCGCCCGGAAGGTGGTCGGTGTCGGGAGCGTCGGTACCCGCTCGTGGATGTTCCTGCTGCTCGGCCGCGACGACCAGGATCCGCTGTTCCTGCAGGCCAAGGAGGCGGGCCGGTCCGTGCTCGAGGACTACCTGGGGCCGGCACCGCAGTCGTCGCCCGCCCGGCGGGTGACCGAGGGCCAGCGGCTGATGCAGGCCGTCGGCGACATCTTCCTCGGCTGGCAGCGGCAGGTCGGCATCGACGGCCGGACGCGCGACTTCTACCTCCGCCAGCTGCGCGACTGGAAGGCCTCCGCCGAGGTCGAGGCGATGATCCCGCGCGGGATGGAGGTGTACGCCGAGCTGTGCGGCTGGACGCTGGCGCGCGCGCACGCCCGGTCGGGGGACCGTGTCGCCATCGGCGCCTACCTCGGCTCGGGGCCGTCGTTCGACCGGGCCGTCGCCGGGTTCGCGACGGCCTACGCCGACCTCAACGAGCGCGACCACCAGGAGCTGCTCGACGCGATCGGGGACGGCCGGATCGACGCCGAACCCGGGGTGTGACCGCGGGTGCCGGCACCGCCCGTCAGCGCGCCGGCCGTCCTCCGGCCACGCGGAGCAGGGCGGTCAGGCCGCTGCGCACCCCCGCGGGGGCGAAGGCCGCGGGGGCGGCGCCGGGGGTGCCCTCCGGCACCCGCACGCGCAGCACCCCGGGGAGCGACCGGAACCGCAGGGGCGGGGCCATCCGCAACGCCTCCCCGTCGAGGGCCACGTCGAGCACCGGCTCGGCCGAGTCGACCTCGAACTCGGGGGTCGTCCACTCCCGGTAGCCGTGGAAGCGCCCGACCTGCCCGCCCGCCTCGGCGGTGAGCAGCGCGGGCAGGTCACGGGCCCGTTCGACCGTCACGGTGACGACGCCGAGCACCCCCGCGTCGATGCACTCGCGGGTGCCGAACCCGTTGAGGGTGCTCAACCGGTAGGCGCCGTTCGACACGAGCAGCACGTCGGCGGAGTGCACCGGTGCCCCGTCGGCGTCGCTGAAGCGCAGGTCGGACCGGCGGGCACCCGGGCCCAGCATCTGCGGCAGGACGGTCGCCGTGGTCGCGAGCTTCGCGTCGCGGTAGTCGTCGGACTGGACGACGGTCGCGTACACGCCGAGCGAGGCGTTGTTCACGAACACGCGCTCGCCGAGCAGGGCCAGATCGACCCGCCGCTCGACGGCCGGGCCGAACGCGTCCAGCGCGGCCGGGACGTCGTCGCGGTCCAGGCCCAGGTCGAGGGCGAAGTGGTTGCGGGTCCCGGCGGGGACGCAGACGAAGGCGACGTCGTGCCGGCGGGCGACGTCCGCGACCAGCGCCTGCGAGCCGTCGCCCCCGGCCATCCCGATCACGTCGGCGCCGCCGGACACCGCCTCCTCGGCGAGCGCACGCAGGTCGTCGCCCCGCTGGAGGACCACCGGGGTGACACCGCGGTCGCGGGCGGCCGTCACCAGGTCGTCACGCTCGACCTTCCCGCCGCCCGACCGCGGGTTCATGATCAGCACCCCGGAGCGGGCCGGTCCCACCGGCCGTGACGTCGCGGGCGTGCGGGCGAGGTCGTGGCCGATCGCCACCCGGCCCGCCGCCGTGGCCAGCAGGACCAGCACGACGACCGAGACCAGCCGCAGCACCGAGCCGGTGAGGAGCAGGACCCAGACGGTCCCCGCCAGCGCCGCCACGGCGACCGCGGCGGCGAGCACCCGGCGGGTGCCGCGGTTGACCAGGGCCGTCCACCCGGCGACCACCGTGACGACGACGAGGACCAGCCCCAGCACCATCGCGAGCGGGTCCCTCAGCAGCGACAGCATCACGATCGCCGCCACGAGCAGGGCGACGAGCGCGCCCGCCGCGGCCAGCCGGCGCCCGGCCGACGGCGGGTCGAGGGGCGCGGACGCGGCGCCGGGCGGTCCGTCCGGCATGGTGATCACGCCCCTCGGGTGACGACGCGTCCGACCCTGGCCGCGTCGCCGCCCGGCGGCATCACCCTCTCCGGATGACTCCCCGGCGGTAGGTGAGCCGTCGCAGCAGGGTCTCGGCCGGGCCACGGATCCCGGCGCGGTCGAGCGCGTAGGCCAGTACGACGGTCAGCAGCCACGTCCCGATCCCGACGAGCAGCGTCGACCAGCTCGTGAGATGGGCACCGAGCGCGAGTCCGGACGCCGCGAGCAGCGGGGTCCACACCATCGACTGCGCGATGTAGCCGCTCATCGAGCGGCGGCCGAGGGCGACCAGGGCGCGGACGGGCAGCGGCGGCGTCGTCCCACGGGCCGTGATCCGGTGCGCGACCAGGCCGAACAGTGCCGCGTAGCCGACCCCGGCGAAGAAGCCGGTGTAGACGTGCAGGTCGGTGAGGGCGGCCCCGCCGGGCAGCGTGAGCACGCCGAGGTGGACCAGCGCCTGCGCGAGGCCGGCGCCCCAGCCGACCGCGATCCCGAGGACAGCGGTGCGCCGCAGCAGCGGCAGGTGCCGCGCGGGTTCCTCGAGCACCCGGTGCCGCGATGCGAGCAGGCCGACGAGGAACGCGGCGGGCAGGGTGACGGTGACGAACCCCGACAGCAGGCCGGGGAACCACATGACGAGGCGGAGCGGGATCGACAGGAGGTAGCTCTCCTGGGCGATCGCCATCCGCTGCACCTCCATCGCGGCCGGGGCGGCGGGCGCGCCGAGCGCGGTCATCGTGAGGGCCCAGGCCCCGCCGACGCCGAGCAGCACCCCGATCCAGATCTTCAGGACGCGGTCGCTGCGGTTCAGGAAGAGCGGCACCAGGACGAGGCCGAGCAGCCCGTAGGTGCCGAGGATGTCGCCCTGCCACAGCAGCGCGGCGTGCACCAGACCGAAGCCGAGCAGCCACAGGTGCCGGGTGCGCAGGAGCCGGCGGGCGTCGCGCACCGAGGTGCCGCCGCCGGTCTGGCGCGCATACATCTGGCCGATGCCGTAGGCGAACAGCAGCGCGAACAGCGGGTACGCCCGGGCGTCGACGGTGACGATCGTGACCGCCTGTGCGATCCGGTCGGCGACGCCGCCGCCTGCCGGGTGCAGCAGCGTGGCGCCGATGTCGGTCGTGTAGAGGAACCACGGTACGTGCGCCAGCGCGATGAGCAGCAGCATCAGGCCGCGGGCGAGGTCCGGGGCGAGTGCACGGCGCGACACGGGGGTCGGGAGCGCCGGCGAGGTGTCGTCGGGACCGGGGGCCGGTCGCAGCGGTGCGGTCGCATCGGTGGGCACGGGAGGCTTCCTCTCGGTGGCGGAGTGCCTCCATCAGAGACCGTGCCGTCGGGGCACACTCAAGTCCCGGTCCGGGCGGGGCCGGCGGGGAGCGTCAGAAGAAGCCCTCGCGCCGTTCCCGGGCCTGCGCCCCGCGGGGCTGCCCGAGCTCCACGCTGAGCCGGGACGCGGCCGCGAGCAGCGGTTCCAGCACCGTGGCGCGGAGCTGCTCCGCCGTCGTCCGGGCCACCGACGTCGACGACGCCATGGCCGCGACCACGGACCCGGTGTGGTCCCGGACCGGGACGGCGACGGAGATCAGCTCGGGGTCGAGCTCGCCGTCGACGATCGACCAGCCCTGGGCCTGGACCTCGCGGAGCACGCCGCGGAGGGACTTGGGGTCGGTCACCGTCCGTGCGGTGTGCGCGGGGAGCCCCGCCGCGAGGACGCCGGCGACGGTCTCCTCCTCGGCCCACGCGAGCAGCACCCGGCCCATCGAGGTCGCGGCCGCGGGCACCCGGGTGCCGGGGGAGACGTCGATGCTCATGATGCGCCGCACGGCGACCCGGGCGACGTACACCGCGTCGGTGCCGTCGAGCACGGCCAGCGACGCCGACTCCCCCGTCTCCTCGGACAGCCGGGACAGGTGCGGCCGGGCCAGCTCGACGATCGAGTTGGTCGCGGTGAAGTGCTGCCCGATCGACAGCACCCGCGGTGTGAGCCGCCACCGGTTGCCGACGGGCCGGACGTAGCCGAGGTGCTCGAGCGTCAGGAGGATGCGCCGCACGGCCGGCCGGGACAGCCCGGTGGCCTCGGCGAGGTCGGTGCCGGTCGGACGGGGCCGGTCGGCGTCGAACGCCAGCAGCACCGCGAACCCGCGCTCGATGCTCTGGATGTGGTCACGGTCGTCGGCCGGCCTGTCGCTCATTCAGTCGCAGATCCTCTCAGTGCAGCGGGACCCGGTCCCTCGCATCCTGCCCGCGTCCATTGACCGGTGACCCCGGCCACGCCATGGTGAAGTCTGAACGCAGGGCGTTCGACCGGTACGCACAGCGTACACGCGAAAGGAGCGATCGATGGCGATCGACCCGAGAGAGCTACGGCGGTGCCTGGGTCACTTCACGACCGGGGTCACCGTGATCACCTGCCAGGGCGCCGACGGTGCACCGCACGGCGCGACGGTCAACGCGTTCACGGCGGTGTCGCTGGAGCCACCGCTCGTGCTGGTCTCCCTGGACCGGCGGTCGCGGCTGTGCTCGCTGGTCGAGGCGCGGCCCTTCACCGTGAACGTGCTGGAGAGCCGGCAGAAGGACCTGGCACTGCACTTCGCGGGCCGCCCGAACCAGGACGTCGAGTGGCTGCCCGACAGCGCCTGCGGTGCGCCGCGGCTCGGCGGTGCGCTGGCGCACGTCTCGTGCACGCCCTGGCAGTCCTACGACGGCGGCGACCACGTCCTGTACCTGGGCGAGGTCCAGGAGTTCCTGATGAACGGCGGGGAGCCCCTGCTGTTCCACACCGGCAAGTTCCACCACCTCGGCGACGACCACGAACCACTGCTGTGGGGCGACTCCGCCGACGGCCCGCAGAGCCAGTCCTGGATCCCGCCGCACGCCGCGGCCCGCTGACCCGACCCGCCCTCCACCCGTGACCCGGCACCCCGCCCCGCGCGGTGCCCCGACCCGGCATGCCCGGACGACGAAGGAGTCGACGATGACCCTGCAGCAGGATTCCGTCAGCACCCCCACCGACGGCGAGGGCCGCGCGACGCGGCCGATGACGGGCGCCGAGTACATCGAGAGCCTGCGGGACGACCGCGAGGTCTTCCTCTACGGCGAGAAGGTCCGCGACGTCACCACCCACCCGGCGTTCCGCAACGCGGTCCGCATGACCGCGCGGCTCTACGACGCGCTGCACGACCCGGACAGGCAGGAGACGCTGACCGTCCCCACCGACACCGGCAGCACCGGGTTCACCCACCCGTTCTTCCGCACCCCGCACTCGGTCGAGGACCTGAAGAAGGACCGCGACGCGATCGCGGAGTGGGCCCGGATGACCTACGGCTTCATGGGCCGCAGCCCCGACTACAAGGCCGCCTTCCTCGGCACCCTCGGCGCGAACTCGCCGTTCTACGACCCGTACGCGGCCAACGCGCGGCGCTGGTACGAGGAGTCGCAGGAGAAGGTCCTCTACTGGAACCACGCGATCATCAACCCGCCGGTCGACCGGCACCGCGACCCGGACGAGGTCTCCGACGTGTTCATGCACGTCGAGGAGGAGAACGACAACGGCGTCGTGGTGTCGGGGGCCAAGGTCGTCGCGACCGGGTCGGCGATCACCCACTTCAACTTCCTCGCCCACTACGGGCTGCCGATCAAGAAGCGGGAGTACTCGCTGGTCTGCACCGTCCCGATGGGTGCGCCCGGGATGAAGCTGATCTGCCGGCCGTCCTACGCCCAGCAGGCCACCATGACGGGCAGCCCGTTCGACTACCCGCTCTCGTCGCGGATGGACGAGAACGACACGATCTTCGTGCTCGACAAGGTCCTGATCCCCTGGGAGAACGTCTTCATCTACGGCGACCCGGAGAAGGCGTCGACGTTCTTCCCCGGCTCGGGCTTCCTGCACCGCTTCACCTTCCACGGCGTCACCCGGCTCGCGGTCAAGCTCGACTTCATCGCCGGACTGCTGATGAAGGGCCTCGAGGTCACCGGTTCGAAGGACTTCCGCGGCGTCCAGACCCGGGTCGGTGAGGTGATTGCCTGGCGGAACATGTTCTGGGCGCTGTCGGACGCGATGTGCGCCAACCCCGACGAGTGGGTCGGCGGCGCCAAGCTGCCGAAGCTCGACTACGGCCTGGCCTACCGCTGGTTCATGACGATCGGCTACCCCCGCGTCCGCGAGATCATCCTGCAGGACCTCGGCGCCTCGCTGATCTACCTGCCCAGCCACTCGACCGACTTCCTGTCCCCGGAGGTGCGGCCCTACCTGGACAAGTACGTGCGCGGCTCGAACGGCTACGAGGCCGTCGACCGGGTCAAGCTGATGAAGCTGATCTGGGACTCGATCGGCACCGAGTTCGGTGGCCGGCACGAGCTCTACGAGCGCAACTACTCCGGCAACCACGAGGGCGTGCGCGCCGAGCTGCTCTTCGCCGCCGAGGCCTCCGGGACGGCCGGGGCGATGAAGGGCTTCGCCGAGCAGTGCCTGTCCGAGTACGACCTGAACGGCTGGACCGTGCCCGACCTGATCAACCCGGGTGACGACGCCGTCATCGGCCGCCGCTGACCCCGGCGCGGGGACGCCGGTCTCCGGCGGGCGTCCCCGCGTGCCACCCCCTGCCCGCCACCGATCGGAGCCCGGGAATGACCGCCGTACCGACCCAGCACACCGACGCACCGGCCGGGATCCCGGTGTGGCACGGCGTCGACGAGGTCCCTGCGGGCTCCGGCCCGTGCGTCGTCGCGCTGGGCGTGTTCGACGGCCTGCACCGGGGCCACCGCCGGATCGTGGCGACCGCACGGGCGGTCGCGCGCCGCCGCGGCCTGCCGGTCCTGCTCGTCACCTTCGACCCGCACCCGGCCAGGGTGCTGGGCACCGGCCGGGACACCGCCGCCCTCAGCACGCTCGGGCACCGCGCCGAGCTCGCCGCGGACGCCGGCGCCGACGCCGTCTGCGTGCTCCGCTTCACCCGCGAGCTGGCCGCCCGCACCCCGCAGGAGTTCGCCCGCGAGGTGCTGGTGGCCGGGCTGCGGGCCGCGGCCGTCGTCGTCGGGGCCGACTTCACCTTCGGCGCGCGCGGCGCCGGGACCGTCGGCACCCTGCGCGAGCTCGGCCGGGAGCTCGGGTTCACCGCGCACGGCGTCGACCTGCTGCAGGACGCCGGCACGACATGCTCGTCGACGCACGCCCGGCGCTGCCTGCGCGCCGGTGACCTCGCCGGCGCCGAGCGGGCGCTGGGCAGGCCGCACCGGGTCCACGGGCAGCGCCGGTCCGACCGGGTCGTGCTGGAGCCGGACACCGCGCTGCCCCCGCCCGGCCGGTACCGGGCCCTGGTCGGCGACCGGCCGGCGACCGTCGAGATCGACCTCCGCGGCGGGCTGCGCCTCCTCGGCGCGGTGACCACCGGCCGGGACGGGACGGTCGCGGTCACCTTCCCCGGCGCCGGGACGGCCGCGCGATGACGTCGCTGGAACAGCGGATCGCCCGGCTGGAGACGCTGGAGGAGATCCGCACGCTCGACGCCCGCTACTGCCGGGCCCTCGACGACGGCGACTGGGACACCCTCGTCTCCCTCTTCACCGACGACGGCGAGTTCACCGGCCTCGGCCACGCCCGCGGGCGTCCCGGGCTGCGCCGGTTCTTCGCCGGGCTCGCCGGGAACGGGCTCACCGCGTTCTGGCACCACGTCACCAACCTGGAGATCGAGCTCGACGGCGGTGCCCCGGGCCGGGCGCGCGCCCGGTCGTTCCTGTGGCAGCCGTGCGTGCTGGACGGGGTCCCGCACGTCGCGGCGGGCCGGTACACCGACACCCTCGTGCGCGTCGCCGGTGCCTGGCGGTACCGGTCGAAGCAGGTGTCGTTCGACTACTTCGCCCCGCTCGACGAGGGCTGGGACCGCGCCCGGTTCACCGTGGACGCGGCCGCGGGGACCCGCACCCCCGGTGACACCCCGGAACCGCCCCGGCCGGACCACGCGCCGATCGCGCTGCACCACCGCACCGACGGCCCGGCCGACGGCCCGGTGCTGGTGCTCGGCCCGTCGCTCGGCACCGACCTGCACCTGTTCGACGCCCAGGTCGCCGAGCTCGCGAGCGCCTATCGGATCGTCCGCTACGACCTGCCCGGTCACGGCGGGAGCCCCGCCCCGGACGGCCCCTACACGGTCGCGGGCCTCGCCCGCGACGTGCTCGCCCTGCTCGACGGGCTCGGCATCGGCCGCTTCCACCACGCGGGGGTGTCGCTGGGCGGCGCGATCGGCCTGCAGCTCGCGCTCGACCGGCCCGACCGGGTCGCGTCGCTGACCGTCGTCGCGTCGGCGGCGCGGTTCGCTGAGCCCTCGGAGTGGCCGCGGCGGGCGAGGGTGGTGCGCGCCCAGGGAACCGGGGCGATGGTCACCAGCCGGCCGGGCACCTGGTTCACCCACGACTTCGTCCGCCGGCGCAACGGCGAGGCGGTGCGGTTGCTCGCGATGCTGCAGGCCACGACGGCCGAGGGCTACGCGGGGTGCTGCGAGGCGATCGGGGAGTTCGACGTCCGGCGCCGCCTCGCCGGGATCACCGCACCGACGCTGGCCGTCGCGGGCGCCGCCGACCCGGCGACGCCGCCGGAGATGCTGAAGGCGATCGCGAACGGCGTCCGCGACGGGCACTACGTGATCCTCGACGGCGCGGCGCACCTGCCGAACGTGGAACGGGCCGACGAGGTCACCCGCGCGCTCGCCGAGCACCTCGGCCGCTGCTCGGAGGCCCCTGCCACCCGGTGAGGGCACCGGCCGTGTCACGGCCCCCCGGGCCCACCCCGCCTGCCGGTCGCCGTCGCGGTCACGACGATCTCGCGCACGGCGCGCAGGGCGGGGTTCTCGTCGTTCGTGCGCCAGGCCGCGACGAGCTCGACCGGCTCCCCGGCGAGGCCCACGACCGGCCGGAGCACGACACCGTCGAGCCCGAGGGCGGTCGCCGCGTGCGGGACGAGCGCCAGCCCCAGCCCGGCCCGGACCAGGGCCAGGATCGTGTGCACCTGGCTGAGGTGGTGCACGTACCGCGGTGCCACACCTGCGCCGCGGAACACCCCGACGAGCACCTCGTGGAAGTACCGGGCCTCGGTCGGTGAGTACATGACGAACGGCAGGCCGTCGAGGTCGTGCAGGTGCAGGGGGCGGGCCGGGTCGGCCAGGTGGTGGCCTGCCGGAACCGCGGCGAGCAACGCCTCCCGGTGCAGCAGGTGCTGGCCGACGCCGGACGCCGGGACCGGCGGGCGTACCAGCACGAGATCGAGTTCCCCGGACCGGAGCTCCTCCAGCTGGGTCCCGGAGACCCGCTCGCGCAGGACGAGATCCACCCCCGGCAGGTGGGAACGGATCGCGTCCACCACGGTGTCCAGCACCGAGTGTGCGGCCGACGCGGTGAAGCCGAGCGCCACCGTCCCGACCTCCCCGGTCGGCACCCTCCGGACGGCGAGTGCGGCCTGGGTCGACAGGCCGAGGATCCGGCGGGCGTCGGCCAGGAAGGCCCGCCCGGCAGCGGTGGGCCGCACGGTCCGGCCGGTGCGGTCGAACAGCTCGACCCCCAGCTCACGTTCCAGGAGCTGGATCCGCCGGGTCAGCGGCGGCTGGGTCATCGACAGCCGCTCGGCCGCCCGTCCGTAGTGGAGCGTCTCGGCGACCGCGACGAAGCTCTTGAGCTGGCTGAGCGTGAACACCGATCCAGTCTAGGTATTGGTCGATGCGAAAGCAGTGTTGGACGTGCATCGATGCTGCTCCTTACGCTCGATTCCGGTTGCAGCCCGTCGCCGCCGACCGCCAGCCAGGAGGAACCTGCCCATGCCCGCCATCGCTCCCAGCGAGCTCGCCCAGCGTCTCGGCTCGGGGCTGCTGTCCTTCCCCGTCACCCACTTCACCCGCGATCTGGCGTTCGACGAGCCCGCCTACCGGGACAACATCGTCCGACTCGGCAAGTACGAGGTGGCGGGCCTGTTCGCGGCCGGCGGGACCGGCGAGTTCTTCTCGCTGACCCCGCAGGAGGTCGGCCGCGTCGTCCGCGCCGCGGTCGGGAGCGCACCGGAGGACACCCCGATCGTCGCGCCGGCGGGCCACGGCACCGCCCAGGCGATCGGCTTCGCCCGGGACGCCGAGGCCGCAGGTGCCGACGGGCTGCTGCTCTTCCCGCCCTACCTCACCGAGGCCTCGACCGACGGACTCGTCGCACACGTCCGCGCGGTCTGCGAGGCCACCTCGCTCGGCGTGGTGATCTACAGCCGGGCGAACGCCGTGTACACCCCCGAGGCCGTGGCCGAGCTGGCCGGCACCTGCCCGAACCTGGTCGGGTTCAAGGACGGCGTCGGCGACCTGGAGTCGATCACCCGGATCCACTCCCGCCTCGGTGACCGCCTCGTCTACATCGGGGGCCTGCCGACCGCGGAGACCTTCGCGCTGCCGTACCTCGAGCTGGGCGTCACGACCTACAGCTCGGCGATCTTCAACTTCCTGCCCGAGTTCGCGCTGGCGTTCTACGCCGCCGTCCGGGCCGGTGACCGGGCGACCGTCCGCCGCCTGCTCGACGAGGTCGTGCTGCCCTACACCGCCGTCCGCGACCGCAAGCCCGGCTATGCGGTGAGCATCGTCAAGGCCGGGATGGAGCTGACCGGGCACCCGGCCGGTCCCGTCCGCCCGCCGCTGACCGATCTCGACGAGCGTGAGCGTGCCCTGCTGGCGGAGGTCGTCGCGGCCTCCCGAACGGTCACCGGCTGAACCGGCCCACCCCCAGACGACGAGGACGGAGGCGGACATGACCGCTCCCCCCACGACCCGCCCGACCGGAGCCATGATCATCGGTGGCGCGCCGGTGGCCGGTGCTGGCGACGACGGGATCAGTTCCACCGACCCCCGTACCGGGACCGCGCTGGAGCCCGCCTGGCCCGCGGCGTCCACCGGCCAGCTCGACCGGGCCTGCGCACTGGCCGCCGAGGCGTTCCCGGTCTATCGGGCGCTCCCGGTGGAGCGCCGGGCCGGCTTCCTCGAACGCATCGCCGACCTGCTCGACGAGCGCCGGGACGCGCTGGTCGAGCGGGCGCACGCCGAGACCGCCCTGCCCGTCCCGCGGCTGACCGGTGAGGTCGGGCGCACCAGCGGCCAGCTGCGCCTGTTCGCCGAGGAGCTGCGGACCGGCACCTGGCAGGGCGCCCGGATCGATCCCGCCCGGCCCGGCCGCACGCCGCTGCCGCGGGCGGACATCCGGCAGCGCCGGATCCCGCTCGGTCCGGTCGCCGTGTTCGGCGCGAGCAACTTCCCCCTCGCGTTCTCGACCGCGGGCGGGGACACCGCGTCCGCGCTGGCCGCCGGCTGCCCGGTCGTCGTCAAGGCGCACCAGGCCCACCTCGGTACGGCCGAGCTCGTGGCCCGCGCGATCGCCGAGGCGGCCGCGGACACCGGCATGCCGGACGGCGTCTTCGCCCAGCTGGTCGGCAGCGGCACTGGGATCGGCGCGCAGCTGGTCGCCGACCCCCGGATCCGCGCGGTCGGATTCACCGGCTCCCGCGCCGGCGGCCTCGCGATCGCCGCGACGGCCGCCGCCCGCCCGGTCCCGATCCCGGTCTACGCCGAGATGAGCAGCATCAACCCGGTGGTGCTGCTGCCCGGCGCGCTGGCGGGGCGCGGCGCCGAGCTAGGCGCCGCCTTCGCCGCCTCGCTCACGCTCGGGGCCGGGCAGTTCTGCACCAACCCCGGCCTGCTGCTGGCCGTCGAGGGCCCGGGGCTCGACGCGTTCGTCGCGGCGGCCGCGGACGTGGTGGCCGGTGACACCGGCGCGACCATGCTCACCACCGGGATCGCCGGCCACTACGCCGCCGCCGGTGACGCGGTGGCCGGACGTCCCGGTGTGTCCGAACGGGCCCGTGGCACCCGGTCCGGGGAGGCCGCCTCCGGGGCCGCGAGGCTGCTCTCGGTACCGGCGGAGCGCTTCCTCGCCGACCCGCAGTTGCAGTGCGAGGTGTTCGGAGCCACGTCCCTGCTGGTCAGGTGCGCCGACCTCGTCGAGCTCACCGCGGCGGTCGCCGTGCTGGAGGGCCAGCTGACCGCGACCGTGCACGCCGACGCCGCCGACCACGACGCGGCCCGGCGGTTGCTGCCGCTGCTGGAGGAGCGGGCGGGGCGCATCCTGTTCGACGGCTGGCCGACCGGGGTCGAGGTCGGGCACGCCATGGTGCACGGGGGACCCTTCCCCGCCACCACGGACCCGCGCAGCACCTCGGTGGGGACCCTCGCGATCGAGCGGTTCCTCCGGCCGGTCGCCTACCAGGACGTGCCGCAGGCACTGCTGCCCGCCGAGCTCGCCGACGACAACCCCGACCGGGTGTGGCGGCGGACCGACGGCGAGCCCGGCCGGGGGCCGGTCGCCGACTGAGACACGGGCCGGCCCGGCACCGCGACCGACCGGACCGGCCCGTCCCACACCTCCGCGGCCCCGGCCGCGCACCTTCCAACGCTGTGAGGAACTCATGACACCGTCCCCGCCGTCGCGGTACCTGCCGGCCCGGCCGGGCCACCGCACCGCCCGGTCCGCCGGCCACCGTCCCGAGGGGAGCCCCCGCCGTGGCGACTCCTGACGTCAGACCGAAGGACCGCAGCGGGCCCTCCGCCCCGGCGGACCGTCCCGCCGAGCAGCCCGCCCGCCGCCGGGGACCCCGGCGCGACTCCGTCATGGCGGGGGTCAAGGCCGTCGTCGGCATCCTCGGCCTGTTCGCGGTGTGGGAGCTCGTCGTCGCGCTCACCGACCCGCCGGAGTACCTGCTGGTCGGTCCGGTCTCGGCCTTCGTCGAGCTGGCCGGGCGGCCGGGCTACTTCGCCGAGAACACGGTCATCACGCTGCAGGAGGCGCTCGCCGGGTTCGCGCTCGGCACCGCACTGGGTGTGCTGTGCGGCGCCGCGCTGCACTACTCGACGACGATCCGGAGCTTCCTCTACCCGGCGCTCATCGCGATCGACACCATCCCGAAGGTGGCGCTGGCGCCGCTGTTCATCGTGTGGTTCGGCTTCGGGTTCGAGTCGAAGGCGTTCGTGGCGATGGCCATCGCGTTCTTCCCGCTCGTGATCAACACCTACGACGGCCTCGGGTCGGTCCCGCACGAGCTGCAGGAACTGGCGCGGATCAACAGGGCCTCCGCGTGGAAGCGGATGACCAAGATCGAGTTCATCTACGCGATCCCGTCGATCCTCTCCGGCGCGAAGATCTCGATCTCGCTCGCGGTCGGTGGCGCCGTCGTCGGTGAGTTCATCGCCGGTTCGAAGGGGCTGGGGTACGTGATCATGCTGGCGAACAGCCAGGTCGACCTGCCGTCGATGTTCGCGGCGTTCATCGTGCTCGCCGCGATCGCGCTGGCGCTGTTCTTCCTGGTGGACCTCGCCGGGCGCAAGCTCGTCCCGTGGAAGCGGCACACCAGGTGACGGCGGGGAGCCGGGTCCGCCGGTCCGCCGTCGCGCTCGGGGCGATCGTCGCCCTGCTGGCGCTGACCGCGTGCGGCAGCGGCAGCGGCCGCGAGCGCATGTCGCTGATGCTCGACGTCGGCTGGCTGCCCAAGCACGCTCTGTTCGTCTCGGCTGTCGAACGGGGCTTCTTCGAGGCCGAGGGCATCGACCTCGAGGTCATGCCCGGTTCGGGATCCACCAACACCGTCACCTCGGTCGACGTCGGCCGGGTCGACGCCGGCTGGGCCGACTACGGCGCCACCGTCGTGAGCCAGGGCCGTGGTGCGGCCGTCAAGCAGGTCAACCAGGTCCAGGCCCGGTCGGCCTACGCCGTCGTCGCGCTCGCCGGTACCGGCATCGACGGCTGGGAGGACCTCCCCGGCAAGACCGTCGCCACCGAGGGTGCCGGCGCGATGACCGCCATGTGGCCCTACTCGCTGAGCAGGCTCGGGCTCACCGAGGACGACGTGAACGTCGTGCACGCCACGAGCGCCGCCAAGATCCCTGGGCTGCTGGCCGGACAGTGGGACGCCAACCTCGCGCTCTACGTCTCCGACCAGCCCGCGATCGACGCGCTGGACCGCCGGGCTACCGTCCTGAAGTGGTCGGACCTGGGCATCGACCTCTACGGCAACGGGATCGTCTTCTCCGACGAGAAGCTGCGCACGGCCCCGGACCAGGTGAAGCGGTTCAACCGGGCCGTGCAGAAGGGCTACCTCTGGGCCTGCGGGCACCCGCAGGAGGCCGCGCAGGACTTCCAGAAGGAGGTCAGCGGCTTCGAGGACCGCACGATCGTCCTGGCGATCAACGAGCAGTGCGCCCTGAACTGGGGCCCGGACGGGGCCGGCGACTTCGGCGTGATGGACGACGCGAGCGTCCAGAACATGATCGACGTCGCCCACCGGTTCCTCGGGCTGGACCCGGACGCCCGGCTGACACCGGCCGACGTCTACAGCAACGACTACCTCACCCCGCTGCACCGCGGCGACGCCATCCCGACGCCGTGACGGCCGGACGGAGAGCCAGATGAACCACGAGTACGCGATCTCGGTCAGCAACGTCGGCAAGACCTACCGCTCCCGGGACGGGGCGGACAACACCGTCCTGAAGGGACTCGACTTCCACGTCGAGCCGGGGCAGTTCGTCTCGATCGTCGGGCAGTCCGGCAGCGGGAAGACCACCCTGCTCAAGACGATCTCCGGGCTGCAGGACCCGACCGAGGGCGAGATCCTCGTGAAGGGCCGCCCGATCAGGGAGGGCGTCGAGGACATCGCGATGGTGTTCCAGAGCCCGGTGCTGCTGCCCTGGCGCAACAACCTCGACAACGTGCTGCTGCCGCTGGAGTTCCGGGGCACCCGCGACGGCGAGGCCGAGCGCTACGCCCGCGAGCTGCTCGACATGGTCGGGCTCGGAGACCGGGCGACCCGCTACTCCTACGAGCTCAGCGGTGGCATGCAGCAGCGGGTCGCGATCTGCCGGGCGCTGGTGTCACACCCCGAGCTGCTGCTGATGGACGAGCCGTTCGGTGCGCTCGACGCCATGACCCGGGACTCGATGAACATCGAGATCCAGCGGATCTGGCGCACCACCGGCTGCAGCGTCCTGTTCGTCACGCACAGCATCCCCGAGGCGGTGTGGCTCGCCGACCGCGTCGTCGTGGTCGGGGACCGCCCCGGCCGCATCGTCGCCGACGTCGAGATCGACCTGCCGCGCCCCCGCGGCAAGGAGCACCGCTTCTCCCCGGCGTTCTCCGACTACGCGACCGAGATCGAGTCGCACATCGGCGTCACCGCCGGCATCAGCTGACCACCCCGACCCCGGAGGAACCCATGTTGCACCTCACCGCGGACCCCGCACAGGTCGAGCAGCGCTACGGGCTCGACGCGCGCCGGAGCCTGCTGTTCTCCGCGATCCGGCTCGACTCCCACCCGCTCGTCGCCCCGCTGATCGCGGAGCGCGACGGGGAGCGCGTCCTGCTCGTCCGGCAGCAGGAGCAGGGGAACGCGCTCTCGGCGGGCGTGCCGAAGGAGCAGATCCGGTTCTACGCCCCGTGGGTCACGATCGACCCGCGGATCGTCGCGGACACCCCGGCCGCGGCCTCACTGGCCGCCCTGGTCTCCGAGGTCGCCGACGACGGCCGGGTACACCTCGCCGCCGACGTCGTGCTGGCCCACCACCGTGCGCTCACCGGCGCCGGGACGCTGGAGGTGACCGCGGACGACCGGGCCCCGGCCCCGGTCGTCGTGCACGAGGTCGACACCGCCGCGGTGCTGGCCCGGTTCGCCGGGTGGCGCACCGAGGGCGTCCGGGTCGCCCGGGAGCTGATCGAGGGGGTCGAGCACCTCGACGGCCTGGCGGACGAGCTGTCCGCCACCGAGGACACCCGGTTCACCGCCCTGACGGCGCTGGCCCGCGAGCGCGGGCTCGACGCCGTGCTGCTCGCCGCCACCCCCGACTACACCGAGGTGACCGGGCAGGCCGGACCGGACGGAGCCGTCGCGCTGTGGATCCCGGCGTCGGAGCGGCTGTTCGTCCTCGCCCCCGAGGGCGCCCCCGATCTCCCGGGGGCGGCGGTCGGCAGCTACCCGTCGGCCGGCGCCGCGGTCGTCGCGCTGGGCCCCGGACCCCGGACCGGGGTCGAGGAGGAGTTCGTCGGGATCGGGCTCGCCCGCGAGCTGGAGCGCGCGGGCGCCGAGCCGGTCGGGGTCTCGGCCGACCTCGGTCACTGGCGCGACGTGCGCGACCACGAGGACCTGGCCTTCCAGGTCGTCGCCGCCCGCACCAGCGTGTTCGCGATCGAGGCCGCGCTGGCGTGGGCCGAGCAGGGCATCGACGACGGCCGCCGGTTCACCGAGCTCGACATCCACGCCGTGTACCTGGAGAAGATCGCCGAGTTCCGGGCCGCGAACGGGATCCCCTTCGGGATCGAGCCGTACTTCACCAACCTGCACTCGTCGAACCGGATGCTGTTCCCCGGCCCGCCGGTGGACTTCCCGATCGACTCCACGACGACCTGCATCCAGCTCGACGCCGGTGTCCGGGTCGTCGTGGACGGCGTCACCGTCGCCACCTCCGACATGGCCCGTTCGCTGCCGCGCACCGCCGCGGCGAAGGAGGCGTACGCCTTCTTCTTCGACGTCGTGCGGGAGGGCATCATCGGTCAGCTGCGGCCGGGCGTCGTGTGCGAGGACGTCCACGAGGGGACGCTGCGCTACCTGGCACCGCACCTGGAACGCATGCGCGCCATCGGGATGCTCGGCACCGAGATCGACTTCGACACCGAGTACCGCAAGCGGAACGTCGGCCATCTGATGGGCAAGCAGGAGTCGTTCGCCAACGAGCTGCGGCCCGGGTACAAGCACGTCCTGCAGGTCGGGTCGTACGGAGCGGCCGAGATCCCGTGGCGCTACGACGACGCGGCCATCGGCACCGAGGACCTCTGGTACGTCGGTCGCGACCGGACCTACGTGGTGAGCAAGCGATGAGCGGCGCCGTGACGGAGGTCCGCACGCGGCTGGCCGAGCTGTCCCTGGAACTGCCCGAGCCGGGGCCACCGAGATACGCCTACGAGCCCGCCGTACGGGCCGGCGACCTGCTCTTCGTCTCCGGGCAGATCTCCCGCACGGCCGGCGGGAAGGTCCTCGGCGGCCGGCTGGGTGACGGCGCCGGCGTGGCCGAAGGGATCGCGGCGGCCCGCGCCGCCGCGCTCAACCTCCTGGCCCGGATCGACGCCGCGGTCGGCCTGGAGGACGTGGTGCGGATCGTCAAGCTGAACGCCTGGGTCGCGAGCGACCCGGGCGCGACGAACCAGCCCGAGGCCGCCGACGGGGCCTCACAGCTGCTGATCGACGTCCTCGGCGACGCAGGCCGGCACGCCCGCACCGCGCTGCCCGCACCCGTCCTGCCGCAGGGTGCGCTCGTCGAGCTCGACGCCACGGTCCTCGTGCGGGGGTGAGCCGTCAGCGGGCGGACAGCCCGGCGGCCAGCAGCTGGGCGAGCAGCCGGACCAGGTCGAGGTCGTCCTCGCCGAGGTCACCGGGCTGCAGCGAGTCCACGGTCAGCAGGCCCAGCGGGGTCTCCCCGGCACAGACGGTGGCGGCGACGAAGGTCCGGTACTCCGAGACGTCGGTCCAGCCGATCAGGTGCACCCGCTGGACGTCGGCGACGATCATCGAGTCCAGGCTGTCCACGAAGGCGAACACCTGTGCCTCGACCGGGTCCGCCGGGTCGAACCGGGGTCGCGGCTGCCGGTTGCGCCCGTGCCAGGCACGCAGCCGCAGGGTCCGCCCACCGGTCTCCGGGTCGTCCTCCAGGCCGTAGAAGCAGGACCGGCTGCGCTCCGGGCCGATGTACTCGGCGGCGAAGCCGACCGTCATCTGGCGCAGCGACTGGCGGGCCTCCCGGCGCGCGGTCGCCGACGTCGTGGTGAGGACGTCGGTGACGGCCAGCGACAGCGGGATCAGCATGTCGTTGGTGGTCACCTTGTACTCGGCGAGCCGTTCGGCGGCCAGCTGCTCGGCCGTCGTGATCCGGCCGCGCTCGCGCCGGATCTCCAGTGCGGGCAGCAGCACGGTCAGGGCGGAGGCGAGCACCCCGATCGTCACGAGCGAGACCTGCGTCGTCCCGGACAGGTCCTCGCTGAAGTAGATCTGGGTGATCCAGGCTGCCGACGACGCCAGCGCGGGCAGCGGCAGGTTCCACCAGGCTGCGGGCGGGAGCCACCGTCGCCTTTGCGTCACCGCCACCCCCGTTCCGCCGACCGGCGGACCGTACCGGATCCGGGCCGTTCCCCGCGGGACCGTGGGCGAGGGCCGGGTTCGTGGCTATCCTGATGGCGACCGGTGAGCGGGAGGTCGGCGATGACGGACGATGCGGTGCCCACGAACGCGCACGTCGACATCCGTCGCCGTGCCCGGCTCGCCACCCGTGACGCCGCGGGATATCTCGCCCGTGCGCGGGCGCTGCGCAGGCGGGAGGCCGTGGCCGAGGTGCACGGCGCGGTGAGTGCCCGGGTCGCACCCGCCCCGGCCGACCTGTGGCTGCAGGCGTCGATCGCCGTCGCCGTCGCCGGCTGCGTGCTGGCCGGGCTCGGCGTGCTCGTCGGCATCGTCGGCTGATCCCCTCCCGCTGAGACACCACCGTCCCGGACGACCGGTCTCATCTCATCCTGAGATGGCACCCGTGTTGTCCGGGCCCTCTCCCTGCGATCGACTCGGTCGTCCGGCCGACACCCGGCCGGACGGACACTCGACGAGGAGGAGGCACCCGTGACGACGAGCGCCGACATCACCGGACAGTCCCATGTGGAGGTCGCACGGACGAGGGCTCCGCAGGGGCAGCAGGTCGCGGTCGTCACCGGTGCCGCGCGCGGCATCGGCGAGGCGATCGCCCTCCGTCTCGGTCGCGACGGCTTCCACGTGGTCGTGGCCGACCTGCCGCAGTCCCGGGAGGGGACCGACGCCACGGTGAAGGCCGTCGTCGCCGCCGGTGGCACCGCGACCGGTGTGGACGTCGACGTGACCGACGAGGACTCGGTCGAGGCCGCGGTCGCCGCCGCCGTCGAGGCCGGAGGCCGGCTGGACGTCTTCGTGGCGAACGCGGGTATCGCCCAGGTCGAGGAGCTGCTGTCCTACGACGCGGCGGACTTCCAGAAGATCCTGGACGTGAACCTGACCGGCATCTTCAACTCCTACCGCCAGGCCGCGCGGCAGATGGTCGCGCAGGGACACGGCGGGAAGATCATCGGCGCGGCGTCGATCGTCGCCTTCCGCCCGTTCGCGCTGCTCGGGCCGTACTCGGCGACCAAGTGGGCGGTCCGCGGCCTGACCCAGGCGGCGGCCATGGAGTGGGCCGAGTACGGCATCACCGTCAACGCCTACGGGCCGGGCATCGTCGGTACCGACATGTGGGACCTCATCGACCAGAAGCTCGCCGCCAAGAACGGGCAGCAGCGCGGCGAGGCCCTGGCCGAGAACTCCCGCTCGATCCACCTGGGCCGGGTCTCGGTCGGCGACGACGTGGCCCGGATGGTCTCCTACCTCTCCGGCGAGGACTCCGACTACGTCACCGGCCAGACGATGCTGGTCGACGGCGGCATCCAGTTCTCCTGACCCCGCACCCCCGGTGTGCCCCGGCCCGGCGGCCGGGGCACGCGGCGGGCGGCCGCGCCGGTCAGGGACCGTCAGCGAGGCCCCGGTAGAGCTCCGGCCGCCGGTCAGCCAGGTACGGGGTGTCCCGCCGGGAGTCCGCCAGCGCCGCGCGGTCGAGCTCGGCGACCAGCACCTCCGCGCCGCGGCCCGCGCGGGCGGGCACCGCGCCGGTCGGCCCCGCCACGCGGGACAGCCCGCCGTAGTCGAGGGACCCCTCGCGACCCACGAAGTTGGCGTACGCGACGTACACCTGGTTCTCGTGGGCCCGGGCCGGTACCAGGACCTCCGGCACCGCGTCGTACGGGAGCATGTTCGCGGTCGGCACCAGCACGGCGTCCGCCCCTGCCAGTGCGAGGCCGCGCACCGTCTCCGGGAACTCCACGTCGTAGCAGATCAGCAGGCCGAGGCCCCAGCCGTGCAGCTCCACGACGGGCGGCGGGTCGTCCCCCGCCTCGAACACGGAGCGGTCGAGGTCGCCGAACAGGTGGGTCTTGCGGTACCCGGCGAGCCGTGTCCCGTCCGGCCCGACGAGCTGCACCGCGTCGAACACGGCCCGGCCCGACCGCTCGGGGTAGCCGTACAGCACGGCGGTCCCGGTGCGGCGCGCGATGCCGGCGACGGCGGCGGCCGACGGCCCGTCGGCCGGTTCGGCCAGCGCGTGCACCGCGGCGGCGCCGATGTCGTAGCCGGTCAGGAACATCTCCGGTGTGACGACGAGATCGACGCCGGCCCCGCAGGCGTCCGCGAGCCGGCGCAGGTTCCCGGCGACGTCCCGGGAACCCGGCTCGACCTGCAGCAGCGCGATCCGCATCAGTCCGGCAGCGCCAGCGGCGCGAGCTCGTCGAAGCGGTCGCCGGGGCCGGGGTTCGCCGGGTCGCAGGCCCCGCCGAGGTGGCGGACGATCCCCCACACCGCGTTGAGCGCGGTCTGCACCGCGCCCTCCGCCCAGGCCGGCGTCCAGGACACGTCGTCGCCGGCCATGAAGATCCCGCGCCGGGCCGGGGGCAGCCCGTCCTGCACGAAGTGGCAGTACATCCGCCGGTTGTAGCGGTAGTGGCCGGGCAGCGCACCCTTGAAGGCCCCGAGGCTGTGCGGGTCGGACTCCCAGGTCACGGTGATCGGGTCGCCGATGACGTGCGCCGCGACGTCGACGTCGGGGTAGATCTTGCGCAGCGCCGCCAGCGCGAGCCCGACCCGCTTCTCGACCGGGTAGGGCAGCATCTTCAGCGAGTCGCTCATCCACGAGTACGACAGGCAGATCACGCCGGGCCGGTCGGGGCCGTGGTCGAACAGGTACGTGCTGCGGGTGAGTCGGTCGGTCAGCGTCATGCTCATCCGGTCGCGCCCGGTCGCGGGATCGGTGTCGCGCCAGAACGGGCGGTCGACCATCACGAACGTCTTCGTCGACTGCATGTACCGGGTCCGGTCGAGTGCCATCCAGACGTCCTGGTCGAAGAGGGACTCGTCGGTGTCGATCTGGGTGGACAGCAGCCAGCTCTGGCAGGTGGTGAGCACCGCCGGGAAGTCCCGCGTGCCGCCGTAGGTGTCGGTGACGCGGATCGTGTGCGGGCCGACCCGGTGGATCCGCGCGACGCCCGGCCGGGTCCCGCCACCGTGCAGCGACGCCAGGCTGGTCCCGGCCGGCCAGTGCACGGCGTCGTCCGGTGCACGGCGCCACAGCCCCTGCGGGACCTGCTCCACCCCGCCGGTGACGAGGAGCTGGTCCTCGTCGCAGGCCGTCGTCACCACCCGGAGGATCTCCAGCATGGAGTTCGGGAAGTCCGAGTCCCACCCGCCGGTGCCGAACCCGACCTGCCCGAACGCCTCGCGGTGGCGGAACGAGAGCTCGGAGAACGCCTTCGAGGTGGACACGAAGTCGTAGAAGGTCCGGTCGTCCCACAGCGGGACGAGCGCGTCCCACAGTCGCTTGACCGTCGCCGTGTCCCGGGCGCGGACCGCCTCCTGCAGCGCACCGAACCCGGCCCCCTGCTCCAGCGCCGACGCCCAGGCGTCGGCGACCTCGGAGAAGAACGGCGGCAGGTCGTCGAGGGTCCGGCCGTAGAAGGTCTCGCCGTGCAGGTCGATCACGGTGCTGCCGGCCGCGGGGGTGAGCGGGTTCGGGAACGGCTCGGTGCGCAGGCCGAGCAGGTCCACGTAGTGGTGGAAGGCGGTCGACGAGCGGGGGAACCGCATCCCGCCCAGCTCGGCGACGATCCCGTCGGCGCCCTCGAACGGCTGGGACCGCAGGCGCCCGCCGAGGTGCGACGGCTCGTACACGACCGGCCGCAGCCCGATCCGCATCAGCTCGTAGGCCGCGACGAGCCCGGCGATCCCGGCCCCGACGACCGCGACCTCGGCCCCGAGCCGGTCCGGCGGCACCCGGCCGAGCCCGGCCGGGTGGGAGATCCAGTCGTCGAACGGGAACGGGAAGTCCGGTCCGAAGGCGGTGACCGGGCGCGGGTCGGGACTCATCGTGTGACTCCTCGGGGTCGGGCCGGGGGTCGCCCGGTCCGATCGACCCTATCCGGCGGTCCCGCCGGGCCCCGGCGTTCGCGGCCGTCCGGAGCCCCGCGTCAGCCCCGGCGCGAGCGCACCGCGTCAGCCCCGGCGCGAGCGCACCGCGTCAGCCCCGCCGCGAGCGCACCGCGCCCGTGACGATCCGCTGGTAGGCGGACGGCAGTAGCCGCACCATCGAGTCGATCGCCCACGCGTCCGGACCGATGAGGACCCGCCGCCGGTCGGCGCGGACACCGTCGAGGATCGTGCGGGCGGCCTTGTCCGGAGTGGTGTTCAGCATCCGCTCGAACTCGGCCGTGGCGGCGTCGGACGGCTTGCCGGTCGCCGCGGCGACACTGTCGTCGACCCGGGCGGCCTTCGCGATGTTGGTCTTGATCCCGCCCGGGTGCACGCAGGTCGCCGAGACCGCCGACCCGGTCAGCTCCAGGTCCTGCCGCAGCGACTCGGTGAACCCGCGGACGGCGTACTTGCTCGCGTTGTAGCCGCTCATCAGCGGCTGGGCGGCGACACCGAAGATGCTCGACAGGTTGACGACGTGGCCCTCGCCCGCGGCCTGCAGGTGCGGCAGGAACGCCTTGGTCCCGTAGACGACGCCCCAGAAGTTGATGTCCATGATCCAGCGGTAGTCGTCGAGCGAGAGCGCCTCGACCGTGCCGGACAGCGCGACGCCGGCGTTGTTGACCACGAGGTGGACCCCGCCGTGGTCGGCGACCACCCGGTCGGCCCAGTCGAACACGGACTTCTCGTCGGCGACGTCCAGTTCGGTCGTCGTCACCCGCACCTGCGGGCCGGCCAGCGCGGCGGTCTCGGCGAGCCCGGCGGCGTCGCGGTCGGCGAGGGCGAGGTGGCAGCCGTCGCCCGCCAGGCGCAGCGCCAGTGCCCGGCCGATGCCGGAGCCGGCCCCGGTGATCGCGGCAGTGCGGTCGGTGAAGGTCTTCATCGGCGCTCCCGGACGGCGTCGGTGCCGGAGCCAGGGCCTTCCGGCCCTGGCTCCCGTGGACGGTCGCACGCAGCGTAGACGGCGGCCGCGCAGATACCTACTGCCGGGTAACCGGGAGGCCGGCCGGGGGTGGGGGTGTGATGGACGGCGACGGACCCTACGAGCGGTACTACGCCGAGCGGGAGGCCGCGGGGAAGCGGACCGTCGTGTGGCCGTGGGTCCTGCTCGCCGTCGTCGTACCGCTGCTGCTGGTGCGCACCTTCGTGACCGACGACGAGCCGCCCCCGCCCATCGGGGCGGCCGCCGGCCTGCACGCCCCGCAGCCGCACCCGGCCGCGGTGACCCGGGTGGCCGACGGGCGGTTCCGGGTGGGGCCCGTCCTGGTGCCCGGCCACTGGGTGACCGACGGGCCCGCCGCCGGCCGCGCCTGCGCCTACAGCCGTACCGGCCCCGGCACGCGGGAGGCGGCCCGCGCCGCGGTGCACGGGCGCGCCGCCGCCGAGCTGGTCGCCGGTGAGGCGGTGACCTTCAGCGGCGGCTGCGCCTGGTCATTGCGCTGATCGGACGAGATCAGGCGACCTTCTGCTCGACGACCTGTGGGCGGTAGCTCTCGATGATGTCCATGAACTCGACGTGCTCGGCCGCCGGGACGCCGCAGAAGCTGAGCGTCGACGCGATCTCCATCGCGACCGCGTCGAACTGCTCGTCCGTGACGCCCATGGTCTCGTGCGCGGTGATCATGTCCAGGCCCGGATAGCACTGCGGGCCGCCCGCGGCCTGGACCGACCACGCCGTCACCAGGAACTTGTAGCCGGCCGCGTTCGCCGGGACGCCGTGGTGGGCGTGCACCGCCTCGTTGGCGTTGACCGAGGCGTTCTCGAAGAGCCGGTCGACGAGGATGTCGACCGCCCCGGCGATGCCGTAGACGCCTCCGAGGCGCTCGAACAGGGACTGCTCGGTCATGTGCTGCTCCACTCCGGTGTAGGGCGGCGGGTCCGGGACGGTGACCGCGTGGCGGCGGTCACACCTACGGTCCCGGCCGGAGCGGGGCGCGTCAATGGTGCACAACTGAATTTCGCACAACCGGTCCGCGGCGCCGGGCGGTCGACGCGGACCCGGCTCAGCCGGCGGACCGCTGGTCGGGGACCGCCGGTTCCGGCCCGGGCGCGTCGGGCTCCGCGAGCACCGGGATGCGCGAGCGCAGCTCCCCGGGCAGCCGGCGGGCCAGCGCGGTGCGCTCCGCGGGAGGCATCCGGTCCGCCAGAACGCCCAGCACCGCGAGCGACGCGACCGTCGCGTCCGGGTCCGTCGCGTCGAACCGCTCCTGCACCCGGGCCAGGAAGTCGTCCCCGGCGTCGTCCCCGGTGCCGGACGTGTCCACGGCCCCGGGCCGCTCCGGCTCGGCGGGGTTGCCGCCCCAGTGCTCGCCCGCCCCGACCTGCTCGCCCTTGAGCAGGAAGGAGTCGGCGGCCAGCGTCGCGCCGTCGCCCACCTCGGTGGAGTGGTGCACGAACGCGCGCACCCCGACGCAGGCGCCGTCGCCGATCCGGGACCGGCCGGACTCGAACCGCCCGTCCTCCAGGGAGTGGCACTGCACGACCGACCCGGCGTTGAGGACGGCGTCGTCGCCGACCGTGACGAGGCTCTTCTCCGGCAGGGACGCGCCGTCGTCGAACACCCGGCGGCCTGCGGTCAGGCCCGCGACCCGGTTCCGCCAGACCAGCAGCGGGCTGCCGCCCAGGACCGGCCGGACGTAGAACTTCCACAGCCGCTCGTGGAACCAGAAGTAGCGGTCGTAGATCGACGCGGTGCGCGGCTCCAGCGCCCGGAAGCCCAGCGTGGCCCGCTCGAGCAGGGCCGACCACAGCATCAGCAGCAGCGGGCCGAGGAACACCGCCGGGCCGAGCGCCCACAGGCCCCAGGTCGGCCAGAGGGCGACCGAGAGGCCCACCGGCAGCAGCGCCGCGGCGGCGCCGAACGCCCGCAGCAGCACCGTGGCCAGCACGGTCGAGGCGTTGTAGCGGTTCTTCGACCGCAGCCGCCGCAGCCGCTCGTCCTCGGTGGCCGGTGTGTTCGGGTGCGGGCCCGCACCGGAGCGCGGGATCTCCATCGGCGGCGAGCCGAGCAGCCCGACGCCGGACCGCACCGGCCCGTCCGTCGGGACCATGACCTTGGTCGCGAGGAGCACGTCGTCGCCGGTGCGGGCGTCCGGCGGGAGGTGGACGTCGTTGCCGACGAAGTTGTCCGCACCCAGTCGCACCGGGCGGATCCGGAACGAGTCGTGCGACAGGTCGGTGTTCATCATCCGCAGGCCGTCGGACACCATCGTGCCCCGCCCGACGTGCACGAACCGCGGCGACTCCTGGCGCAGCTGGGTGCCGAAGTTCGACCCGGTCTGGTGGAGGTCGCCGAGGTCGTAGCCGAGCCCCCTCAGGTAGCCGGTGATGAAGGAGCTGTCGCCGAGCAGCAGGACGAGGAACCGTGCGTTGGACACACCGGTGACGACCTGCTGGGCGACGTGCCGGACGCCGTACAGCGGGAAGGTCCGGTCGACGGGCACCAGCAGCCCCGCCAGCCGCGGCAGCGCCAGCACGGCGGCCACGCCGACGGCCAGCGCGAGCACGACCAGCGTCATGACGGCCACGACGCCGACCCCGAGGTACCACCACCGTTCCCCGGCCTGCGCGCCGATCAGGGCCGTGACCTGCGGCGCGAACCTCGCGTAGACGGTCACGACGACCGCGAGCACCGCGCTGACGACCGCCCACAGCAGCGCGGCCAGCACCGTGCCGTAGACCGCGCGGCGGACCCGGCCCGCGCCGACCGGCGTCACGGTCCGGTAGTCCGAACCGGACGGTCCGGCCGGGGACCCGTGCCAGACCTCGCCGGCCGGGACGGTGACGCCGGGCCGCAGCGCGGAGGCGTGACCGAGCTGGGCGCCGTCCCCCATCCGGGTCCGCACGTCCAGCACGCCCGCCTCGCCGACGACGCAGTCGTCGCCGACGTCGACGGGGCCGAACTCCAGCGCGCCCGGCACGGCCCGGTAGCCCTGCAGCGACGCCTCCGGGTGCACCAGGGTGCGCTCACCGGTGCGGACGAGATCGGTCGCGACCGGCACGGCGCCGAACCAGGTGCTGCCCCGGCCGATCCGGGCACCGAGCAGCCGCAGCCACAGGGTGAACACGGGGGTCCCGGCCAGCAGGACGACCGGGCTGGTGCGGATCAGCGTCGACACGACCCAGAACCGGAGGTGCGTGAGGCCCCACAGCGGGACGGTGCGCTCGGTGAACCGGCCGATCAGCGTCCACTTCGCCAGCACCGGCAGGAGCGCGACCCCGGCCAGCAGGCCGGCGGCGAGGCCCCCGGCCCGGGCCGCGGTCCCGGCGGTGTCCGGCGCCGCCGACACCCAGCCGTAGCCCAGGGTGACGACGGCGGCCGTCGCGAACCCGGCGGCCAGCAGGAGGGCCAGGTGCGCGAGCCCGGTGAGGGCGTGCGCGACCGGCCGCGGCCGGACCGGCTCGACGTCGGTCGCGGCGGCGGTGACCGGCGGGGCGTCGCCGACCGCGGCGGCGAGATCGCGGACGGTCGGATTCCGGTAGACGTCGCGCGCGCTCACCGGCGGCAGGTCGTCGCGACGACGGACGGACGCCGCGACACCGGCCATGAGCAGCGACGTCGCGCCGAGCTCGTCGAACAGGTGCGCGGTCACCGAGATCTCGCCGGGCTCCACGCCGAGCGCGCCGGCGAGCTCCTCGACCAGTCCGCGCTCGACGTCGGACTCCGGCGCGACGACCGGGCCGGACGCCCGCACCCGGCCCCCGGCCGGGGCGGGCAGGTTCGCACGGTCCGCCTTGTCGCTGGTGGTCATCGGGATCCGGTCGAGGTGCTCCAGGTAGGTGGGCACCATGTAGGACGGCAGCCGGTCGCGCAGCCGATCCTGCAGGTCGTCCGGGTGGTCGGCACCGCTGACCAGGCTGTACCAGGCCACCAGCTCCTTCCCGCCGCCCGGATCGTGGGTGTCGACGACGGCCATCGCGACCGACGGGTGCTCCAGCAGGACGGCCTCGATCTCGGCGAGCTCGATCCGGTAGCCGCGGATCTTGACCTGCAGGTCGATCCGGCCCCGGTACTCGATCTCGCCGTCGTCGTCGACGCGGCCGAGGTCCCCGGTCCGGTAGACCAGGCCGGACGGGTTCCCCGGCAGCTCGACCGGGCACGCGACGAACGCGGCGGCGGTCTTGTCGTCCCGGTTCAGGTAGCCGTCGGCCAGGCCGGCGCCGGCGATCGCGATCTCACCGGTCTCGCCGAACGGCAGGACCCGGGTGGGGTCCTCGGGGTCGAGGACCAGTACCGCGTAGGTCGGCAGCGGCTCGCCGATCGTCACCGGGCGGTCCGGGTGGAGCTCGGTCCAGGTCGCGGTCACGGTGGCCTCGGTGGGGCCGTAGACGTTGAGGAACCGGCGGTCCCCGGTGTGCCAGCGGCGCACCAGGTCCTGCGGGCACGCCTCGCCGGAGACGAGCAGGAAGCGGAGGTCGTCGAGGTCGTCGTCGAGCGTCGCGAGCAGCGTCGGGACGCAGCACAGGGCGGTGATCCGCTGCTCGGCGAGGAAGGCGTGCAGGTCCTCGCCGACCAGCGAGACCCCGGCGGGCTTCGGGACGAGGGTCGCGCCGACCAGGAACGACGTCCAGATCTCCTCGACCGAGAAGTCGAACGCGAGCGTGAGGCCCTGGTACATACGGTCGTCCGGGAGCACGCCGTACTCGTCGGCCGCGACCCGGACGAAGTTGCAGATCGCCGGGTGGGAGATCACCACGCCCTTGGGCCGCCCGGTCGAGCCGGACGTGTAGATCAGGTAGGCGGGGTGCTCCCCGCCGTCGCGGCGGTCGTCGGTGCCGAGCCGCTCGGCGGGCCGGCGCGCGATCTCCTCGGCGGCCGAGCCCTCCCCGGCGACGCGGAGGATCTCGACGTCGCCGTCGATCGCGTCACCGACGGCGTCCAGGGCCGACGTCGTCGCGAGCAGCAGCCCGGCGGACGAGTCGTCGAGGATGTGGGCGATCCGGTCGGCGGGGAAGCCGGCGTCGAGCGGGACGTACGTGGCGCCGGTCTTCAGGACCGCGAGCAGGGCGGTGTAGGTCTCCACCGGGTCGTCGAGCAGCAGGCCGACGACGTCGCCGGGGCCCGTCCCGCGGGCGTGGAGGTGGCGGGCGAGCCGGTCGGCACGGGCGTCGAGCTCGCGGTAGGTGAGCTGCGTGTCGCCGGTGTCGACGGCCACGGAGCCGGGGTGGGCGTCCACGGCCTCCTCGAAGACCTCGGCGAGCTGCTCCCCGGGCCGGGTGCGCGGCGGGGCGAGCGAGTCGCCGGGTACGAGGACCCGCTCGTCGATCGCCGTCCGGGGGCGGGGGGACGGCCGGAACGGGAGATCCCGGCGGATCACCCGGGGGCCGCCCGGCCCGCCATGATCATCGCGACCGTCGGCTCCGTCCGCGGGAGCCGGCCGGTTGTGCACGTCCGTCATGGGGTCCGGCTACCCACGAAAGTGGTCGGAAAATGCCGGGGAAGCCGGTGGTAAGTGTCACTCGCAAAGTGGTGAACCGATCGGGTCCGGCGCACGTAGCAACGGGGGACGGAACCGTGTCCCGGTCAGGGTCGCCTTATCGACGAACCCTCTCAGCAGCAGCGTCGTCGGATCGGCCGGATGTCCGACGCGGCTCCTGGAATGGATCGGGGTCATTGTCGTACCACTCCGAGAACGGGTCGCGGAATGCGGCACGCAATTCCCGGCGTTCCGTTCCGGAATGGTGTCACGACGCCAGGGTCGTCCGGTGGGGACGGTCACGGCCGGTGCCGCTCGCGGGCCCGGCGAGTCATGCTGTGCTCCACCCCTACCCCGCCCGCGACACCCCCGGGAGCGCTCGATGACGACCAGCGGGAACGCCTCCGACCGGCTCACGGCCGACTCGGGCGCTCAGGAGCAGGCCGCCGCGCTGCGCGCCCGCGAGATCTCGGCGCGCGAGCTGCTGGAGCTGCACCTCGACCGGATCGCCGAGCGGAACCCGGAGCTGAACGCGATCGTCTCCCTCGACCCGGAGCGGGCCCGGGCCGGCGCGGCCGCCGCCGACGAGCGGCTCGCCTCGGGCGCGGACGTCGGCCCGCTGCACGGGCTGCCGTTCGCCTTCAAGGACACCCACGCCGCCGCGGGCTGGCGCACCACCTCGGGCTCGCCGCTGTTCGCCGAGCACGTCCCGGACGCCGACGACCTGATCGTCGAGCGGATCCGGCGGGCCGGTGCGGTCCCGATCGGGAAGACGAACGTGCCGGAGTTCGCCGCCGGCTCGCACACCTTCAACCGGGTCTTCGGGACGACGCGCAACCCGCACGACCCGTCCCGCTCGGCCGGGGGCTCGTCCGGCGGGGCGGCGTGCGCGCTGGCGTCCGGGATGGTGCCGCTGGCCGACGGTTCGGACATGGGTGGCTCGCTGCGCAACCCGGCGTCGTTCTGCGGGGTGGTGGGGCTCCGCCCGTCACTGGGCCGGGTGCCGGCGTGGCCCGCGCAGAACATGTGGGAGACCACCGCGACCGGGGGCCCGATGGCGCGCTCGGCCGGTGATCTCGCGCTGCTGCTGTCGGTGCTGGCCGGGCCGGACCCGCGCGCGCCGCACGCGCTCGGCGACCCCGGTGCGGCGTTCGCACCCCCGCTCCGCCCGGCCCCGCTCGCCGGGCTGCGGGTGGCGGTGTCGACCGACCTGGACGGCGCGTTCGCCGTCGACCCGGACGTCGCCGCCGTCGTGTCGTCGGCGGTGCCCGCGCTGGCCGGGGCCGGCGCCGTGGTCGGCTCCGCGGTGCCCGACCTGACCGGGGCCGACGAGTGCTTCCGCACGCTGCGCGCCTGGCACTTCCAGGCCGCGTTCGGTGAGCTCCTCGCCGCGCACCCGGACGAGTTCAAGGCGACGCTGGCCGCCAACATCCGGGCCGGCGCGTCGCTGACCGGTGCCGACGTCGCGCGGGCCCACGGGCAGCGCACGTCGCTCGCGCACGCCGCGCGCGCGTTCTTCGCCGACCACGACGTGCTCGTGCTTCCCGTGTCGCAGGTGCCGCCGTTCCCCGCGGACCAGGAGTTCCCGACCGAGATCGACGGCCGTCCCATGGAGTCCTACCTGGACTGGATGCGGTCGGCGTACCTGATCACCGTCACCGGGTGCCCGGCGATCTCGGTGCCGTTCGGCCGGACACCCGGCGGGCTGCCCGTCGGGCTGCAGATCGTCGCGCGGCACGGCGCCGACCGGTTCCTGCTGGAGGTCGCCGCGGCCGTCGAGCAGCTGCGCCCGGGGGTGTGAGGGGACTCATCGCCGCGCACCGGTGACCCGGCGGGCCGGAGCGGGAACCCGGACGTCCATGGGTACACGCAACGGCCGTACGGTGCGGTTCGACAGCCACGGCGACGTCGACCGGCTGTACGTGGCCGACACCGAGTTCGGGGACCCCGGTCCGCGGCGCGTCCTGGTCGAGGTGCACGCCGCGGGCATCAACCCCGGGGAGGCCGCGCTCCGTGCGGGCGCCTTCGCCGGGACCTGGCCCAGCGACTTCCCGAGCGGCCAGGGCAGTGACTGGGCGGGCGTCGTCGCCGCGGTCGGCGACGGCGTGACGGGGCTCGAGCCGGGCGAGGACGTCTTCGGCTGGACCGACGACCGTGCCGCCCAGGCGACCTGGGTCGACGTCCCCTCCGAGCAGGTCCTGCACCGGCCCGCCGGGCTGGACGCGGCCACCGCCGGCGCGCTGTACGTCGCCGGCGCCGCCGCGACGGCGTCGGTCGAGGCGGTCGCCCCGGAACCGGGGGAGACGGTCGTCGTCTCCGGGGCGGCGGGCGGTGTCGGGCAGATCGCCGCCCAGCTGCTGACCCTGCGCGACGTCGAGGTCGTCGGGGTGGCCTCCCAGCGGCACCACGCCCGCCTGCGGGAGATGGCGGTGACCCCGGTGGCCTACGGCGGTTCTCCCCGGGAGACCCGGGAGAACCTGCAGGCCGCCCTGCCGGCCGCGGTGCACGCGTGGGTGGACGTCGCCGGTGGCGGCTACGTCGCACTGGCCCGGGAGCTCGGCGTCCCGGCCGGCCGGATCAACACGATCATCGACTTCGAGGGCGCCGAGGAGTACGGCGTGCACACCCGGGGCACCGCGGACGCCGCGGGCCGGGAGGACCTGGCCGCGCTCGGCGACCTGGCGGCCGACGGCGCGCTGGAGATCCCGATCGCCGGCGCCTACCCGCTGGCCGCGGTGCGTGACGCCTACACCGAGCTGGAGCAGCGGCACACCGCCGGGAAGATCGTCCTGTTGCCGCAGGAGTGACCGTCCGGCCGCCCGGGTAACCACGGCCGGATCCGCGAGCCAGCAGGGAAGGAACCCGCCGTGCAGATCGGCTTCAAGCTCTTCGCCGAGGCCTACTCCCCGCAGGAGATGGTCCGCCAGGCCGTCCGCGCCGAGGAGGCCGGCTTCGACTTCGTCGAGATCTCCGACCACTACCACCCCTGGCTGGAGAGCCACGGTCACTCCGGGTTCGCCTGGTCGATCCTCGCCGCGATCGCGGCCCGCACGGAGCGGATCCGGCTCGCCACCGGGGTGACCTGCCCGACCATCCGGTACCACCCGGCGATCGTCGCGCAGGCCGCCGCGACGACCGCGCTGCTGTCCGACGGCCGGTTCACCCTCGGCGTCGGATCGGGGGAGCGGCTCTCCGAGCACGTGACCGGCGCCGAGTGGCCGGTCGTCGGGGTGCGCCAGGAGATGCTCCGCGAGGCGCTGGAGATCATCCGTCTGCTCTGGGAGGGCGGCTACCGCACCTACCGCGGCCGGTACCTGTCCATCGAGGACGCCCGGGTGTTCGACCTGCCGGAGACGCGGCCGGAGATCGCGGTCGCCGCCGGCGGGCCGCGGGCCGCGCGGATCGCCGCCGAGCTCGGCGACGCCCTGTTCGTCACCGAGCCGCGCACGGACCTGATCGAGACCTACACCGCGGCCGGCGGCACCGGGGCCCGGTACGCCGAGGTCCCGCTGGCCCACGCCGGCACCGTCGACGAGGCGCTGGAGTCCGCGCACCGGCTGTTCCGCTTCGGCCCGACCGGCTGGAAGGTCCAGGCCGAGCTGCCGAACGTGCGGAACTTCGAGGCCGCGACCGCGTTCGTCCGCAAGGACGACATGGCCGGGGTGTTCGGCGCCGGACCCGACGTCGAGACGCACGTCGCGACCGTCCGGGCCTTCGCGGACGCCGGGTACGACCGGCTGGCGCTGATCAGCGCCGGACCGGACGTGGAGGAGTTCTTCGCCTTCTGGGAGAAGGAGCTGTCCGGGCGCCTGCGGGCCCTCTGACCCGCGGGCGGCTCAGCGGCCCAGTGGCCGGCGCAGCCGTGCGAACAGCAGCGCGAGCGCGCCGGTCGTCAGGAGCAGGTGCAGCCCGACCTCCACCCAGTGCATCGGCCACCGCAGCTCGAGCGGTCGCACCAGCACCCAGTTGCCGTCGATCCCCGCGGCCCGCAGGCAGGCGACGTCGTCCTGCGTGCAGCCCGTCCCGAGCGGACGGAGGCCGCCACCCGCCAGGGTGTAGCCGGCGTCCAGCATCTGGTCCCGGCCGGAGTCGACGGAGCCGCCGTGGGGGAGCGGGCCGGTGCGCAGCACCGGCGGGACGAGCACGTTGCGCAGGGCGGCCAGCGCCACCTCGGTCACGACGACGGCGGCCAGCGTGAGCCCCGACGCCGCGAGCACCCGCCGCACGAGCAGCCCGATCACCGCGCCGAGCGCGACCGCGGACAGGGTGCGGGCCAGGGGCAGCAGCCCGGTCGCGGAGAACTCCTCGAGCGAGTACCACTGCGCCGAGCCGTTCAGCGGCTGCAGCACGGCGGTGACGACGGTGACGGCCACGACCCCGAGGCCGCCCACGAGCAGCAGGGCCGTGGTGGCCCAGCGGCGCCGTGACGCCGCCTGGGTCAGCAGCAGCACGTGGGTGCCGCGCTCCAGGTCCCCGGCGAGCAGCGGCGCGCCGAGGAAGGCCCCTGCCAGTGCGGGCGCCAGCGTCGTGAGCGCGGCCAGGACCTGGGACGCGTCGGCCATGAGGAGGCCGTCCACGCCCACGGCGTCGTCGAGCCGTCCGGTGACGGCGAGCACGGTCACCACCAGGCAGCCGGCCACGGCGAGGAGCACGGTCGTGAGCAGCGCGGAGCGGTGGCTGCGCCAGATCACCCAGGTCATCGGGTCTCCTTCGCCTCGTCGGAGCGGTCGTCGGAGCGGTCTTCGGCGGCGCGCAGGTAGGCCATCACCACGTCGAGCAGGCCGGGGGCACTCACCCGCCAGCCCGGTGCCGGGCCGATCGGTCCGCCCCGGACCAGGACGGTCTGGTCGCGTCCGTGCACCCGCTGCTCGACGACGGTGTGCTCCGCGGACCAGGCGGCGGCCCCGGCCGGACCGTCGAGGATCCGGTGCCCGGTCAGCAGGTCGTCGACGTCGTCGTCGAGCAGCACCCGGCCGCGGTCGAGGAACAGCACCCGGTCGCAGCTGTCCTGCAGGTCCTCGACCTCGTGCGACGCGAGCACCGCGGTCGCCCCGGTCTCCGCGACGTGCGCGGTGACCGCGGCCAGCACCCGCCGCCGGGTCAGCGGGTCGAGCCCGGCCAGCGGCTCGTCGAGCAACAACAGGTCCGGGCCCGTGCCCAGCACCAACGCCAGCGCCAGCATCGCCCGCTGCCCGCCGGAGAGAGCCGCCGTCCGGCTGCCCGGTGGCAGCGAGCCGGCGAGGTCGGCGGCGCGGCCGTCGTCCCACCGGCCCGGGTTCAGCGCCGCGCCCAGCCGCAGCGTCTCGGCGACGGTGAAGCCCCCGGGCAGCGGCCGCGACTGGTCCAGGTAGCCGACGGCCGGGTGCGGCCCGCCGGTGGGCACCGGCGCGCCGAGCACCTCGGCGGTCCCCTCCGACGGCAGGTCGAGCCCGGCCAGCAGGCCGAGCAGCGTCGACTTCCCGGCACCGGGCGCGCCGGTCAGCGCGACCACGGAGCCGGGGTCGACGGTGAGCGAGCAGTCACGCAGCGCCCGGGTCCCGCCGTGCCGGCGGCCGAGCCCGGAGGTGCGCACCGCGTGGGTCCCTGCGGTGGTCATACGTCTCCTCGGTCGTAGTGCCGGTCGAGGGCCGCGCGCACGAGCGCGTCGGCCTCCTCCCGGGACAGCCCCGCCGCGACGGCGCGGGCCGCCCAGTCCTCCAGCTCCGCCCGCAGCGGCGAGCTCGCGGCCGGCCCGGCGGCGACGGCGTCGGCCCGGACGAACGTCCCGACCCCCCGCTTCGCCTCGACCAGCCCGTCACGCTCCAGCTCCCGATAGGCCTTGAGCACGGTGTTCGGGTTGATCGCGGTGGCCTCGACGACCTCGCGGGCCGTCGGCAGCCGGTCCCCGGCCCGCAGCGTCCCGAGCAGCAGCGCCTCCTTCGTCTGCCGGACGATCTGCACGTACGCGGCCACCCCGGAGCGCCGGTCGATCCGGTACTCGATCACCGGTACCTCCTCCCCGGACGGTCTGGTGCCACATCATGCGGGCCGGGTGCCGATCCCCCACCGGCACCCGGCCCGGTGGCCGGTCCACGCTCCCCGGATCCCCTCCGCCCGGGGAGCGCCGACCGTGGCTCAGGCGATGATCCCGCAGCTCAGCCGGGGGTCCTCGGTGGCAGGACGGACGTCGCAGTAGGTCTGGAGATCCGGGTTGAGCAGTGCACGCTCCCCGATGGTCACGCCGTTCTCGCTGATCACGATCCGGCTGTACCCGCCCGCCTCGGTCGGGACGTCGCTCCGGCCCCCGGCGGGCACCGTGAAGGAGTAGCCGTCCCCGTAGGTGTTCAGCACCGTCACGTCGACCGGCCCGTGGCCCGAGGTGATCGTCATGGGTGTCGGGTCGGTGGTGACCGGGTCGGCGAGCGCGGTGCCGGTGGCGCCGCCCATCGCGATCGCGACGGCGAGGAATCCGATGATCGAACGTCGTGCGTGCATGTCCTGTGTCCCCCTCGGTGTGTCCTGCTTGCTTGCTTTCACTAGTTAACTAGTGAAAGTCGGAAAGCGCAACCCCTCCGGCCGGACGGGGCGGCGCGGGTGCGGGGGACGGCAGGGTGGTGACCATGAACAGGGTCGTGCGCTTCACCGAGCTCGGCGGGCCCGGCGTGCTCCAGGTCGTCGAGGCGCCGGAGCCGGTGCCCGGGCCGGGCGAGGCCGTGGTCGACGTCGAGGCGATCGGGCTCAACCGGGCCGAGTCGATGTTCCGGCGCGGCGAGTACATCGAGCCGACCCGGCTGCCGGCCGGACTCGGCTACGAGGCCGCGGGCACCGTCACCGGCGTCGGCGACGGGGTGACCCGCTGGGCGGTGGGTGACCCGGTGAGCGTCGTCCCGGCCTTCTCGATGAACGACTACACGGTCTACGGCGACCGCGCGGTCGTCCCGGCCCGGGCACTGGTGCCGCGCCCGGTGGACGCCGTCACGGGGGCCGCCACCTGGATGCCCTACCTCGTCGCCTACGCCGGGCTGCTGGAACCGCGGGTGCTGCAGCCCGGTGACCATGTGCTGGTCACCGCGGCGTCGTCGAGCGTCGGGCTGGCCGCGATCGCGACGGCGAACCGGATCGGCGCCGTCCCGATCGCCACCAGCCGCAGCCGCGCCAAGGCGGGGGCGCTCCTCGACGCCGGCGCCGCCCACGTCGTCGCCACGGGGGAGGAGGACCTCGTGGAACGGTGCCGGGAGATCACCGGCGGGCGCGGGCTGGACGTCGTGTTCGACGCCGTCGCCGGGCCCGCGGTGGAGACGATGGCCGACGCCGTCCGCCCGGACGGGACGATCGTCATCCACGGCAGGCTCTCCGGTGAGCCCACGATCTTCCCGACGGCGACGCTGCCCGATCTCGTCGTCCGCTCCTTCACGCTGTTCGCGATGACCCGCGACGAGGAACGGCTGCGGCGGGCGGCCGCGTTCGTCGCGGCCGGGATGCGCGGCGGCGACTTCGCCCCGCAGGTCGACCGGGTCTTCTCCGGGCTGGACCAGGTCGTCGCCGCGCACGAGCACCTGGAGTCGAACGCCCAGGTGGGGAAGATCGTCCTCACGCCCTAGGCGCGGGCGGCGAAGGCCTCCAGCGCGTCGGCGCCCAGGGCGGGCCCGTCGACCGCCCGCATCCGGGCGCCGAACGCCTCCGCGGCGGCGCGCACGTCCGGGTCGGTCGCGACCTCGTCCGCGGTGGCCCGCAGCGTCGCGGCATCGAGGGTGTCCGGGTCCAGGCTGCGCCCGCAGCCGAGTTCGGCGACCCGGGCCGCGTTGGCGGCCTGCTCCGGCATCTGCGGTATCCCGATCTGCGGAACGCCGAGGAGCAGCGCCTCCATCGTGGAGTTCATGCCGTTGTGGGTCACGAACGCCCGCGCCCGCCGGAGCACCCCGATCTGCGGTACGTGCGCCTGCGCGACGACGTTCGGCGGCAGCGGCCCGAGGTCGGCCGGGTCGATCCTGCTCCCGACGGCCATCACGACCTGCCACCCGCTGCCGGCGAACGCCTCGGCGCAGGTCCGGAAGAAGTCGGGACGGTCGTTGAACGTGGTGCCCAGCGACACCAGCAGGACCGGGCCGGGGCCGTCCCAGACGTCCGCGGAGCGGGGGCCGAGCGCGGGACCGAGGAAGACGAACGAGTCGTCGAACGTGTCGCCCGCGACCTGGAACTCGCGCGGGAGGAACACCAGGTTGAGGTCACCGGGAGTCCCGAACGGGAGCGGTTCGAGGCCCCGTTCACGGGCGAACCCGGCGATCCGCTCGGTGACCCGGCGGAACGCGGGTGGCGGCCCGTCGTCGCCGGCGCCGAGGACGTCGCGGGCCAGGGAGAAGTGCTCGTTGCTCGCGAACGACGGGTGCATCACCGCGTGCGGGATCCTCGCCTGCTGTGCGACGAGCCCGTCGACCGGGCTCATCGCGTCCCCGCACAGGACGTCCGGCCGGTCGGTGGTGACCCGGTCCGCGAGCACCGGGAACACCTGCTCGACCGAGACGGCGAACGCGTCCACACGGGACACCATCTCCTCGTCGGAGAAGCTCTTCCCGGGCGGCGGTGCCTCCGGCAGCACGAACGGGACCTCCACCGGCTCGGCGCCGGCCGCGGCGACCGCGTCCAGGTGCGTCGCGCCGGTGGCGTAGCTGACCCGGTGTCCGCGCCGGACCAGCTCGGCGACCAGCGGAAGGGTCGGGTTGACGTGCCCGGACGCGGGCATGCTCACAAACGTGAAGTGCCGGCTCATGATCACCGATCGTGGCACCGGTGCGGACCGACGTCCTCCGGGATCAACCGGACACCGCCGGACACCGCGTCAGCTACGGGTACGGAACCGGCGAGGCGTCCGGCGAGACTCCCGTCACCCGTCGAGCTTCGCCGGGTCCAGGGTCGTGCGCTTCACGCCGAGGCGGCGGTTGAGCAGGACGGTGATGCCGTAGAGGACCAGGCCGAGCAGGAGCAGCAGCCCGGCGAGCTCGTACTGGATGGTGTCGCGCCCGGAGAACGGCAGTACCAGGTAGAGGCTGGTGATCGCGCCGACGACGGGCAGGCCGGGCGGGGCGCGGAAGTGGTCGGCGTCGACGGTGTCGCGGCGCAGTACGAGTACCGCGATGTTGACGATGGTGAACACCGCGAGCAGCAGCAGCGAGGTGGTGCCGCCCAGTGCGGAGACGACGTCGGAGGAGTCGTCGAGCGAGACGTAGGTGATCAGCCCGAACGAGATCAGCGTGGTGAACACGATCGCCACCCAGGGGGTGCGGCGGAACGGGTGCACCCGGGCCAGGGGCTTGGGCAGCACGGCCTGGTTGGCCATGCCGTAGAGCAGCCGGGAGGCCATCAGCATGTTGATCAGCGCCGAGTTCGCGACCGCGAACATCGAGATGAAGGGCAGCACCGCGTCGGCCGGGATCCCGGGGGCGCCGGCGCGCACGACCTCGACCAGCGGGGTCTCGCTGGCGGCCAGGGGCCCGACGGGGACCAGCGCGACCGCGCAGATCGCGACCAGCACGTAGATGATGCCGGTGATCGTCAGACCGGTGATCATGATCTTGGGGAAGATCCGGCGTGGTTCGTGGCACTCCTCGGCCATGTTCACCGAGTCCTCGAACCCGACCATCGCGAAGAACGCCAGCGAGGTCGCCGAGGTGACCGCGAGGAACACGCCCTTGTCCTCGGGGGTGTCGAAGGCGATCACCCGGGCCCAGTCGGCGTTGCCGCCGGCGATGGCGACCACCCCGACCAGGATCACCAGCAGCAGCCCGGACAGCTCGACCAGGGTCAGGACCACGTTGACCTTGACGCTCTCGCCGACGCCGCGGAAGTTCACCGCCGCGACCAGGGCCATGAACCCGAGCGCGATCAGCACGATGCCGCCGTTGCCCAGGTCGAGGCCGAAGCCCTCGTTCAGGTTCGAGGCGAACGCCCGCGAGGCCGTCGAGGCCGAGGTGATCCCCGAGCACATCACGACGAAGGTGACCATGAAGGTCAGGAAGTGGATGCCGAACGCCTTGTGCGCGTACAGCGCCGCCCCGGCCGCCGCGGGGTACTTGGTGACCAGTTCCAGGTAGGAGAACGCGGTGACCATCGCGACCGCGAAGGCGACCAGGAACGGCAGCCACGCCGCGCCGCCGACCTCCTGGGCGACCTCGCCGACCAGGGCGTAGATCCCGGTACCCAGGATGTCGCCGACGATGAACAGCAACAGCAGCTTGGGCCCCATGACCCGCTTCAGCGCGGGCTGCGCCTCGGTGGTGGTGGCGTCCGCCATCCCGGTGTTCCCCCTCCTGCGGCGGAGCCGTTCCCGCCGCGACCGGGGTCAGCCTGGTGTCCGGTTCCGGCCGTGTCGAGTCGGAACGGTGCGCGCCCGGGTGATCACCCGCGGCGGCGCGGTGCCTGCGGCTCGTCCTGGTACGACACGTACCCCGGGGACATCTGCTGTGTCTGCGGGACCTGCTGCGGCGGGGGCGTCCACTGCGGTGCCGGCATCGGGGGCCGCGGGGCCGGGCCGCCACGTCCGAGCGGCCCGGCGGGCCCGGCCGGCACGGCCTGATCGGCCGGGGGCAGCACGGTGGTGCGCTCGCGCTCGCGGGCGGACTGCTCCTCGAGGAGGTCCCGGATCTGCTTCAGCAGCTCGCTGTCGGTCTCCGGGGTGTCCTCCTCCTTGCCCTTCTTACGACGCTCCTGCAGCCACTTCATCGGGTAGACGACGAGGAAGTAGATCACCGCTGCCGTGATCATGAACTGGATGATCGCGTTGAGGAACGCCGCGTAGTCGAGCTGGACCTCGTCGGTGAGCGGGATCGTCCCGGGCGGCACCGCGTCCTCCCCGCCGGAGAACAGCCGGAGCAGCGGCTCCAGGAAGGCCTTCGTGAACGCGGTGACCACCGCGGTGAAGGCGGCACCGATGACGACGGCGACCGCCAGGTCGATCACGTTCCCGCGCAGCAGGAATTCCTTGAAGCCCTTCAGCACGCCGGAGCACTCCTCGGGGGTCGTCGGTCGGGGGCCGGTCCGGCGGGCGACCGTAACCCGACCGTGATCGTCGTGCTCCGCCGGTGCGGGACGGGCGGTGACCGGCTCGGTGGGCGGGACGCCCGGATCGGCGGGCGGCCGTCGTCAGGTCGTGGCCGGACCCGGGCCACCCGGCGTGGTGCGGCGCTGGGCGATCAGCCGGTCCAGGAAGTCGCCGGCCTCCCGGGCGGCCCGCTCCACGTCGCCGTCGGCGATGGCCTCGACGATCCCGGTGTGCGAGACGTCGTCGTCGGTGCCGACGGTGGAGGGCATGGTGGCGGCCACGCTCCCGGCGACCGCCTCGACGACGCCCCGGTAGAGCTCGGCGAGCAGCGCGTTGCCCGCGCAGTGCACGACGGTCAGGTGGAAGTCGGTGTCGGCGCGGGCGGCGCGCTCCAGCTCGGCGGGGCCGGGCTCGTCACCGCGGCGGGTGATCTCGGCGACCCCGGCGACGGCGACGTCGCGCTCGGCGAGGGCACCCCGCAGCATCTCCAGGTCGTCGGGGGTGCAGCGGGCGGCGGCGAGCCGGGCGGACTCGACCTCGAGCGTCCGTCGCACCTCCAGGACCTCGCGCAGCTCGGACCCGCACAGCGTGCGCAGGGCGCCGGACAGCTCGGTGGTGGCGCGGACGTAGGTGCCGTCGCCCTGGCGGACCTCGAGCAGGCCGCCGTGCGCGAGCGCGCGGACCGACTCGCGGACGGTGTTCCGCCCGACCTCGAGCGACGACGCCAGCTCGGACTCCGGCGGGATGCGGCTGCCGACCGGCCACTCGCCGTCGGCGATGGCGCTGCGGAGCTGCGCGATCACCTGGTCGACCAGGCTTCCTCGGCGTGCTGTGACCAGAGGCACCGGATCATCCTTCCATCCGAACATCCTATGTCTGTAACACTACTGTTTCGTGAGCATTGCTGAGCACGAGACCCGCGCGGAGGAGACCATCGCCACCGGATCGAGCGAGCGAGTGGACCGGTCCCGCCGGGCCGCGCTCGTCGGGTCCCCGCTGCTCGTCGTCGGTGTGGCGCTCGCCGCGTCGAACCTGCGTCCCGCCGTCACCAGCATGGCGTCGGTGCTCGGCGAGGTCCGCGACGACCTCGGCGCCTCGGCCGCGTGGACGAGTGTGCTCACCGCCGTCCCCACGATCTGTTTCGGGCTGGCCGCGATCGCCGCGCCGTGGCTCGGGCGCCGGTTCGGTATGGCCCGGGCGATCGGGATCGCCCTCGCGGTGCTCACCGCCGGGCTGGTGCTCCGGATCGTCGACGGGCCCTGGGTGGTGCTCGGCGGCACGTTCGTCGCCGCTGCCGGGATCGCGATCGGCAACGTGCTCATCCCGGTCGTGGTCAAGGAGTCGTTCCCGCACGCGGTCGGCCGGGTGACCGGCGTCTACACCGCCGCCCTCGCGGCGGGTGGCGGGATCGGCGCCGCCTTCACCCCGCCGCTGGAGCCGTTCCTCGGCGGCTGGCGCGGTGCGATCGGTGCCTGGGCGCTGCTGTCGGCCGCAGCGCTGGTCGTCTGGCTCTCCGGCGCCCGGCACGGGAGCGCCGCCGAGGTGACGGCCCGCTCGGCCGAGCCGCGCCGCTCGATGCTGCGCCGGCCGCTGGCCTGGGCGGTCACCGCGTTCTTCGGGCTGCAGGCCTGCGTCGCCTACGTCGCGATGGGCTGGCTGTCCGAGCTGTTCGTGTCCGAGGGGATCTCCCGCACCGACGCCGGCCTGATGCTCGCGCTGATCAACCTCATCGGGATCCCGCTGAGCTTCATCGTGCCGCCGATCGCGCTGAACCGGCCCTCCCAGTCCTGGTGGATCGTCGGCCTCGCGTGCTGCTCGCTCGCGGCCGTCGCCGGCCTCGCCGTCGCGCCCGCGGCGGCGCCGTGGCTGTGGACGGTGCTGCTCGGCACCGGCATGGCGGTCTTCCCGCTGGGCCTCGGCGTGATCGCGCTGCGCACCCGGGACGCGTCCGAGACGACCGACCTGTCCGCGATGGCGCAGGGCGTCGGCTACCTGATCGGGGCCACCGGGCCGTTCCTGTTCGGGATGCTGCACGGGGTGACCGGGACCTGGACCGCGTCGCTGGTCCTGCTCGGTGCGGTGATCGTCGTCGAGATGGTCGTCGGGTGGATCGCGGGGCGTCCGCGCTTCGTCTGATCGCGGCGGAAAGCGGGTGGTGGTCGCGGTGTACCGTCGGGCGCACCCGCTCGGCGTCACCGCACCCGGCGTGCCGGCCGTCGCGCTCGCGGGGTCCGCTTCATCCGTCAGGGAGAACTCGTGACCGACACCGCCCTCCCCCCGGCCGGGGACACGGCGCGGCTGGTCGACCAGACCGGCCCGTACTTCGGCCGCTTCGGCGGCCGCTACGTCCCGGAGGCGCTGGTCGCCGCCCTGGACGAGCTGGAGCAGGCCTACCACGCGGCGATGACCGACGAGGCGTTCCAGGCCGAGCTCGCGGAGCTGCACCGCACCTACTCCGGCCGGCCGAGCCTGCTCACCGAGGCGCCGCGGTTCGCCGCGCACGCCGGCGGCGCGCGGATCCTGCTCAAGCGCGAGGACCTGAACCACACCGGCTCGCACAAGATCAACAATGTGCTGGGACAGGCACTGCTCACCAAGCGGATGGGCAAGTCGCGGGTGATCGCCGAGACCGGCGCGGGCCAGCACGGCGTCGCGTCGGCGACCGCGGCGGCCCTGCTCGGCCTCGACTGCGTCGTCTACATGGGCGAGGTCGACACCGAGCGGCAGGCGCTCAACGTCGCCCGCATGCGGATGCTCGGCGCCGAGGTCCGCCCCGTCACCTCGGGCACGCGCACCCTCAAGGACGCGATGAACGAGGCCATGCGCGACTGGGTCACCAACGTGGCCGACACGCACTACCTGATCGGCTCGGTCGCCGGGCCGCACCCGTTCCCGGCGATGGTCCGCGACTTCCAGCGGATCATCGGTGTCGAGGCGCGGCAGCAGGTGCAGGACCTCACCGGCGCGCTGCCGGACCTGGTGTGCGCCTGCGTCGGCGGCGGGTCCAACGCGATGGGGATCTTCCACGCGTTCCTCGACGACACCGGTGTCGAGCTGGTGGGTTTCGAGGCGGGCGGCGACGGCGTCGGCACCCCGCGGCACGCATCGTCGATCGGCGGGGGAGACGTCGGCGTCCTGCACGGGTCGCGCAGCTACATCCTGCAGGACGAGGACGGGCAGACCCGGGACTCGCACTCCATCTCGGCCGGGCTGGACTACCCCGGCGTCGGGCCGGAGCACTCCTGGCTGAACGACCTGCACCGGGCCCGCTACGAGTCGGTGACCGACCGCGAGGCCATGGACGCGTTCCGCCTGCTCTGCCGCACCGAGGGGATCATCCCGGCGATCGAGAGCGCGCACGCACTCGCGGGCGCGCTGCGCGAGGCGGCGCGGCTGGGCGAGGGCAAGGTCGTCCTGGTGAACCTGTCCGGTCGCGGCGACAAGGACGTGGACACCGCCGCGAAGTACTTCGACCTGATCGACGAGCAGGGGAACGCCGTGACCGACGGGGAGACGAAGTGAGCGTCGCGCAGCGGATCGAGGCGGTCCGTGCGGAGGGCCGCGCCGCGCTGGTCGGCTACCTGCCGGTCGGGTTCCCGAGCGTCGACGGCTCCGTCGAGGCGATGCGGGCGATGGTCGAGGGCGGCGTCGACGTCGTCGAGGTCGGCCTGCCGTACTCGGACCCGCTGATGGACGGCCCGGTCATCCAGCGCGCCACACAGCAGGCGCTGGACAACGGCGCCCGCTCTCGGGACGCGTTCACCGCCGTCCGCGGGGTCGCCGACGCCGGGGCGCCCGCGGTCGTCATGACCTACTGGAACCTGATCGACCGCTACGGCGTCGAGCGGTTCGCCGCCGAGCTCGCCGCGGCCGGCGGCTCCGGTCTGATCACCCCGGACCTGCTGCCCGACGACGCCGAGGAGTGGCTCGCCGCGTCGGAGCGCCACGACCTCGACCGGATCTTCCTGGTCGCGCAGACGACCACGCCGGAGCGCATGCGCCTCACCGTCGGGGCCAGCCGCGGGTTCCTCTACGCGGCGTCGCTGATGGGCGTCACCGGCGTCCGCTCGATCGGTGCCGAGGCCCGCGAGCTGGTCGGCCGGGCCCGCGAGGTCGCGACCCTGCCGGTGTGCGTCGGGCTCGGGGTGCGGACCGCCGAGCACGCCGCCGAGGTCGCCTCCTACGCCGACGGCGTCATCGTCGGGACGGCGTTCGTGCAGGCACTCGAGTCGGGCGGGCCGTCCGCGGTGCGCGACCTGGCGCAGGAGCTGTCCGAGGGGATCCGCTCGGCGACGCCGGTGAGCGCCTAGCGGGTCCCTGCCCGCCGTTCCTGAGAGCGGGCGCGGCGGACGGAGCGACCCCGGTACTCCGGTCGGCGGGACACGGGCCCGTTCGGCGTCCACCGGTGCCCGGACGGCGGTGACACCTCTCAGGAACGCAACCCGATCCCGCTCGGGCTTCCTATCGTCGTCGGCACCGCACCGCGGCCGGCTCCCCCGTCGGGTCGCGGTGGTGGCCGGGACCGATCCCGGCCGCTCCCCGAACCGGAAGTGACCCGATGACCTCCCGTGCCGTGCCGCCCGGACGCACCGACCCGTCCGGTGGCCGCACACGGTCCCCCGGGGAGCGGAGTCCACGGCAGACTGTCGGGTATGTCCGATACGGCCGCTGACGGGTGCGCACCACCGTCAGCCGGGCCGCCCGACCGCGAGGAGTCACCCCGTCTTGTTCAGCATCACCGTCAGGGACCACGTCATGATCGCGCACAGCCTGCGCGGGGACGTCTTCGGACCGGCGCAGCAGCGGCACGGGGCGACCTTCCTGGTCGACGCGACGTTCCGGCGCCCCGAGCTCGACCCCGACGGGATCGTGGTCGACATCGCGCTCGCCACCACGCAGCTGGGTGAGGTGCTGGCCGACCTCAACCACCGCGACCTCGACGAGCACCCGGACTTCGCCGGCGTCAACACCACCACCGAGTTCCTGGCCCGCGCGATCGCCGACCGCCTCGCGGAGCGGGTACGGGCCGGCGGCCTCGGGCCCGGCGCGCGCGGGCTGGCCGGGCTGGTGGTGACCCTGCACGAGTCGCACGTGGCGTGGGCGAGCTACGAGCGGACCCTGTGACCGAGCCGGACCCCCGGCGGACGGTGCACGTGGTCGTCCCGGCCACGGTCGACGATCCCCGCTCACCCAGCGGCGGCAACGTGTACGACCGCCGGATGTGCACCGGGCTGGCCGCGCTCGGGCGCCCGGTGCGCGAGCTCGCCGGTGCCGGCCACCCGGATCCGGACCGGGCCGCGCTCGACGCGCTCGACGACCTGCTCGCCGGTGTCCCGGACGACGCACTCGTGCTGCTCGACGGGCTCGTGGCCTGCGGCGCACCGGCCGTCCTCGCCCGGCACGCCGGCCGGATCACCGCGGTCGTGCTCGTGCACCTGCCGCTCGGTGACGAGCACGGGGTGCCCCCGGACGTGTCCGAGGACCGGCGGCGGCGCGAGCGCGCCGCCCTGCACCACGCCGCCGCGGTGGTGACCACGAGCCCCTGGACGGCGCGGCGCGTCGCCGAGCTGCACGACCTGCCCGCGGACCGGGTGCACGTCGTTCCCCCGGGCGCCGACCCGGCGCCCGTCACCGCGCCGCAGGAGCCGGGGACCCGGCTGCTCGCCGTCGGCGCGCTCACCCCGACCAAGGGCCACGACCTGCTGGTGGAGGCACTGGCCCGGCTCGCAGGCACGGACTGGACGCTCCGGCTGGTCGGCCCGCTCGACCGGGATCCGGCGCACACCGCCGCCGTGCGGGACGCCGTCGAACGGCACGGTCTCGCCGGCCGGGTGAGCCTCGACGGGCCGCGCACCGGCGCGGAGCTCGACGCCGCCTATGCGATCGCCGACCTGCTCGTCCTCCCGTCCCGGACCGAGTCCTACGGGATGGTCGTGACCGAGGCGCTGGCCCGGGCGGTGCCGGTGCTGGCGACCGCGACCGGTGGGGTGCCGGAGACACTGGGCGGCACCGGCGACGACCGGCCCGGCCTGCTCGTCGCACCCGGTGACACCGGCGCGCTCGCCGACGGCCTCCGCACCTGGCTCGGCCGCGGCGACGTCCGCGCCGCCGCGCGCGCTGCCGCCCGGCGCCGCCGGGAGCGGCTCGACGACTGGCCGTCCGCGGCCCGGCGGCTCGACCGGGTGCTGGTGTGAGCGCCCCGCTGCAGGGGGCGGCCGGGTCGCCGGTCTGCCCGCCGGAGTGGCTCGCCGTGCGCGAGCCCGCCGACGCCGAGGCCCGCTCCGCCGACCTCGCCGCCGCGCTGTGCGACGCCCTGCCGGAGGGACCGCTCGTCGTGCGCGACCTCGGGTGCGGCACCGGGTCGATGGCCCGCTGGCTGGCACCGCACCTGCGGGCACACGGTGCCGGTGACCAGCACTGGATCCTGCACGACCGCGACCCGGTGCTGCTCGACCGCGCGCTCGCCGGCCTGCCCGGCGGCGTCACCGGCGAGGCCCGCCACGGCGACCTGACCGCGCTCGACGCGGCGGAGCTGGCCGGGACGTCGCTGGTCACCGCGTCCGCGCTGCTCGACCTGCTGACCGCCGGGGAGATCGACGACCTCGCCGACGCCTGCACGCGGGCCGGGTGCCCGGCCCTGTTGACCCTGTCGGTGACCGGCGAGGTGCGGTTCGATCCCGCCGGGCCGGCGGACCGCGACGTGGCCGCCGCCTTCGACGACCACCAGCGCCGCGAGACCGGCGGACGCGTCCTGCTCGGACCGGACGCCGCCGGGTACACCGTGGCCGCGTTCCGCCGTCGGGGCGCCCTGGTCCGGACCGCCGCCACCCCCTGGCGGCTCGGGCCGGACCGTCCGGAGCTGACCCGGGAGTGGCTCGCCGGCTGGTACGACGCGGCCCGCGCGCAGCGTCCCGAGCTGCGCGCGGCCGTCGAGGACCACCGGGAGCGCCGGTACCGGGAGCTGGCCGCCGGCCGGCTCACCGTCGCCGTCGGGCACTCCGACCTGCTGGTGCTCCCGGCCGGGACCGGCGGGCCGGGGCCGCGGGCGTGAGCGCCCGCGCAGGCACGCTGCTCCGCCTCGCCGCCGGTGTCGCGCTGCTCGGGGTGCTGGTCGTGCAGGTCGGGGCGGGACCGGTGCTGGAGCGGCTGCGCGAGCTCGACGCCCGCACCGTGCTGGCCGCGGTCGTGCTCGGGGCACTGGGCACGGCCTGCACCGCGTGGCGGTGGTGCCTCACGGCCCGCGGCCTGGGCCTGCACCTGGCCTGGCCCGGCGCGTTCGCCGACTGCTACCGGGCGAGCTTCCTCAACTCGGTGCTCCCGTCGGGGGTCCTCGGCGACGTCCACCGCGCGGTCAGTCACGGCCGCCGGGCCGGTGACGTCGGCGGGGGCGTCCGCGCCGTCGTGCTGGAGCGGCTCGCCGCGCAGCTGGTGCTGGTCGTCGTCGCGGTGGCGGTGCTCGTCGCACAGCCCGACCTGCTCCGCGCGGTCGGCGCGCTCGTGCCCGGGGGAGCGGTCTGGGCCGCCGCCGCGGCGCTCGTCGTGCTCGTCGTGGCCGGGCGGCTGCTGCGGGACCGGCTGGGCGGGCTGCTCGGTGACGTCCGCGCGCTGCTGCGGGCCCGGACCGCCGCCGCGGTACTGCTGGCGTCGGCGGGGTCGCTGGTCTGCCATCTCGCCGTGTTCGTGCTCGCGGCGCGTGCCGCCGGATCGGTCGCCGGTGTCGCGGAGCTGCTCCCGCTGCTGGTACTGGCCCTGCTGGCGATGGCCCTGCCGCTCAACGTCGGTGGCTGGGGCCCGCGTGAGGCGGTCGCCGTCGCCGCGTTCGCGGCCGTCGGCCTCCCCGCGGCCGAGGGACTGGCCACCGCCGTCGTCTACGGCGTGCTGGCGCTCATCGGGTGTGTGCCCGGCGGGCTGGTGGTCGCGTGGCGGCGGCGGACCGGCGTCACACCCGCCCCGGGCTCACCGGGACCCGAGCGCCCGGAGGTGGTCGCCGAACCCGGCGACCAGGGCGTCGAGCACGGCCCGGCCCTTCCCCTCGGTCGCCAGCGAGGGCCTGCCGACGACGCCCGACCCGGAGTAGGCCTGCAGCCCGAGCGTGAGCATGTGCGGTCGCTCGTCGGCGTCGTGGTCGGCGCCGGCGAACCCGGGCCGGACGACGTCCGGCCGGGTGTGCAGCAGGATCGACGTCTCCAGCTCGCCGGCGTGCATGTCGGCGGAGTGGCTGGAGACCAGGCCGCCTGCGGCCCGGGCGGCCACCCAGTCGTCGCCGCCGGGGAACAACGCCATCGGCAGTGGCCCGGTCGAGGCCTCCTGGACGACGTTGCGCAGCACGTGGTTCCCGCCGTGCCCGTTGACCAGCACCAGCGCCGGGACGCCCGCCGCGCGCAGCGAGGCGGCGACGTCGCCGACGACCGCGGCCAGCGTGGTGGCGGAGATGCTCACCGTCCCGGCCCAGGCGGCGTGCTCGTGCGAGCAGGAGATCGCGACCGGGGGCAGGACCCGGACGGGGTACTCCTGTCCGAGCCGCGCGGCCAGCGACGTCGCGACGAGGGTGTCGGTGTCGAGCGGCAGGTGCGGCCCGTGCTGCTCGTGGCTGCCGACGGGCAGCAGCGCCGCGACGACGGGCCGGTTCTGCACGTCCACGGTGGTCTCGGTCGGGAGAAGATGCACGCGGACGAGGTTTCCACGGGTCCGCCCGCTGACGAAGGAGAGGCAGTGCACGATCCTCATCGCGACGGACCGGCCGAGGTCGCCGAGTCGCAGCTGACGACCCGGCACGGGACGTTCCGGGCGGTCGCGTTCCGCGAGCACCCCGGTGGGCCCGAGCACCTCGCGCTGGTGCTCGGCGATCCGGCGGAGGTGCCGGAGGTCCTGGTGCGCATGCACTCGGAGTGCCTGACCGGCGACGTGTTCGGCGCCCGGCGGTGTGAGTGCGGGGCCCAGCTGGCCTCGGCGCTCGACGCCGTCGCCGCAGCGGGGTGCGGGGTGATCGTGTACCTGCGCGGGCACGAGGGGCGCGGGATCGGCCTGCTGGCGAAGATCCGCACGCACACCCTGCAGGACGACGACGGCCTGGACACCGTGGACTCGGCCGTCGCGCTCGGCCTGCCGGTCGACGTCCGCGACTTCGGGGCGGCGGCCGTGGCGCTGCGGTACCTCGGTGTCGACCGGGTGCGGCTGCTGTCCAACAACCCGGAGAAGGCGTCGGCGCTGACCGGCAACGGGATCACCGTGACCGAGCTGGTGCCGTTGCTGGAACCGGTGGACGAGCACAACGTCCGGTACCTGACGGCGAAGCGCGACCGCCTCGGCCACCACCTGCCGCAGCTCGACGGCACCGGGCCGTGACGGGCTACGCGTCGTCGTAGGTGACGCGGACGCAGAGCGCCGGGGGCCCGCCGGCCGCCATCCGGGCCAGCACCGACGGCAGCTCGTCGAACCGGCACTCGCCGCCGATCAGCGCGTCGAACCGCGGGTCGGCGAGCAGCCGCAGGGCCAGCGCCATCCGCTCGCCGTAGCCGCGGCCGGCCCGGCGCGGGGACACCGTGCCGACCTGGCTGGAGCGCACGGCCAGGCGCCGGCTGTGGAACGCGCCGCCGAGCCCGATCTCCACCCGGCGGGTGCCGTACCAGCTGAGCTCGAGCACCTCGCCCTCCGGCGCGAGCAGCTCCAGCGACCGCTCCAGGCCCGCTCCGGTGGCGCTGGCGTGCACGACGAGATCGCAGCCGCCGGTCGCGTCGGCGGGGGCGGCGAACCCCACTCCGAGCGCCGCCGCCACCGGGGCGCGGTCCGGGTCGGGATCGACCAGCTCGACCCGGGCGCCGGGCAGCCCGGCCAGTACCGCGGCCACGCTGCACCCGACCATCCCCGCCCCGACGACGGCGATCCGGTCCCCGACCAGCGGGGCCGCGTCCCAGGCGGCGTTGACGGCCGTCTCCACGGTGCCCGCCAGCACCGCCCGGCCGGCGGGGACGTCGTCGGGGACCACGACGACGGCGTCCGCGGGGACGACGAACCGGGTGCGGTGCGGGTGCAGGCAGAACACCGTCCGCCCGACGAGCTCCGGCGGGCCCTCCTCGACGTCACCGACGGCGAGGTAGCCGTACTCGACCGGGGCCGGGAACTCGCCCTGCTGGAACGGCGCCCGCATCGTCGCGTACTCGCCGGGCGGTACCTCACCGCGGAAGACCAGGGTCTCGGTACCGCGGCTGATCCCGGTGAACCGGGTGCGGACCAGGACCTCGCCCGGTCCCGGGCCGGGCAGCGGGACCGTCCGGATCTCACCGCGGCCGGGGGCGGCGAGCCGGAACGCGCGGGCCTCTCGGGTCACGCCGGACGACCCTACCGGCGCGCTCGCGTACCGTCCCCACGGTGACGCGCGGCAGGCCGTACGTCCTGGCGTCGGTGGCGATGTCGCTGGACGGCTACATCGACGACGCGGGCCCCGCCACGCTCGTGCTCTCCGACGCCGTGGACCTGGACCGGGTAGACGGCGTCCGGGCGGAGGTGGACGCCGTCCTGGTCGGGGCGGGCACCGTGCGCAACGACGATCCCCGGTTGCTGGTGCGCTCGGACCGGCGCCGTGCGGAGCGGGTCGCCGCCGGGCGCGCGCCGTCGCCGCTGCGGGTGGTCCTCGCCGCCGCGGGGGCCGACCTGGACCCGTCGGCGACCGTGTTCACCGTCGACGCCCCGGCCCGGCCGCTGGTGTACGCGTCCGGGGCCGCGGTGCCCCGGCTGCGTGCCCGCCTCGGCGCGGTCGCCGACGTCGCCGACGGGGGCGACCCGCCCGACCCGGCGGCGGTGGTCGCCGATCTCGCCCGCCGCGGGGTGCGACGGCTGCTGGTCGAGGGCGGCGGCGTCGTGCACACCGCGTTCCTCACCGCGGGCCTGGTGGACGAGCTGCACGTGGTCGTCGCGCCGTTCTTCGTCGGGGACCCCCGCGCACCGCGGTTCGTGCACGACGGCGGCTTCCCGCAGGGGCCAGGGGCCCCGATGGAGCTGGTCGAGGCCCGGCCGATCGGCGACCTCGTCCTGCTGCACTACCGGGTGCGCCCGCCGGTCACCGGTTGAAGGCGGAGAGGAACCGGTCGCGGAAGTCCTCCATCGGCTGCACGGGCGCCGTCGGCGGCGGCCGCAGCCCGGGCGTCCAGCCCCAGCCGGCGATCCGGTCCAGGACGGCCTGGTCCCGGGTCACCACCGAGATCGGCACGTCCCGGCCCGCGTCCTGCCCGACGACCATCGGGGCGGGCTGGTGGTCGCCCAGGACCACCACGACGAGCCGGTCGTCGCCGAAGCGGCTCACCCAGTCGTAGAGGGTCTCCAGCGAGTACTCGGTCGAGCGCACGTAGTCCGCGCGGATCGCGGCCGGGTCGCCGGTCCAGATCGTGTCCCAGGCCCGCTGGTCGTGGGCGTACGGGGCGTAGGCCGACCCGTCCCCGACGCGGTCCCAGGGCAGCAGCGGCGGCACCGGGGACCACGGGGCGTGGCTGGAGGTCAGCGCGACCTCGGCCATGAGCGGGCCGCGGTCGGTGCGGCCGTACTCGAGCCGGTCGAAGGCGGACAGGGCGTACTGGTCGGGCATCGGCGACCAGCTGAACGGCGGGCCGCGGTAGCCGAGCCCGTCGAAGGCGTGCACCCGCTGGTGCCCGTAGAACGCCGCCTCCGGCCAGTCCCGGGTGGTCCCGGGCATCACGGCGGTGGTCTCCCAGCCGGCGTCGCGGAACGCCCGGGTGAGGGTGAGCCGGTCGGACCCGACGAGCTGCTGGTGCCGGGCCTGGTCGCCGATCCGCAGCCCGGAGAACAGGGTCGCGTGCGCCAGCCAGCTCCCGCCGCCGGTGACCGGGGAGGTGAGGAACCCGCTGCGGGAGGCGAACCCGGCGTCGGCGAGCCGCCGGTCGCCCTCGGCCAGGACCGGCCCGACGGACGGCGCCATGGCCGGGTCCTCGATGGCCGACCGTCCGTAGCTCTCGACGACGGCGAACACGACGTCCTTGCCCCGCAGGCCGGCGAGCAGCCGGTCGGCGGGGACGCCGGCCCAGTCGTCCTGCGCGGCCTCGGTGGAGAAGACGTACCGGTCGTGGACCGCGGACGGGATCTGCGAGGCCCGGTCGCGCAGCTGCGCGACGCCGTCGGCGGCGGCGATCGGGACACCGGGGACGAGCCGCCCGCCGGGTGCGGCCCAGACCACCAGCCACGCCGCGCCGAGCACGGCGGCGCAGGCCAGCGTGGTCCGCCGGTGCCGGGCGGCGAGCCGGCCCAGCCGGACGACGGCGCCCGCCGTCGCGACGACGAGCCCGAGCACGGCGAGCGCGGCGAGGACGGCGACGAGCGTCCCGGACCCGCCTGCGCCCTGCAGGAACTCGCGGGCGTTGCCCAGCAGCACCCAGTCCGCGACCGGGTCGAAGCTGCGGCCCAGCGCCACCCCGAAGCCGATGTCGAGCGCCTTGAGGAGCCCGAGCAGCGCGACCACGGTCCCCGCGACGGCCGCCGCGATCGCGCGCAGCCGCCCGGGCAGCACCGCGAGCAGGGCGATCCCGGCGACGGCCTCGACCGGGAGCCGCAGGAACGCCTGCGGCGCGAGGTGCGACGGGTCCCCGGGCAGCACGAGCAGGCCGGTCACCAGCGCCGCGGCGGCGACCGTGAGCAGACCCGCCGCCGCGACCCGCAACCGGACCGGGTGCGCGTCGACCGCGCGCCACCGCCACGCGACCGACGAGCCGAAGGACCAGAGCAGCGCCACCAGGGCGACGGCGAGCGCGACCGTCTCGACCGGCCGGGGGAGCAGCCCGGCGGCGGTCACGATCAGCACGACCCCCTGCACGGCGGCGACGACCTTCGCGGAGCGACGGACCGGCAGCTCCCCGTCCAGCCACGGCAGGATGCGCGCCGCACCGACGTAGGCGTAGCGCATCAGGCCCAGCGCCAGTACCCAGACCTCGCCCGACGTGGCGGTGACGTGCGCCGAGAGCACGAGCAGCAGCAGCGCGTCGGTCTCCATGTCGAACCGGGCGCCGAACGCGGTCGCGGTGCCGGTGCGCCGGGCGACGACGCCGTCCACCGCGTCCAGTGCCAGTGCCACCACGGTGAGCCCCACCAGCACGGCCTGGGCGAGGTCGTCGCGCCCGATCAGCGTGGCGGCACCGACGACGAGCGTGCCGCGGGCGACCGTCACCAGCCCGGCCGGTCCGAGCGTCGTCTCCCCGGCCCGGCGGGCGGCCCGCACCAGCAGCACCAGGATCAGCGCGGCGAGCAGCACGCCCGCCGTCGTCCGGAGGACGCCGGCGCCGGTGACCGCCGCCGAGCCCGCCAGCACGACGGCCAGCAGCGCGGTGGCGCCCGCGAGCTGCCGGACCAGCGGCGACGCGACGGCCGGGGACCGCTCGGGCCGGGCGATCACGACGGACCGGGGCCGTCGCCCGGCGCGGTCGGCGCCGCACGGGCGTAGACGTCGCCGGACCGGCCGAGCGGGCGCCTGCGGTCGAGCAGGGCCCTGAGCTCGTCGGCGTCCAGCCAGCGCCCGCCCGCGGTGGGGTCCCAGCGCATCGTCTCGACGGGGGAGTAGCGGTAGACGTACCGCCCGAGGGACTCGACCCGGTCGAGTGCGGTGAGGGCGGCGTCGTGCGCCGCGGGCAGGTACTCGAACGACAGGGCGGGCAGCGGGTGCGTCAGCCCGGCGAGCACGTCCGCCTCGAACCCCTCGACGTCGATCTTGCAGAACGCGGGGACGCCGTGCGTCGCGGCGAGCTCGTCGAGGGTGGTGACGGGCACCGGGACCGACTCGTCCCAGCGCACCCGTGCGAAACCGGCGTCGTCCGCGACGGTGCGGCGCCAGGTCTCCGACATCGACGACACCGTCGGCGTGGCACGGGAGATCCCGAGCCGCGCGGTGCCCGGCCGGGCACCCAGCGCGGCGGGCACGACCGTCACCTCCGGGTCGCGGTCGAAGAACAGGCGCAGCAGGCGCACGAAGTCGGGCTGGGGCTCGACCGCGACGACCCGCGCGCCCAGCCCGCGCCAGGCGCGCACCCGGTTGCCGGCGTGCGCGCCGATGTCGAAGGCCAGATCGCCGGGTCCCAGGAACTGCCCGTACAGAGCGCGCATCCGGCGTTGGCGGCCGGGGATGCCGTGGTAGGTCGCGAGGGAGCGGGCGATCCCGAATGTCCGGATCAGCACGTGGCCCGAGGGTAGTCGAGCGCGGGCCGTCCGGTGACCGCGAAGTGGCCGTACCGCGAACGGACGCGTCCGCCGGGCGGGGCCGGTCGGCCGTGCCCCCGGTCCGGCGGACCCGGCGGTGGGGACGCCCGGGTGGTCGGCGCGGCAGCCGGCGAACGGGGCTGGATCGGCCGGTCGCATCGGGACAGGAGGATTCGGACGTGCCGGGTGGGGCGGAGGACGGCGGCGCGTGCGTCCGGTCCGGGCACCCGCGCCAGGACCGGACGGGTGCGTTCCCGTGCCTCCCCGCGCGGCGTATGGCCCGGGACACAGTTCCGCCGCCCGTCGACGCCCGACGCCGCTCCGGGCGGTGAACGGTCCGTCCCTGAGAGTGGTGGCGCCGGATGGACGGACGTCTGTACTCCGGGTGGAGCGACCGGTCGCCGTTCACCTTCTCCCGGAGCCCGGACGCCGGTGACGTCTCTCAGGAACGCAACCTGATCTCGGGCCGGTTCCTATCGTCGGCGGCGCCGCATCGCGACCGCTCCCCCTCGAGTCGCGGCGGTGGCCGGGAACCCCCGCCCGGCCGGCTCCCCGAACCGGAAGTGACCCGATGACAGTCCGTCGTCCCGTGCTGCCCGGACGTGCCCCCGGCGTCCGTGTGACCGTAGCGTCCACCGCGCATCCCCGCCCGGTGCGCCCCCGGCCCGTGCCGCTGCGCGCGGCAGCATCCCGCACCGGCCACCCGCGGCCGATGCGTGCTCCGATCCTCGCCGGGCGTGTGCCCGGCGACCGGTGAGCCGCCCCGCCGCGCATCCGGTCACCGTGCCGGTGCGGCGGGACGACCCGCCGCCCGCCGACGCCTGGCTGGCGCACCGTCGCGCCCGGAGGGCCTGGGGATCCGTGCTGGTCACGGTCCTGGTCGGCCCCTCGGTGATCTGGATGCTCCGCTCGGGCCCGCAGCCGTTCATGCACCTGCTGTCGATGCTCACCGGGCTGCTGGCGCTGTCGGCGATGGTGATCGTCGCGGTGCTGCCGTCCCGGGTGCGCGGCCTGTCGGGCGCGCTCGGGCTGGAGACCCTGCTCGGCCTGCACCGCAGGCTGGGCGTGCTCGCCGGTGCGCTCGTCGCGCTCCACCTGGCCTGCGTGATCGCCGACCAGCCGGCCCGGATCGGCCTGCTGGTCCCGCTGTCCGCACCGGCGCGCGGCCAGGCCGCGACGGTCGCGACGGTCACCGTCGTGGTGCTGATCGTCCTCGCGCTGCGCGGGGTGCGGTCCGGCTCGCACGAGGTGTGGCGCTGGCTGCACCTCAGCCTGGCCGCCGTCGTGCTCGGCGGGTCCTGCCTGCACGTGCTCTGGCTGAACAACCTGGTCACCGACGCGGTGATGGGTCCGGTGCTCGCTGGCCTCGGCCTGCTGCTGATCGCCGTGCTGGTGCTGCGCTGGGGCATGCGTGCCGCGGCCGGCGAGTTCCGGGTGCACGTGGTGCGCCCGGAGAGCGCGACCGTCTCGACGCTGGTGCTGGCCCGCCGCGGTCGGCACACCGGCCCCTGGTTCCGGCCGGGCCAGTTCGCCTGGCTCCGGCTGGAGCGGATGTCGGTGGAGGAGCACCCGTTCACGATCGCGTCCTCGGCGACCGACGGCGGCCGGATCGAGTTCACCGTGCGGCACACCGGCGACTTCGCCTCCCGGCTGCGCGACCTGCGCCGCGGCGACCCGGTCTGGGTGGACGGGCCCTACGGCTCCTTCACCCCGGACGCGGTGCCCTCGACCGGGCTCGTGCTGATCGCCGGCGGGGTCGGGATCACGCCGATGATGAGCATGCTCCGCACCGCGGCCGACCGCGGCGACCCGCGGCCGTACCGGCTCGTCGTGCACGCCCGCGACCGCGCGGACCTGCTGTTCCGGTCCGAGCTCGCGTACCTCCGCACGATGCTCGACCTGCAGGTCACCGAGGTCCTGCGCCGCCCGGCGCCGGACTGGGGCGGGGCCACCGGGCCGATCGACACCGCCCTGCTGGCCGCCGTCCTGACCGACATCGACGACGAACGCCGGCGACTCGACTACTTCATCTGCGGGCGTCCGCAGCTGGTCACCGACGTCCTCACCACCCTGTCGACGCTCGGCGTCCCGGAGGACCGGGTGCACACCGAGCAGTTCGCCCAGGTCTGAGCCCCCCGAATCCCGAGGAGAAACACGTATGTCCCGCCGGATCCCCGGCCCGCTGCGCTGGTCGATCGTGGCCGCGCTCGCCGCGGTCGTGGCCGTCGCGCTGGCCCAGTCCTGGGCCTCGGTACCGGCTGCCGCCGGCACGGGCTGGACCCAGACGCAGTGGGGGCCGCTCGGCCCCGCCGACCGCGACCTGCTGGAGAAGGTGCGGCTCGCCGGGCTGTGGGAGGCCCCGACCGGCGAGCAGGCCCAGCAGCAGGCGAGCAGCGACGCGGTGCGCGACGTCGGCCAGAAGGTCGCCGTCGAGCACCACGCCCTGGACGAGATCGTCCGCGACACCGCGGGCAGGCTCGGCGTCCCGCTGCCCAGCCGCCCGAGCGACCAGCAGATCGGCTGGATGAACGACCTGACCGGCCGGTCGGGCGCCGACTACGACCGGCAGTTCGTGCAGATCCTGCGCTCGGCGCACGGGACGATCCTCCCGGCCATCGCGCAGGTCCGCTCCGGTACCCGCAACGAGATGGTGCGGCAGTTCGCCGCCGAGGCCGACGCCTACGTCACCCGGCACATCGGCTACCTCGAGGCGACCGGGATGGTCGACTACGCCGCGCTGCCCGCACCACCGGACCCCGTCTCGACCCGCAGCATGTCCGCCCTGGTCGTCCCGGCGATCGTCGTCGGGGTGGCGCTGCTCGCCGCGGGCGGACTGCTGATGACGCTCTACCGGCGCGGGAGGCCCGGCGGTGGCGCGGCCACGTCGGGCCTCCTCCCGGCCGGCGGGCTGATCCCGCGGCCGCGACGGGCCCGCGACGACGCCGCCGGTCCGCCACCGCGCCGGGCGGCACTCCCGGTCGGTCCGCCCGATCCGTGGGACGAGCTCGCGCACGTCCCACCCGCGCGGCCACGGCCGGACGGGGGTGCGGGCTCGCTCGACACCGACCCGTCCCTGCGTGAGCGCGACGGACCCGGGTCGACGGGGGCGTTCGGCCCGGCCGTCCTCGACACCGACCTGTTCACCCCCGACCGCCGGCACGCCGGACCCGACACGACCGACCCCGACCACCCGGACGCGGGCCCGCCCGGCCTCCCGCCGGACGGACCCGGAACCGCGTCCCACCGACACACGACCCACCGCGCCGGCCCGCGCCGCGCGCGGAACGTACCGAGGAGCCGTCACCGATGAGTCCAGCCTCCGCCAGCCGCCGCCGCATGATCGCGGCTGCCACCTTCGTCGCCTGCCTGCTCGTGGCGGGCCCGGCCGCCTACGCGGCCGGGGCCGCGACGTCGGACGGTGACGACCGCAGCACCTCCAACGTCGCCGAGTCCGGAGAGGGCGTCACCGGCGCCGGAGCGGGCTCCGGCGGTCACGACCACTCCTCGTCGGCCGACCCCACCCAGGACGGCGGGGACACCGGCGGCCAGGACGCCGGTTCCCAGGACGGTGGCTCCCAGGACGCGGCCGGCCAGGACGCCGCGGGCCAGGACGCCGCCGGGCAGGACGACGGCCAGGACGCCGGGGCACAGGGCGGCGCCGGTGACGCCGACGGCGCCGGCGGCGACGACGCCGCGGGCCGGGCCGACGGCCCGGACGGCGCCGCGGCCGCGCTCGACATCCTCGCCTCCGACTGCACGGGCAGCGGCCTGCAGCCGCACGACGGCTTCCAGAAGGCCCCGCGCTGCGTGTCGACCGAGTTCGGCGAGGTCGCCGCGGCCGACCAGAGCCCGTCGCTGCTGATCACCGACTCCCCGGACGAGGTCGCACAGGGCCAGGGGTTCTCGATGACCGTCAGCACCCGGAACCTGGTCCGTGACCGGTTCCTCGCGGCCGCCCAGGGCGGCTACTACGTCGAGTCGTCGCTGCTCAACGGCCAGGGCCTGCAGCGAGGGCACTTCCACACCGCGTGCCGGATGCTCCCGAACCCGGCCGAGGCGCCGGACTCCGCCCCTGACCCGCTGTTCTTCGAGGCCACCGAGGACGGCGCCGGCGGCAGCACCCCGGACGAGGTGAAGATCGACGTCCCGGGGATCCAGCAGTCCGGTGAGCTGCAGTGCTCGTCGTGGGCGGGCGACGGCTCGCACCGCACGCCGATGATGCAGCGGGCCAACCAGACCCCCGCGTTCGACTCCGTCCGGATCAAGGTCGGCTGACATGCGGATCTCCGGACCGGTACTGACACTGACCGCCGTCGGCGCGGTCGCCGCGGGGATGGTGGCGGCGAACGTCGTCCTCACCGCCGCGGCCGACCCGCCGTCCGTCGAGCAGGCCACCGGTGCGCCGGCGCCCCCGGCCGCGCCGCAGGGGCCCGCCCCGGCGGCCTCCGGCTCCGGTGGCGACGGCGGTGGGTACTGATGGGTTCCCGCGCACGGCACGCCGACCGCGACACCACCGACCCGGTCGGTTTCGCGCCGGTGCCGGGCGGCGGCGTCCCCCGTCCCCGCCGGCCCGACCACAGTGGTGGGTGGGCCGGTGACGACCGGGTCTGGCTCGAACCGGAGGCGGCCGCCCCCGCGCCGCGCCGGGGCCGCCGCAGGCTCCGGCCCGACACCGGCCGGGACCCCCACGAGGCACACCACCGGGCCGGCGGCGGGTACGACCCGCTCGGCCCCGGATGGGACGAGGGCGACCAGCACCTCGGGTTCGCCGACCGCTGGGAGGGCACCTCCACCCGGCGGAGCGGGGCGGTCGCCGGCGACCTCTTCGCGCCGGGCGCCCCGCGGAACGCCCCGGGCTCCGTCCGCGCGGACGCGCGGGCGTGGACCGGGGACCACGAGCCGGCCGGGGACCTCCCGCGCCACCCGGGACGGGACGCCGGGGCCCTGCGGCCCGGCCGCCCGCCCCGGGTCGCCGGTGCCCCGGCCGGCTCCCGGCCCCGCCGGGGCGGTCCACCCGTCCCGGACGACACGGCCGGGTGGGCCGAGGACGACCGCCCCGGGAACGACCGGCCCGAGGACGCGTGGGCCGGGGACGACCGGTGGGCCGGGGACGACCGGCACCGCGACGACCGCCGCCGGGGCAGGCGCCGCCACGACGAGCCCCGGTGGGCGGACGAGCCCGGCCGGGACGACGGGCCCCGGGACGACGGGCCCCGGGACGACGGAGCTCGGGACGACGGAGCCCGGGACGACGGAGCCTGGGACGACGAAGCCTGGGACGACGGGCCCGGCCGGCACGACGAGCCCGGCCGCGTCCGGACGCTCGACCGCCGCACCGCACCACCTGCCGCCGACCAGCAGGTCGAGCCGCAGGCGGCGGGCCCGTCGATCCGGGTCGTGCTGGTCGCCGTGGTCGTCGGGTCGCTCGTCGCGGTCGCGCTCGGCGTCTGGGCCCGCCAGCACGAGCCCACCGGCGTCGCGGTGAACCTCGCCGGGTTCTCCAGCGGCGTCGCCGTGAAGGCGTGGCTCGGGTCGCTCGCGCTGCTGCTCGCCCTGGTCCAGGGCGTGACCGGGCGGTGGGTGCTCCGCGGGTCACCGTGGACGGGGTTCGTGCACCGCTGGTCCGGGCGTGCGGCCGTCCTGGTGACGGTCCCCGTCGCCGTGCAGTGCCTGTACGCGTTCGGCTGGTCGGGTGCGACGACGTCGGCCCTGCTGCACTCGGTGCTGGGCTGCGCGTTCTACGGCGCGTTCGTCACGAAGATGCTGCTGCTGCGCCGGCCCGGCGTGCCGGGCTGGGTGCTCGCCGTCGCGGGCGGGTTGCTGCTCGCCGTACTCGCCGGCATCTGGCTGACCTCGGCGCTCTGGTTCTTCACCGACAACGGCCTGACCTTCTGACCGACGAGGAGACCTCATGTCCCCGATCACCCGGCACCGGCTGCTGACCGGCGCGGGCGCGGCGGCCGCGGCGTGCTGCGCCGCCGGCTGCGCCACCTACGGCACGCCACGGGAGTCCGGCCCCGCCCCGCCCCCGGCCGCCGCACCACCGGCCCCGGCGGGTGCGCAGCCGGAGCCGGCCGGGCAGGGGGTCGCGGCCACCGCCGACATCCCCGTCGGCGGCGGTCGCGTGTTCCCCGGCGACGCCCTCGTCGTCACCCAGCCGCAGGCGGGCACGTTCGTCGGGTTCGACGCCACCTGCCCGCACGCCGGATGCCTGGTCGACCAGGTGACCGACAGCGGCATCTCCTGCCCGTGCCACGGCAGCGTGTTCGCGACCGCCGACGGCGCCCCGCTGGAGGGCCCGGCGAACGCCCCGCTGGGGCGGCGCGAGGTCCGCGTGGAGGGCGACCGCGTGCTCCTGGCGTGACCGGCTGAGAGGACCGCGGGCGTTCGGACGACCGCACTGATCCGTCACGGCGAACGCCGTCCCGCTCGTCGTCCGGCCCGCTCCGCCCGACGGTTCCCGTCTCAGACGGTGGGAAACCGGACCCCACACCTCGTAGCGTCCCTGCCACCTGCACCGCGGCAGCTCCCCCCGACCCCGGCCCGCGGCCGACGACATTCCCCCCGGCGATGCTCCCCGCCGCCGGACGGCCCGTTCCCCTGGACGGCGCCGTCGTCGTCCGCGTGCCGGTGCAAGACCCGCCGTGCCCGGGACCTCGACCCCGGGCACGGCGGGACCCCTACCCCTCGGAGGCTCCCCATCTCCTCGCCCGACCCGACGTCCGGACCCACCCACGACCGGCCGCGCCGCCCCCGCCGTCGCGACCACGACGGCGAGCGCTGGCTCGACCGGCTCGGCTGGGAGGAGGCCCGGTGACCCGTCGGACGACGGTGGCCCAGAACCTCCCGCGGTGAGACTCTGTCGGCAACAGGCCGTCGCGGGCACGGCCCGGAGTGGGTATCCGGGCGTCAGCCCAGGGTGAAGGGGTCCCGGGTCCCGCCGGACAGCTCCACCCAGACGGCCTTCTCCTCCAGGTACTCGTCGACGGCGTGCACGCCGTTCTCCCGGCCCAGCCCGGACTGTCCGAACCCGCCGAACGGCACGCTCGGCGCCACCACCCGGTACGCGTTGATCCACACCGATCCGGCCCGGATCCGGCCTGCGACCCGGTGCGCGCGGTGCACGTCCTTCGTCCACACCGCCCCGGCCAGGCCGTACGGGGTGTCGTTGGCGAGTGCCACAGCCTCGTCCTCGTCGGTGAAGGTCAGCGCGGCGAGCACCGGCCCGAACACCTCCTCCCGGAACAGGGTGGACTCCGGCGTGACCCCGGTGACGACCGTCGGCTGCACGAAGTAGCCGCCCAGACCGGCGTCCGGTGCGCCGCCGCAGGCGATCGTGTTGCCCTCCGCGCGGGCCGTCTCCAGGAAGCCGAGGACCTTCTCGTACTGCGGGGCGTTCGCGACCGGCCCCATCTCGGTGTCCTCGGCGTTCGGGTCGCCGAGCCGGATCGTCGCGGCGCGCTCGGCGATCAGCCGGACCAGCTCGTCGTGCACGTCGGCGTGCACGATCAGGCGCGAGCCCGCCATGCAGGTCTGCCCGGTCGCGGCGAAGACGCCCGCGATGATCCCGTTCGCGGCCGCGGCGAGATCGGCGTCCGGGAACACGACCTGCGGCGACTTCCCGCCCAGCTCCAGGGTGACCTTGGCGATGTTCCCGGCGGCCGCCCTCGCGACCGCGCGGCCGGTCGCCGTCGACCCGGTGAAGGCGACCTTGTCGACGCCGGTGTGCGCGGCCAGGTGCGTGGCGGTGTCCCGGTCGTTCGTGGACACGACGTTCACGACGCCCGCGGGGATCCCGGCCTGCTCGATCAGCTCGGCGAACCGCAGCGTCGACGCCGGCGAGTGCTCGGACGGCTTGACCACGACCGTGCAGCCCGCGGCCAGCGCCGGAGCGAGCTTCCAGGTCATCAGCAGCAGCGGCGAGTTCCACGGGGTGATCGCCGCGACGACGCCGACCGGCTCCTTGCGCGTGTAGACCAGGTAGTTCGGGTTCGGCGACGGGATCTGGCGGCCCTCGATCGTCGGGGCGATCCCGGCGAAGTAGTGGTACCAGCCGCCCAGCCCGGTGAGCTGGCCGATCATCTCCCGGTAGAGCTTGCCGGAGTCGTTCACCTCGGTGCGGGCCAGCGCCTCGGCGTTCTCGGCGACCAGGTCGCCGAGCCGGCGCAGGCACGCCGCGCGGGCGAACGGCGTCATCGCGCCCCACTCGCCGTCCAGCGCGGAGCGGGCGGCCGCGACGGCGGCGTCGACGTCGGCTGGGCCGCCGTCCGGGACGGTCGCCCAGGGCTCACCGGTGTAGGGGTTCCCGGTCTCGAAGGTGGCCCCGGACGCGGCGCCGGTGGCCTTCCCGTCGATCAGCATCCGGAACGTCTCGAGCTCGGCCATCGTGGTCCTCCCAGCAGCGGCAGCGGTGGCGCGTCCGAGTCCAGACCTTACGAATCCGGGCCGCCCCGTGCAGCGGACGAACGGGTGCGCGGCGGGCAGGATGGGCCCATGGCACTGGATCTCCACCACGTCGTCGACGGCCCGGCCGATGCACCCGCGGTGCTGTTCGGCCCGTCGCTGGGCACCGACCTGCACCTGTTCGACGCCCAGGTGGCCGCACTGTCCGACCGGTACCGCTGTGTGCGGTTCGACCTCCCGGGGCACGGCGGGTCGCCGGACGCCGACGGTGACCTCACGATCGCCGACCTCGCGGCGGGCGCGCTGGCCGCCGCCGACGCGGCGGGTGTCACCGCGTTCCACTACGTCGGCGTCTCGATCGGCGGCGCCGTCGGGCAGTGGCTGGGTGTGCACGGCGGCGAGCGGGTCCGCAGCATCGCGGTCCTGGCCACCGCGGCCCGCTTCCCGAACCCCGACTCGTGGCCGCAGCGCGCCGCGACCGTGCGCGAGCAGGGGACGGAGGCGATGGTCGCCTCACGGCCGGGCACCTGGTACGTCGAGGACTGGGCCCGCCGGGACCCGGCGGGGGAGACGCGGCTGCTCGACATGCTGCGGGCCGCGAGGCCCGGGGGCTACGCCGCCTGCTGTGCCGCGATCGGCGCGTTCGACATCCGGGACGAGCTCGGGTCGGTGGCCGTCCCTGCGCTGGTGGTCGCCGGTGCGGACGACCCGGCCACGCCGCCGTCGTGCCTGCGGGAGATCGCCGACGGCATCCCCGGCGCCCGCTACGCCGAGGTCCCCGACTCGGCGCACCTCCTCAACTACGAGCGCCCCGCCGAGGTGGACGCCCTGCTCGCGGAGCACCTCGACGCGCAGGTCTGAGGCCCGCGCCGGATCCGCCGGGCCGGGTCAGCCCGCGGCGCGGGCGCGCCGTGCCCGGTAGGCGGCGACGTGCGCGCGGTTGGCGCAGTTGCCGGTGTCGCAGAACCGCTTCGACCGGTTGCGGGACAGGTCGACGAGCACGGCGTCGCAGTCCTCGCCCGCGCAGCGCCGGAGCCGGGACAGGTCGTCGCCGCGGACGAGGTCGACCACCGACATCGCGATCTCGGCGCCCATCCGGTCGGCCAGCGGCGCGTGCGGCGGGGTCACGTGCAGGTGCCAGTCCCAGCCGTCGTGGCGGGCCAGGTGGGGGCGGGCGTCGGTCTCGTCGAGGATCGCGTTGACCAGCGCCACCGTGCCGTCCCGGTCCGGGCCCTCGTCCTCGCCGGGGGCCGGCCACAGCGCGGTCAGGCGCTCCCGCAGCGCGCGGACCGCGGCCCGCTCGGCGCCGGTGCGCGCCCGGTCGCCGGTGTAGGGCTGCTCGGCCATCCACGCCTCGAAGGAGACCGGGTCGCCGAGCACGTCGGGCCGGTCGAGAGCGGTGTTCACCAGCGACGCGGCCGCCGCCAGCACGACCTGCGTGTCATGGGCGAATTCCATGTTGACCCCTGACATCGTCCGTTCCTAGTGTCAGGAGTCTATGAGTACTTCGGTCGTGACACGGGACCACGTGGTCCGCGGACTCGCGTGGGCGCTGGTCTCGGCGGCCGCGTACGGCTTCTCCGGCCCGCTCGGGGCGTCGTTCCTGGAGGCGGGCTGGTCGCCGGGCCTCACCACGCTGATGCGCATCGCGGGGGCCGCGGTGCTGCTGCTGCCGGTGGCGGTCGTGCTGGTCCGCCGGCACCCGCTGGACGGCCCGTCCGCCCGGAAGATCGTGGTCTTCGGCCTGTTCGCCGTGGCCGGGGTCCAGCTGTGCTTCTTCCACGCGCTGCAGCACCTCTCGGTGGGGGTGGCGCTGCTGCTGGAGTTCCTCGCCCCGGTGCTGCTGGTCGGCTGGACCTGGGTGACGACCCGGCGGACGCCGTCGGCGGTCACCCTCGCGGGCTGCGTCGTCGCGCTGGCCGGGCTGGTGTTCGTCGTCGACCCGTTCGGGCCGCAACAGGTCGACGTCGTCGGGATCCTCTGGGGCCTGGCGTCGGCGGTCTGCGTCTGCGTGTACTTTGCCCTGCCCGGCGGCGACGCCGAGGGGCAGGTCCCGCCGCTGCTGATGATCTCGGGCGGGATGCTGGTCGGCGCCGTGTCGCTCACCCTCACCGGGCTCGCCGGGATCACCCCCTGGGAGGTCGGTGCCCCGGTGGGCGAGCTCGGCGGTGCGCAGCTGGGCTGGCCGCTGCTGCTCGGGATGCTCGTGGTGCTGGCCACGGCCCTGCCCTACGTGACCGGGATCCTCGCGATCCGCCGCCTCGACACCCGGGTCGCGTCGTTCGTCGGGCTGTCCGAGGTCCTGTTCGGTGTGCTCGCCGCCTGGCTGCTCGTGGCCCAGGAGCCGACGCTCATGCAGCTGCTCGGCGGCCTGCTGATCCTCGGCGGGATCGTCCTGATCCGGCGGGCCGAGACCCGGGCCGCGGCGACGCCGAGCGAGGTCGCGGCCGAGGGCTGACCCCGGGCGTTCCCCGGCGCCCCGGACGTCGTTGGGCGGGTGTCGGCACGCTTCCCGGCCTGCCGCTCCACGACCGAGAACGAGGCCCGCGTGTCCGAGATCCGCTACGTCACCAGCTCCTTCTGCGTCCGCGGCGAGTGCGTCGAGGTCGCGGCGCCCGAGGGCGGGGTGCTGGTGCGCGCCACGGACCGCGCCGCGGGCGAGGTGTCCTTCACCGACGACGAGTGGACCGCCTTCGTGCAGGGCGTCAAGAACGGCGAGTTCGACCTGGACACCCTGCGCGGCTGACCGTGCCGGTCACCGGCCGAGCGCGTCGGTGAGCACCGCGACGCTGTCCCGTTCGGAGAGCGCCACGCCGAGCAGCTCGGTCCACACGTCCTCGTACCCCGCGACGGCCTGCGGGTCGTCGACGAAGGTGTCGCTGCCGGTGCCCTCGACGTTGACCACGCGCCGGTCGACCGACGGCTCGCGCGGATCGAAGATCGAGAACGTGCTCGTGGCGGTGGTCCAGCCGGCCCGGAACGGGACGATCTGCAGCGTGACGTTGGGCTGGGCCGCCCGCTCCAGCAGCGCGGCGACCTGGCCCCGCAGCACCTCGGGGTCCGCGCAGCGGTGCAGCGCCACCTCGTCCATCAGCACGTGCAGCTCCAGCGGCGGCGCGTCGGACCGGCCGGGGTCGATCACGTGCCGGCGGCCGGTGCGGAGGCGCACCAGGCGCTCGATCTCGTCCGGTGCGCGGCCGTCGAACACCCGGTTCAGGAGCAGGCGGGCGTAGTCCTCGGTCTGCAGGAGCCCGGCGACCGGGACGCAGTAGGTCCGTTTGGCCCGCGCCTCGGTCTCGTGCGAGATCAGCAGGTCGAGGTCCACCCCGGACGACGACGGCCCGAGCGGCTCCCACCACGCCGGGGACCGGGCCCGGTTCGCCCAGTCCAGGATGCGGTCGCGGTCCGCGGCCGGTGCCTCGTAGACGTCGAGCAGGTCGTGGACGTCGCGGAACTTGGTCTCGACCTGCCCGGTCTCGATCCGGGACAGCTTCGAGGCGGAGATCTCCAGCAGCGTCGCGATCTCGCCGAGCCGGCGCCGGCGTTGCACGCGCAGCTGCTTCAGCGCCCGGCCGAGCCGCTTGCGGATGACGACCGGACCGTTCGCCACGGTGACTCCCGATCTCCTCGCGTCCGGCCCCCGGGAGCCAGCGTACTGCGCGGGGCTCAGCCGTCCCAGGTGAACAGCGGGTCGCCGGGGCGGACCTCCCCGGCGGCGTGCTCGGCGGTGCCGTCGGGTTCGGACTCCATGAGGACGACCGGGCACACGGCGGGCAGCCCGCGCTCGCGGACGACATCGGCGTCCATCGTGACGACGGTGTCCCCGGCCGCGACCGCGTCGCCCTCGGCGGCGTGCACCTCGAACGCCGTCCCGCCGAGCTCCACGGTGTCGATCCCGAGGTGCACGAGCACCCCGGCGCCGTCGTCGCCGACGACGACGAACGCGTGCGGGTGGAGCTTCGCGATCGACCCCGGGATCGGGGCGACGACGTCGAGCCGGCCGGCGGCGGGCTCGATCGCCACGCCCGACCCGAGCATCTGCTCGGCGAACACCGAGTCCGGGACCGTGGACAGCGGCGCGACCCGGCCGGCCAGCGGGGCCGTGACCCGCACGGTCACAGCAGGTCCGCGATGTCGTCGGCGATCATGTCCGCCTGCGGTCCGACGACGACCTGCACGACCGTCCCGGACACGACGACGCCGTGCGAGAGCTTCGTCAGCGCCTCCCGGTCGACGAGCGCCGCGTCGTGCACCTCGGTGCGCAACCGGGTGATGCACCCCTCGACCTCCGCGACGTTCGCCGCGCCGCCGAGTCCGGCGAGGATCGCCGCCGCCGTGTCGTCCGCCATCGCGAACACCTCCGAACAGCTCAGTCGTTGACACCCATCGGTGTACAGCGAAAGGTTCCGGAGATCCCCGGTTCCCGACCCCGAGGTTAACGATGACCGCCACCTCCGCCGAGAACCGGCGCGGACTCGCCGGGCTGCAACGTCTCGGCCGCAGCCTCATGCTCCCGATCGCGGCGCTGCCCGCGGCGGGACTGCTCAACCGCCTCGGCCAGGACGACCTCCTGGGCCGGTTCGAGTCGATGTCCACGGTCGCGACCGTGATCGGCGCCGCCGGGTCGGCGCTGTTCGACAATCTCGGACTGATCTTCGCCGTCGGGATCGCGATCGGCTGGGCGAAGCGCGCGGACGGCTCGACGGCGCTCGCGGCCGTCGTCGGGTACCTGGTGCTGCAGGGCGTGTTCGAGGCGATGAGCCCGCTGGTGCTGCCCGGCAGGCTCGACCCGGACGGCGCCCAGGAGCTGATCGACTACGGCGTACTCGGCGGCATCCTGGTCGGGCTGATCGCCGCCGTCCTCTGGCAGCGCTACCACCGGATCAAGCTCCCCACCTACCTGGCGTTCTTCGGCGGGCGGCGGTTCGTGCCGATCCTGACCGCGGTCGTCGTCATGCTGCTGGCGGCCGGGCTCGGCCTGCTCTACCCGCTGTTCGACGCCGGCCTCACCGCGCTCGGCCAGGCGATCACCGCGAACGCCGTGATCGGCGGCGGGATCTACGGGTTCGCCAACCGCATGCTCATCCCGCTGGGCCTGCACCACATCCTGAACTCGGTCGTCTGGTTCGTCATCGGCGACTACGACGGCGCCCGCGGCGACCTCAACCGGTTCTTCGCCGGCGATCCGGACGCCGGCATCTTCATGACCGGCTTCTTCCCGATCATGATGTTCGCGCTGCCCGCGGCGGCGCTGGCGATCTGGCACGAGGCGCGCCCGGCGAACCGGAAGGTCACCGGCGGGATCATGCTGTCGGTGGCGCTGACCGCGTTCGTCACCGGCATCACCGAGCCGCTGGAGTTCGCGTTCGTCTTCGTCGCCTGGCCGCTGTACGTGATCCACGCGGTGCTCACCGGCACCTCGCACATGCTGGTCAACGCGCTCGGGATCCACGACGGCTTCACCTTCTCCGCCGGCGCGATCGACTACGTGCTCAACTTCGGGCAGGCGACGCAGCCGCTGCTGCTGATACCGATCGGGCTCGGGTACGCGGTGGTCTACTACGTCCTGTTCCGGTTCGTGATCCGGCGCTGGAACCTGCGGACGCCGGGCCGGGAGGAACCGGAGGAGCCGGATGGTGCGGGGACCCCGGCGCGGCCGGGCCGGACCGAGGGGGAGACACCGTGAACGCCGAGCGCACCGCCGTCGTCGCGTCGGAGGTCGGACTGCACGCCCGCCCCGCCGCCGTCTTCGCGCGGGCGGCGAAGGACACCGGCCTGCCGGTGACGATCGCCCTCGACGGCGGGGAACCGGTCGACGCGACCAGCGTCCTGTCCGTGCTGACGCTCGGCGCCGGGCACGGGCAGCGGGTGACGCTGCGGGCCGAGGGTGACGGCGCGGCCGCCGCCCTCGACCACCTGGCCGGGCTGCTGGAGTCGACCGGCTGAACCGCCGGGATCAGCTCGCGACGGCCTGCTTCAGGGCGTCGGGCACCGGGTTGTCGATCGTCTGTCCGTCGACCTTCACGGTCGGGGTGCTCTGCACCTCGGCCTGGAACGCCTGCTGGGTGATGCTCTGGGCCCACGGCTCGAACCGCTCGTCCTCGATGCACGAGGTGACGTCGCCCTGCGCGCCGGCCTGCTGCGCCAGCTGGGCCATCTGCGCCGTCGTCAGGCCCGCGTCGCGCTCCCGGGGCTGGTTCTCGTACATCAGCTTCTCCCACTGCGGGAAGGCCCCGGCCTCGGCGACGCAGCCCGCCGCGGCGGCCGACCGGGAGGAGAAGCGGTCCGGTGAGGTGTTGTCCAGGATCGCGATGGGGTGGTAGATGACCTCGGCCTGCCCGGAGTCGCGCAGCTCGTCGATCGTCGACCCGGAGAGCTGCTGGAACTGCTTGCACGCCGGGCACTGGAAGTCGAGGTAGATGTCGATCTTCTTGGCGGCCGCGGCGTTGCCGGTGGAGATCCCCTGCGCGGTCGCGTTCTGCGGGACGACGACGTCCGCGGGCTGGTTGTTCCAGAACACCCCGAACCCGACGACGGCCGCGAACGCGACGACGACGACGGAGCCGATCACCGTGGCCTGCGACGGACCCCGTTTCGCCGTGAGCGGGTTCTTCGACGGCGGAGCCTTCCGCTTCCCGGCCATCATCGGTCCTCCTCGCGCATCCTGGTCACCCCACCCTTGTACCCCTCGCCGGTCCGGTCGCCGCCCCGGGGTGGGTGGGCACGAGCCCGGGTGGGCGTTGTTTGACTTCGTGTAGAACCATGGAGACGTGAGTACCGACAGCGACGTCCGAACGGTCGAGCTGCGGATCGACGGCATGACCTGCGCCGCCTGCGTCGGGCGGGTCGAGCGCAAGCTCGGCAAGCTCGACGGCGTCCGCGCGACCGTCAACCTCGCGACCGAGCGTGCGGTCGTCGAGCACCCGCCGGGCACGCCCGTCGAGACGCTGGTCGAGACGGTGCGCAAGGCGGGCTACGGGGCCACCGAGCTGCGCCCCGCCTCCGGCGACACCGGCGACGCCGCGACCTCCGACGACACCGCGCTCCGCAGGCTGCGGACGCGGATGGCCGTCGCGCTCGTCCTGTTCATCCCGCTCGCGGACCTGTCGCTGGCGATGTCGCTGGTCCCGACGCTGCGGTTCCCGTTCTGGCAGTGGGTGGTGGTCGCGCTCGCGCTGCCGGTCGTCGGCTGGGCGGCGTGGCCGTTCCACCGGACCGCGTTCACGAACCTGCGGCACGGCACGACGTCGATGGACACCCTCGTCTCGCTGGGCGTCATCTCGGCGTCGGCGTGGTCGCTGGGGGAGATGGCCTTCACCGACACGCGGACCACGTTGACCGGGTGGGACGCGGTGCTGCACCCGTCCGGGCCGCTGTACCTGGAGGTCGCGGCGGGCGTCACGACGTTCGTGCTGGCCGGGCGCTACTTCGAGGCGCGGGCGCGGCGCACCGCGGGCCGGGTGATGCGCTCGCTGGCCGCGCTCGAGTCCGACGAGGTCACCGTCCTCGTCGACGGGACGGAGACGACCGTCCCGGTCGGACGGCTGCGCGCCGGCGACCGTTTCCTCGTCCGGCCGGGTGCGCGCATCGCCGCCGACGGCGTCGTGGAGACCGGGCGGGCGGCCGTCGACACGAGCGCGATGACCGGGGAGCCGGTGCCGGTCGAGGTCGGCCCCGGCGACGCCGTCACCGGCGGCACGATCCCCTCGGGCGGACGGCTGGTGGTCGTCGCGGAGCAGGTCGGCGCCGACACCCGGCTGGCCCGGATGATCGCCGCCGTCGAGCGGGCGCAGACCGAGAAGTCCGCGACCCAGCGGCTGGTGGACCGGGTGTCGTCGGTGTTCGTGCCGGTGGTGCTCGGGCTGGCGCTGCTGACGCTGGGCGGGTGGCTCCTCGCGGGCGCCGGCTGGGCGGGCTCGCTGGGGCCCGCGATCGCCGTCGTGATCATCGCCTGTCCGTGTGCGCTCGGCCTGGCGACCCCGACCGCGCTGATGGTGGCCACCGGGCGCGGTGCCGAGCTGGGCATCTTCGTGAAGGGCTACCGGGCGCTGGAGACGACCCGGGCCGCCGACACCGTCGTGCTGGACAAGACCGGGACCCTGACCACCGGCCGGATGACCGTCGCCGACGTCGCGACGGCCGCCGGGACCGGTGCGGACGAGCTGCTCGCCCGCGCGGCGGCCGTCGAATCCGGCTCCGAGCACGCCATCGCCGCCGCGATCCGCACCCGGGCCGCCGACCTCGGGCTGAGCGTGCCCGCGCTCGACGACTTCGCCGCGCTGCCCGGGCTCGGCGCCCGGGGCACCGTCGACGGCGTCACCGTGACGGTCGGCCGTCCCCCGGCCGACGCCGGTGGGCTCGCCGACCGGCTGGCCGGCTGGGAGGCGGCCGGGCACACCGTCGTCGCGGTGCACGTCGGGGAGGCCGACGGGCCCGATCCGGGGGAGCTCGCCGGCCTGGTCGCGCTGTCCGACCCGGTCAAGGAGTCGGCACCCGTCGCGGTCGCCGAGCTGGTCGCCGCGGGCCTGCGCCCGGTCCTGCTGACCGGCGACCGGCCCGCCGCGGCGCACGCCGTCGCCGCGGCCTGCGGGATCACCGAGGTCGTCGCCGGGGCACTGCCCGACGGCAAGGTCGACCACGTCCGCGCGCTGCAGGAGCAGGGCCACACGGTCGCGATGGTCGGCGACGGCGTGAACGACGCCGCCGCGCTCGCCACCGCGGACCTCGGCGTCGCGGTCGGCTCGGGCACCGACGTCGCGCTGGAGGCCGCCGACGTCGTGCTCGTCCGCGACGACCTGCGGGTGCTCCCGGCGACCGTCGAGCTCGCCCGGGCCACGATGGGCACGATCCGCGGCAACCTGTGGTGGGCGTTCGGCTACAACGTCGCGGCGATCCCGGTCGCGATGGCGGGGCTGCTCAACCCGCTGCTGGCCGGGGCGGCGATGGCCGTGTCGTCGTTCCTGGTGGTGACGAACAGCCTGCGCCTGCGCCGGGCCGCGAGCTGGGCCGACGAGACCCTCGGCGGCCGGCGCGACCCGGCCGCCGACGAGGAGTCCTACGTCGAGGCCCCCGCCTGATCCTCCGCGGCCCGCGACACTGGTCCGGGACACCACGGAGCCCTACGGTTCCGCCATGAGCAGCTACACCGTCCAGCGGCGGGTCGTGGTCGGCGCCCCGGCCGAGCGGGTCCACCGGCTCGTCGCCGACCTCCGCGAGTGGCGGGCGTGGTCGCCGTGGGAGGGCCTCGATCCCGCCCTGGAGCGGGAGTACTCCGGTCCGGAGCAGGGCGTCGGAGCCCGCTACGCCTGGTCGGGCAACCGCAAGGCGGGCCGCGGCACCATGGAGGTCACCGGCGTCGCCGACGACCGGATCGACATCCTCGTGACCTTCGAGAAGCCGTTCCGCAGCACCAGCACGTCGACGTTCCTGCTGGCGCCCACCGGTGACGGCGCCGGTGCCACCGACGTCACCTGGCGGATGACGGGGGAGCAGACCGGGCTGGCCGCGGTCGTCGGCAGGGTCGTGCCGATGGACCGGCTGATGGGCGGGGACTTCGAGCGCGGCCTGTCCCGGCTCAAGGCGGTCGCCGAGGCGGGCTGACCGGCGCCCTCAGCCGCCCTGACGCAGCTTCGACAGCATCTCGTTGTAGGCGCGCAGCTCGGCGTCGTCGTCCCGTTCGGCCTGCCGGTCCTTGCGGGCCGCCTCCCGGGAGTCGTCCCGGGACCACTGCACCACCAGCGTCACCATCACCAGCAGCATCGGGATCTCGCCGGTGGCCCAGGCGATGCCGCCGCCGACCTTCTGGTCGGCGAGCAGATCGATCCAGGGCAGCCCGACCTGGGCGTAGAAGTTGCGGCCGAGCACCTCCGACGAACTCATCACCGCGATCCCGAAGAACGCGTGGAACGGCATCGTCGCCAGCATCACGGCGAGCCTGCCCAGGTGCGGCAGCCGGTGCGGCGCCGAGTCGACGCCGATCAGCGGCCAGAAGAACAGGTACCCGACCAGCACGAAGTGCAGGTTCATCAGCTGGTGCGACCAGTGGAACCGCAGGGCGCCGTCGAACAGCGGGGTGAAGTACAGGACGTAGAACGAGCCGACGAACAGCACCGCGGCGCACGCCGGGTGGGTCAGCACCCGCGCGATCCGGGAGTGGACGCCGGCGAGCAGCCACTCCCGCGGGCCGGGCGGGTTGCCGCGGCCGGCCGGGCGCAGCACGCGCAGCGCCAGCGTGACCGCCCCGCCCAGGCTGAGCAGGATCGGCGCGAGCATGTTCAGCGTCATGTGGCTGATCATGTGGACGCTGAACATGGACGGTGAGTAGAAGCCCAGCCCGGACGACGTCGCCAGCAGCAGCGTCGCGCAGCCCAGCATCCACGCCCAGGTGCGCCCGACCGGCCAGCGCACGCCACGGCCGGCGAGCCGGTGCACGCCGATCGCGTACAGCACCGCCAGCAGCACCGCGCCGGTACCGAACAGCAGGTTCCAGCGCCAGTGGGTGAGCAGCGTCAGCGCGGTGAAGGGCTGCTCGATGTCCCAGCCGATCAGCGTCTCCAGCGCGGTCGCCCCGGCGCCGGTGAACCGCGGCGGGACGAGCCGGATGCCCGCGACCCCCAGCGTCGCCACCAGCGCGCCGAGCACCGCCCCGACCGGGAGCCACCGGCCCGTCGCGCGCCCGCCGGGGTCGTCGCGCAGGCCAGCCCCGATCAGGGCGGTGACGGGCATCAGCGCCACCAGCAGCAGCGCCACGACGACGGCGGTGCGCACGTACGCCGACCCGGACAGCGGGCCACCGGTCGTCACCACCAGCTGGAGGACGACCTCGCCCACCAGGTACACGACGCCCGTCACGAGCAGCAGGCCGCGGGCCCGCGCCCCGGTCCGCCCACCGAGCGCCCCACCGTGCGTGCGGTGCGCGACGAGCGCGGCCACGATGCCCAGCCAGGCGACACCCGCGACGGCGCGCAGCACGTTCGCGTCGCCGCTCCAGTCGTGCGCGGTGCCGGTCGCGGCCGGGTGCACCGCGGCCGGCAGCGCGACAGCGGCCGCGGCGATCGCGCCGAGCGCGGCGACCGCCTTCCAGCTCAGCGTCCAGGCGGCACCGGCGGTGACCAGCAGCAGGACGACACCGGCCAGCGCCCAGCCCAGCGGCTCCTCTAGCGTCGCGGCCGCGCCCAGCCAGCCGACCGGCCCGGCCGAGGCCAGCTCGGACGGCGCGGTGCCGATCATGTCGGCGACCGACAGCCAGGCGGCGCCGATCGCGAGCACCCCGGCGGCACCGGCGGCGAGGGTGCCGCGGCGGACCGCCCGGTAGCCGTGCACGTCGACGGTCCCGGACTCCTGCGGGGCCGCGAGCAGCCCGCCGACCAGCAGCGATCCGGCGGCCAGCGCCGTGGCGGCGACGGCGAGCACCTTCGCCGCGACCGTCGCGGCCTTCACCCCGGGGGCCGGGACGGGCAGGCCGCTCAGCTGCCAGAACCCGTCGTCGCCGAGGGACACGGCGACGGCGAGCCCGGCGCAGGCCGCGGCGAGGACGAGCGTCAGCGCGGTGAGCGACGACCGGCGGTCACGCCGGACCGGCGGGCCGACCGCAGGATCCGGGCCCGCTCCGTCCGGTCGCGGGCCGGCCCCGGTGGGGGTGGTCGGCTCCGTGCTCGCGCTCACCGAGGTCCTCCGCAGGTGTCACCGGCGAGCCGCGTCCTGAGCTGCGGCCCGCGCTCCACCCACGATGGTCCCCGATGCCCGCCGGTGCACGCCGCCCCGGGTCGGCACCGTCACGCCGCGCGGATCAGTTCCCTCCGCCGGTGAACCGTGACCACCAGCCCGAGACGGTGTCCCAGAAGCCCTGCGCGTCCTCCCCGATCTGACCGGGGTCCGGCAGGTTCGAGGGCAGCGACGGCAGCTCGGTGGGCAGGTTCGACGGCAGCGACGGCAGCTCGGTCGGCAGGTTCGACGGCAGCGACGGCAGCGGGAAGCCGTCCCCGCCGTCCTCCGACGTCGGCGCCTCGCTGGTCTGCTCGCTGCTCTCCGTCGTGGGGGGAGCGCTGGACTCCGTCGTCGGCGGGGCCTGGGTGTCCGAGCCGTCCCCGCCGAAGAGCAGGAACCCGATGAGCAGCACGAGGAGCGCGACGACGAACGCGCCGATCGCGATCCACTTCCCGGCCCCGGACGAGCCCAGGTCCCGCTGCTCGGGCTCCGGCTCGGGTTCCGGGGCCACCGGCGCCGGGGTGGGTCCGGCGAGCATCTCGGCGACCCGGTGGGCGTCCGGCCGCCGGCGCGGGTCGGTGGCGGTGGCCTCGGCGATCGTCGACCGCAGCGGGTCCGGGACGTCCGCGGGCACGACCGGGGCACGGTGCACCCGCTCCGCGGCGCCCTGCAGCCCCTCGCCCTGGTACTCCTGCCGCCCGGTCCAGGACTCCAGCAGCACCAGCCCGAGCGCGTAGACGTCGGTCGGCGGGCCGACCTCGCGGCCCTGCACCTGCTCCGGCGAGAGGTACGCCGGCGTCCCGATGATCTCCCCGGCCGCGGTGTGGCCGTCCGCACCCAGCAGCGCGGCGATGCCGAAGTCGGCCAGCCGGGCGCGGCCGTCGGAGTCGATCAGCACGTTGGACGGCTTCACGTCCCGGTGCGTCACGCCCTGGCCGTGGACGTAGGCGAGGGTCTGCGCGATCTCGGTGCCGATCCGGCGGATGTCGTCGGGCGGCAGGTCCTCGCGGGCGACGACGTCCTTGAGCGACGGCCCGTCGACGAGCTCCATCACCAGGTAGGCGCGGTCCGGCTCGACGGCGAAGTCGTGCACCGCGACCAGGCCGGGGTGCCGCAGGTTCGCCATGACCTGCGCCTCCTGCTCGAAGCGCTGGTCGGCGGTCGGGTCGTCGGCCGCACCGAAGATCTTGACGGCGACCGGCCGGTTGAGCCGGGTGTCGGTGGCGCGGTGGACGTCGGCCATGCCGCCCTGGCCGAGGAGGCCCTCCAGGCGGTAGCGCCCGCCGAGCAGCTCCGGCTCGGTGACGGGCGCGGGCATCATCCGCGTCGCGTCCGGGCGGTGCTGCCGGGGCGCGCCGTAGGCGGCGGTCGGGGGCGGGCCCATCCGGCGGGTGCCGTCGGGCGGCGGGCCGCCGTGCCGTGCCGTGGCCGGGTCACCGTGCCCGGGCGGGGGCGGACCGGGCGGAGGCGGCGGGCCGACCCGGCGGGTCGCGTCCGGCGGCGGCGTGCGTCGGGTGGGGTCCTGCGGTGCGCCCTGCGGCGGCGGTCCCGGCTGGTGCGGGCCCTGCTGCGGCGGCCCCTGCGGGGGCCGGCCCTGGGGCGGGTTCCCCTGCTGCGGGGGGCCCTGTGGTGGCGGGCCCGCCGGCGGTGGGGCGTTCCGCCGGGTGGCGGGGTCGTCGTCGGCACGGCGCGCGCCGTCCCGGCGGTGGTTCCCGGTCTGCCACGTCCCGGGCGCCGCCCGGCGGGTGCGGTCCGGATCGTCCCCGCGCTGCACGGGCCCTCCCGATGGTCGGTGTCGCGGCCCGGTCCGCGCCCGGCCGTCCGCCGCGTGGCGGAGAGTCGGCCGACCGTACCGTCACGCACCGCACCGGGGGCGGGTCGGCGCGCCACGATCGGCGCGATCACCCGTTGTGGAGCCTCGTGATCCCCTCCAGGACGTCCGCGAGCGGCCCGGGGTGCACCTGCGCCCCGATGTGCGTCGCGTCGAGGTCGTGCACGACGAACCGGTTGTCCGGGGTGAGGGCGTCCGCCTCGGCGATCCAGCGGTCCTGCAGCGCGACCGGCAGGGCGCGGTCGGCGGGGAGCCGGACGTAGTGCCGCGGGATCGTTCCCCAGGTGGCCGCGTCGGCGCGCACCAGGTCGTCGTCGACGAGGACCGACTCGTCCGGGTCCTGTGCGTGGAGGTAGGTGAGCAGCTCGTCGCGGGTCCCGTCGGCGAGCAGCGCGGCCTGCAGGGTGTCGAGCAGCGCGGGATCGGCGGTGCCCCAGTCGAACCGCAGCGCCCCGATCACGCCGGGATCGGCGACGATCAGCCCCGCGGTGTCGTGCAACAGGCTGTCCGCGTTCTCCGGGCTCGCGTGGTACTCGCCGGCGCCCGCAGCGACCGGGCAGTGCGCGGTGACGTAGACGAGCCGGTCCACCAGCTCCGGGTGCGCGTTGGCGACCGCATTCAGCGTGAGCCCGCCCCGGCTGATCCCCACGAGCACGACGGGCCCGTGCTCCCCCGCCCGCCGCAGCACACCCGCGACGGACGCGACGTCGTCGGCGGTCCCGACGCCGGCCATCCCGCTCGGCTCGGTCGCGGCGAGCGCGGCGTCGCGGCCGCCGAGCAGGCCGCGGGGGATGCGCGCACCCGGGCCGTGCCCGGGAAGGTCCACGGCGAGGGTGCGGACGCCGCGGAGCGCGAGCTCGCGGACGACCCCCGTCCACGACGACGAGTTGCACGCGGCGCCGTGGACGAGCACGACGGTCGGTCCACCGGTGGTCACGGCGGTGATCCTGCCGTACCCCGGTCTCAGCGGGCCGGCGCGGGGACCCGCAGGTCGGCGGCCGGGAAGGGCGGCCGGTCGTCGAACCGGACCGACAGCCGTCCGGCGGCCCGCCAGGCCCGCGCCGTGAGGTCGCGGTCCTCGTCGGTCACCAGGTTCCCCATCACCCGCAGCGCCACCGTCATCAGCGACCGGGAGCGCATGCCGACCGGCCCGGCCAGCGGGAGCAGCCGGGGGATCGTGATCAGCCCGGCGAGCCGGCGGGCGATGGAGAAGGCCAGGCCGTAGTGCGAGCGCAGGGTCGCGGGCCAGGCCCGGCCGAGATCGGCACCGGCGGCGAGCAGCTCGGCGACCAACCGGCCGGTCTCCAGGCCGTAGTCGATCCCCTCGCCGTTGAGCGGGTTCACGCAGCCCGCGGCGTCACCGATCAGCGCCCAGTTCGGACCGGCCACACCGGACACCGCACCACCCATCGGCAGCAGTGCCGAGCGGACCAGCTCGACCTTCGGGCCGAGCTCCCAGTCCGCGCGGCGGGCGCCGGCGTAGTGCTCGATGAGGCTGCGGAGCCGCAGGTTCGCCGGCCGCCGGTCGGTGGCGAGGGTGCCGACGCCGATGTTGACGCGGCCGTCGTTGAGCGGGAACAGCCAGCCGTAGCCGGCCAGGACCTCGTCGGCCTCGCCGCGGAGCTCCAGGTGCGAGCTGATCCACGGGTCGTCGTGCCGGCCGGAGGTGATGTAGCCGCGTGCGGCGACGCCGTACGCGGTGTCCTGGTGCCACTCGCGGCCGAGCACCCGGCCCAGGGTGGACCGCGCCCCGTCGGCGACGACGAGGCGCCGGCACCGGACGGACCGGCCGTCGTCGAACACGACGGTGTCGACCCGGTCGCCGGCGAACGTGACGTCGACGGCCTTGGCGCCCTCCATCGGCGTCGCGCCCGCGTCCAGCGCGGCCCGCCGGATCCCGGCGTCCAGCTCGGTCCGCGGGATCGCCGAACCGTGGGCCGGCAGCGACCCGCCCGGCCAGGGCAGCTCCAGGACCTGCCCGAACCCGTGTGCCCGCAGTCCCTGGTTCGTGCCGTGGGTGTCCACCCAGTCGCCGAGCCCGAGCCGGCCGAGCTCGGCGATCGCCCGCGGTGTCAATCCGTCGCCGCAGGCCTTGTCCCGGGGGAACGTGGCGGAGTCGGCGAGCACGACGTCGAGCCCGTGCCGGGCGGCCCAGGCCGCGGCCGCCGACCCGGCCGGCCCGGCCCCCACCACGAGGACGTCGGTGCTCTCCGGCGCGGCCGGGGCCGCGGCGTCGGGCGGGCTCGGCGACGAGGCGGGGGTGGTCATGCGACCAGTGTCGCAACCGCCCGGGCGGGCCCGCCGCCGAGCGTGCCCCCGGTCACGCCCGGGTGAGGTGCCAGAGGATGACGTCGTGGGCGTGCCGGGCCCGGTCGTCGCTCCGGAACGCGACCTCCCAGGTCTGCGCGCCGACCGTCACCGCGATCTCGCCCGCGCTCGCGAACCGGCCCAGCGCGTTCCGGTCGGTGACGAACGAGACGGCGCTGATCCGCGAGTACGGGATCGACGTGACCGCCGTCCGCTTGCCGGTGAACGAGTTGTCCTGCACCACCACCCGCAGGTCGGTGAGGCCGAGGAACCCGGTGCCGCCGGCCACCGCGTCGTACACCGCGAGGATCCGCTCGCCCTCCAGCAGACCGGCCGCGACCGTGTCGAGCTGGTTGCGCTCGTCGAAGACGGGTTCGCTCATGGCCCGATCCTGCCGGGCGCGGCGCGGTCCGCCCGCAGCCGGTGCGCGACGAGGGTCCGCACCAGCCACACCAGCGCGGAGACGGCGAACAGCGCGATCGTCAGCCACACCCACCGCATCCGGTAGGGCTCCTGGTCGAGCCCGGTCGCGGCGAGGTGGGTGGCGGTGCCCTGCCGGAGGATCCCGGGCAGGAACATCAGCAGCGCGAGCCCGGAGCCCAGCACCGGGACCCGGACGTGGTTGACCAGCGGCACCCGGGTCCGGGGCAGACCGAGCAGGAGCAGCCGGTCACCGGCCGCGTACAGCGGGAACAGCACCAGATCGTGCAGGACCAGCGCCCCGGCGAACCACAGTGCCGTGCGGAGCAGGGCGGGGGAGTCCCCGACGATCGCGTGCACCGCGTAGCCGGTGAGGGCGAGCGAGGCGACGACGGCGAGCAGCCGCACCAGCCATCCGGTGCCGCGCACCGCGCTGCCCAGGGCCCCACCACCGGACGGCGCGGTGCGGCCCGCCCGTCGCCGGTCCGCGCGGTGCTCACCCACGGCGGAACCGGATCGTCGCCACCCACTTGGTGTTGTGCACCCCGGGCAGCGCCGGGACGATCAGCCGCGCCGGGAAGCCGTGGTCGCGGGACAGGTCGGCCCCGTTCACGCGCAGCGCCAGCAGCGAGTCCCCGGCCAGCACCTGGGCCCGGCCGAGCTCGGACCGGGTGAAGGGGCCCGCCGCCTCGACGGAGCCGACCGTCGCGCCGCCGGGACCCGGGACGCCCGCCGCGCGGGCCAGGTCGGCCAGCCGCACCCCCGTCCAGGTCTGCAGCGTCGACCAGCCCTCGACACAGGCGATCGGCAGCTCGGCCGTGTGCTGCGGCAGCGCCAGGAGCGCGGCCCGGTCCAGCACGACGGGTGCGTCGCCACCGGTCAGCTCCAGGGCCCAGCCGTCACCGACGGCGTCCGGGGCGATGCCGGACGCGACGAACGTGCGGTTCACCGGGAAGTCGTTCGGCCCGCCGCGCTCGGTGGCGGCGGGATCGGTGGTGCGTCCGCGGGGCAGCAGCAGCGCCGTCGCGCGGAACCGGTCGGTGACCTGGCCGACGGTGAGCGCGGCGACGAACAGCATGCCCCCACCGGCCAGCGCCAGCGCCCCGCGACGGGACACGGTCGGCGGGTCGGGATCGGGCGCGACGAGCTCGTCCGGCCCCTCCTCCGGGCGGGTCGCGGCGAGCGGGGTCCGCAGCTCCGTGCGCAGCGACCGGGAGCGCAGCGACCGCACCACCGTGGGCAGCTTCAGCACGACGTGCAGCGCGAACGACGCCATGAACACCCACGCCGCGGCGTAGTGCCCGTCGTAGAAGGAGAAGCCGAAGACGTAGTCGTACTGGGTGTTGAGCAGCCCGGTGACGATCAGGAAGAGGATCGACCCGACCAGCGGGACGAGGGTCAGCCGTTCCAGCAGCCGCACCGGGTTCCGCGGCGGGGCGGTGAACAGCTTCGGGATCACCGACCACAGCTTGGCCAGCACCATCGGCACCAGCACGATCCCCAGCACGACGTGCAGGCCCTCGGTCAGCCGGAACAGCCACGACGGCGAGACCGGCCACTCCCACCAGGGCAGCTGCAGCCCGCCGACGGCGTCGGCGTCCGGGATCGCCTGGGAACGCCCGTAGGCGAGCCGGTCCAGCAGCCCGGTGAGCGCGACGACCGGCAGCCCCACCAGCAGCGGCAGGGCGAACATCGACGTCAGCCACGGTCCGCGGATCGGGCTCCGCCAGCGCAGCACCCGTCGGCTCACGGCCCGGTCAGCTCCAGGAACACCCGGTCACCGGGATGCCAGTCGGTGACCCGCAGCCCGGCGCGCCCGGCGGTGACGGACAGGGTCACGGCACCCTGCACGGCCCACGGGATCGGATCGCCGGCGCCGTCCGGGCAGGCCACCCGCGCGGTGCCGTGCCAGTCGTGGCCGGGCCGCGGATCGACCTCGACCAGGACGGTCCCGCCCGGGGCGAGGAGCCGTGCGGCGCGGGCCAGCAGCGCCGCGGGATCACCGCCGATGCCGACGTTGCCGTCGGCCAGCAGCACGTGCGCCCAGCCGCCCTCGCCGGGCAGCGGGCCGAAGAGATCGGTGTGGATCATCGGGACGCCGCGGTGCCGGCAGTGCCCCGCCGACACGGCCGACCCGTCGACGCCGATCGCGGCGATCCCGCGGGCGGCCAGCGCGACGAGCAGCCGGCCCGGCCCGCAGCCGAGGTCCACCGTGGGGCCGGTGCAGTGCCGCAGCAGCCAGGCGTCGCAGCCGGCGGCGGGCTCGGTCCACCGGCCGACGTCGAGCGGGATCTCGGTGCCGTCGTCGCAGATCAGCGACGACGGCGTCCCGGCCAGCGGGCGGTCGAACCCGGGCAGTCCTGCCCGGCGGGGCGGGGCCGTCACTCGAGCACCCCGGCGTGCCCGCCCGCGAGCACCCCCGCGAGCTCGTCGACGACCGCGGCGAACCGGCTGCCCGGGATCCCGCGGGCGACGTCGACGGCCTCGTCCGCGGTGTCCACGTCGGTCAGCGCGTCGACGACGGCGACCGTGAGGCCGGCGGCCCGCAGCGCGTCGAGGGTGCGGGCGCCGGTCTCCTCGCACGACATCGGGACCCCGTCCAGCAGGGCCGCCGCGGCCGGGTCGTGCAGGCCCAGGACCCACCAGCCGCCGTCGGTGGCGGGCCCGAGCACGGCGTCGACGCCGGGCTCGGCGAGCCGGTCCGCGCAGCGTGCGAGCAGCTCCGCCGACGCCTGCGGGGTGTCCATGCCGATCTGCAGCGTCGGGCGGCCCGGGTGCAGCGCGGCGGCGTCGGCGTGCGCGGCGGCGATCCGGGCGGCCAGGCCGTCCCCGCGCTGCTCGACGACGCCGACCCGGTCCAGGATGGCGCGCAGCCCGGCCGCCCCGACGGCGTCGGCGCGGGACCCGGTGATCGCGACGACGGTGTCGCCCGGGACACCGGCCGCGGCGTCGAGGGTGTCCAGCAGTGCCGCGGACGCGAGGGCCGCGGCCTGGTCCGGTGTCGCCGGTGGGCAGAGCCGGGTCTTGACCCGCCCCGGCACCGGCGCCTTGGCCAGCACGACCGTGGTGACCCGGGCGCTCATCGCAGCAACCGGATCATGTCGCGGCCGGCCCGTGCGGTGCCCTTCACCGAGCCGGACACCTTCGACCGGCCACCGGCCCGCCGTGAGTAGGCCACCGGGGTCTCGTCGAACCGCCAGCCGGCGCGGCCCGCCTTGAGCAGCAGTTCGAGGGGGTAGCCGAAGGCGCGGTCGGCGATGTCGAGATCGAGCAGCGCCTGCCGGCGGGCGACCCGGATCGGGGCGATGTCGTGCACCGGCACGCCCCGGCCGCGCAGCATCCCGGCGATCACGGAGTTGGCGGCGCGGGCATGCCAGGGCCAGACGCTCGCGGAGTCCGGCACCCGCCGCCCGACGGCGATGTCGGCACGGCCCGAGGCGACCGTCTCGGCCATCCCCGGGAGCGCGCCCGCGTCGAGCGAGCCGTCGCCGTCGAGGAACGCGACGAGCTCGCCGGTCGCCGCCTCCAGGCCGGCGTGGACGGCGGCGCCGTACCCGCGCCGTGGCTCGACGACGACCCGGGCGCCGTGGGCGCGCGCGACGTCCGCGGTGCCGTCCGTCGACCCGTTGTCGACGACGATCACCGGCCAGTCGTGCGGCATCCGGTCCAGGACGTGGGGCAGCGCCTCGGCCTCGTCCAGGCACGGGAGAACGATCTCCGGATACACGTCGCGATCTTCACCTCTCCGCCGCAGTTGTGCCCGCCGAACGGAAGGGTGTTCGGACACGAGGTGCCCCGCGGTTCGGTGAAAGATCTAGGTCGTCGCCCGGACGGGTGACCGCAGCGGATCGGTGGCGAACGCCGTGACCCCGTCGGCGAACGACGTGGCCGCTCGGAACCCGAGCCGCGACGCCGCGTACGACGGGTCGGCGACCACGTGCCGCACGTCGCCCGGCCGGGCCCCGCCGGTGATCTCCGGCGCCGGCCCGCCCATCGCCCTGGCGAGCTCCGCGGCGAGGTCGCCGATCGTGTGCGGCTCGACGGAGCACACGTTCGCCGCCCCGAACCCGGTCGGCTCGGGATCGGCGAGCAGCGCGGCCGCGTTGGCCGCCGCGACGTCGCTGACGTGCACGAAGTCCCGGCGCTGGCGCCCGTCCTCCATCACCCGCGGGGCCTCGCCGCGCTCCAGCGCGGACCGGAAGATCGAGGCGACCCCGGCGTACGGGGTGTCGCGGGGCATCCGGGGGCCGTAGACGTTGTGGTAGCGCAGCGACCACACGGTGCCGCCGGTCTGCCGGGCCCACGCCGACGCCAGGTGCTCCTGGGCGAGCTTGGTCGCGGCGTAGGTGCTGCGCGGGTCGACCGGGGCGCTCTCCGGGACCAGCCCGGGTTCGAGGTCCTTGCCGCACTCCGGGCAGCGCGGCTCGTACCGACCCGCGTCGATGTCGTCGAACGCGCGCGGTCCCGGTCGGACGACGCCGTGGTCCGGGCAGTCGTAGCGGCCCTCGCCGTAGACGACCATCGAGCCGGCGAGCACCAGCCGGTGCACCCCGGCCGCGTGCATCTGCGCCAGCAGCACCGCGGTGCCGAGGTCGTTGTGCGCGGCGTAGTCGGGAGCGTCCGACGGGTCGACGCCGTGCCCGACCATCGCCGCCTGGTGGCAGACCTCGTCCACCCCGGACAGCAGCCGCCGGACGAGGTCGGCGTCGCGGACGTCGCCGTGGACGAGCTCGTGGTCGCCGTCCGGCACGGCGCCGGGGCCGTGCGCCTGCGGGAGCAGCGCGTCGAGCAGGACGACGTCGTGGCCGTCGGCCGTGAGGCGGTCGGCGACGTGGGAGCCGATGAAACCGGCACCGCCGGTCAGGAGTACGCGCATCGTCCGGACGCTATGGGTCGACGGCGCCGCCCGCCCGCTGGGCCGGTCGTCCGGGGCCCTCCGGTGCCCGGTCCCGCTCGCCGGCCCACCGCTCGGCCGCGGCCAGTGCCAGGCCGAACAGGCCGGACCGGGCCTGCGCCGCCGTCGTCCAACCGCGGTGTTCCCACTCCGGGCCGGCCAGCGAGTCGGCGGCCAGGAACACCTGCCCGTACCCGACGCCGAGCCGGGCGGCCGCCGCGACCAGCGCGGACGCCTCCATGTCGACGACCGCGCACCCCTCCGCGCGGCGCCGCTCGATGCGCTGCGGGGTCTCCCGGTAGACGGCGTCGGTGGTCCAGCACCGGCCGACGGTCCGGGGGATGCCGGCGTCGTCGAGCACCCGCCCGAGGACCTCGATCCCGCCCGGATCGGCGTCGAGGGTCCGCGACGGCGGCTGGTAGTGGAACGAGGTGCCCTCGTCGCGCAGCACGCTGCCGAGGACGACGGCGTGCCCCAGGGTCAGCTCGTGCAGCAGCGCACCGGCACCACCGACGCCGACGACGGTGCGGACCCCGGCCGCCACCAGGTTCTCCAGGAACATCGCCGCGAGCGGTGCGCCGACACCCGGGTGCAGCACCGCGACCGGCCGCCCGCCGGGGCCGTGGGCGCGCCAGACCGGGGTCCGGCCCAGCTCGGTGCGCCACACGGTGAGCGCGCGGGCGTCCCCGGCCCCGATGTCGTCGACGACCTCGGGGAACCAGCACAGGACGGCGGTGTCGGGCATGTCCGCCGGGCGCCGCACCATGGCCGTCGCCCGGATGACGCCGTCGGCGTGCAGGTCGTCCTCGAACAGCGGCAGCGCGGTGTGATCCACGCCGACGATCCTGCCCGGACGGGGACGGATCGGCCGCCGCCCCCGTCTGCGGGGCGATCGGCAGTATCGTCGGGGAACGGTCCCGCACCCCGAGGGGCCGGGACGGTGGAGCGCGCATGCCCGGAGACTTCCGCGGCCCGCCCCCGCGCGGTGGTGGGCCACCGCCGGGCGGCCGGCCGCCGAGGCGCGGTGGCAGCCCGGGCTGGGCGAACCAGCCGGGTCGCGGCCCGCTGCCCGGGCACGGGGGCCGGCCGATGCCGCCGCCGTCGCCGCCGCAGCGCCCGGCGGACCCGCCGCCCGGACGCGGTGGCGGTCCGCTGCGCAGGCCGCCGCCCGGTCGCGGGTCGGGGAACCCGCCGCCGCGGGGCGCGGTCCCGCCCGGCGGCGCGATGCCGCGCCCGGCCGGTGCCGCCGGCGGTGGCGGTGGTCCCGCCGGCCCGCCGGTGCACCCGGCGTCGCAGGCCCCGCGGGACGGCCGGGTCACCAAGGGCCCGACGCTGCCCGACTGGCGGCGGGTGCGCGGCTCGATGCGTGGCCGCTGGAAGGCCGTGCTCGTCGTGCTGCTGGTCGCGTTCGTCGGGTTCGGCGTCTACCTGGACCAGAACATGACCCGGGTGGAGGCGCTGCCGTCGGAGTCGGAGGCGTCGTCGTCCGGGACGAACTACCTGATCGTCGGCTCGGACAGCCGCGACGGCCTCTCCGCCGAGGACGAGGAACGCCTCGCCACCGGCGACGCCGCGGGCCAGCGCACCGACACGATCATGCTGCTGCACACCGGCAGCTCGGGGAGCGTGCTGGTCTCGCTCCCGCGCGACTCCTACGTCCCGGTGCCGGGCCAGGGCCGGAACAAGATCAACGCGGCGTTCGCGATCGGCGGCCCGCAGCTGCTCGTGCAGACCGTCGAGGGCGCGACCGGGCTGCAGGTCGACCACTACGTCGAGGTCGGATTCGGCGGCTTCGTCGGCGCGGTCGACGCGGTCGGGGGGGTCGACATGTGCATCCCGCAGTCGATCGAGGACCCGAAGGCCGGCCTGGACATCCAGGAGGGCTGCCAGGAGCTCGACGGCGGCACCGCGCTCGGCTACGTCCGCACCCGGGCCACGGCGGGCTCGGACTTCAACCGGGTCCAGCGGCAGCGGGAGTTCCTCTCGGCGCTGCTGAGCAAGGCGACCAGCCCGCTCACGCTGATCAACCCGTTCCGGATGGTGCCGCTGGCGTCGGCGGTGACGGACACGATCACCGTCGACGACACCGACCACATCTGGCACCTGGCCGGCCTGGCCTGGGGGATGCGGGGCGTCTCGACCGGGGACGGCGTGCAGACGACGGTGCCGATCGGCGGCAGCAGCGGGTCGAACCTGCGCTGGGACCAGGAGCGGTCGGCGGCGCTGTTCGGGGCGTTGCAGCAGGACCAGGCGCCGCCGGAGTCGAGCTTCGGGCCCTGAGCGGCTCAGGCGGTCTTGCGGGTCGAGCGGCGCCGCGTGGTGGCCGGCTTCGTGCCGCCGCCCTCGGTGCCGGTCGCCGCGGTCTCCTTCTCCTCCGTGCTCTTCCGGGAGCGCGACCGGGTCGAGGACCCGGAGGACCCCGAGGACTTCGTGCCCGACGAGCTCCGCGATCCCGAGCCGGACGCCGCGGTCTCCTTCTTCCCGCCCGTGGACCCACCGGACTTCGTCCCTGCCGTCGTCCGTGCCGCGTCCACACTCGCCTGCAGGGCGGACAGCAGGTCGCTCATGGAGTCCGCGCCGTCGTCGGCGCGTTCGGCGGCCGGCGCGGGCCGGGCGTCGCCGTCGGACTTCTTGGCCTCGATGAGATCGACCATCGCGTCGCGGTACTCGTCGTGGAACTCGGACGCGTCGAAGTCCGCGCCCATGCTCTCGACCAGCGACGACGCCATCTGCAGCTCCTGCGGCCGCAGCTCCACGTCGCTCTCGAGGATGTCGAAGTCCGGCGTGCGCACCTCGTCCGGCCAGATCAGGGTCTGCAGGACGATCGCCTTGTCCCGCACCCGCAGCAACGCCAGCGTCTCGCGCTGCCGCAGCGCCACCTTCACCACGGCCGTGCGGTCGGTCTCGTTCAGTGCCTCGCGCAGCAGCGCGTAGGGCTTGGCGGCCTTGGTCTCCGGCTCCAGGTAGTAGCTCTTGTCGAACAGCATCGGGTCGATCTGCTCGTTCGGCACGAACTCGATCACGTCGATCTCGTGGCCGGTGGCGACCGGGAGGGAGGCGAGATCGTTCTCGTCGAGGGTGATCAGCTCACCCTCGGGCGTCTCGAAGCCCTTGACGATGTCGGCGTAGGAGACCTCCTCGCCGCACACCTCGCAGGTCCGCTTGTAGCGGATCCGGCCGCCGTCCTCACCGTGCACCTGGTGGAAGCGCACGTCGTGGTTGGAGGTGGCCGAGTAGACCTTGATCGGGACGCTGACCAGCCCGAACGACACGGCGCCGCTCCAGATCGCCCGCATGAGGTGTTCCCCCTCGGTACCGGTCGCGCGGCCACAGGACGTGGCGCGCCGGACATTCGGTGACAGCATGACGGTGTGTTGCCCATGCTCGCCACCCCCGGACCGCTCCCGACCGGTCCCGGCTGGTCGTTCGAGGTCAAGTGGGACGGCATGCGCGTGCTGGCATCGGTCACCGAGGGTGACGACGGCCGGGCACTCGTCCTGCGTACCCGTTCCGGCCGGGACGTCACGGCGAACTTCCCGGAACTCGCCGAGCTCGCCGGTGCGGCCCCCGACGTCGTGCTCGACGGGGAGGTCGTCCTGCTCGACGCCGGCGTCCCCAGCTTCGCCGCGCTCGCCCACCGCATGCAGGGCGTCGTCGGCGCCGCCGCCGCGGAGCGCCGCCCCGTCACCTTCATGGTGTTCGACGTTCTGCGGCTCTACGGGGTGTCGCTCCTCGACCGGCCGCTGTCCGAACGGCGGGCCACGCTGGAGCGGCTCGACCTGGGCGCGCTCGCGCACGTGGAGGCGTCGCCGCTGTACCCGGACGGGGCGTCGTTGCTGGCGGTGACCGCCGAGCGCGGGCTGGAGGGCGTTGTCGCGAAGAAGGAGTCGTCGGTGTACCGGCCGGGCCGGCGCAGCCCGGACTGGGTGAAGGTCGCGCACCGGCACTCGCAGAGCTGCGTGGTCGGCGGGCGGCGCCCGGAGAAGGGGAGCGGCAGCCGGATCGGGGCACTGCTGCTCGGCGTCTCCGGCCCGGACGGGCTGGAGTTCGCCGGGCGGGTCGGGTCCGGTCTCGCCGGTGACGCGGTGCAACAGCTCCTCACCGAGCGGCTCGGCCCGCTGACGGCGGAGTCGTCACCGTTCGCGCAGACCCTGCCCCGGCTCGACGCGGCCGGGGCCACCTGGTGCACGCCACGCGTCGTCGTGGAGGTCGCGCACCTCGGCTGGACGGCGGCCGGCCGGCTGCGCCAGCCGGTGTTCCGGGGGATCCGCGACGACGTCGACCCCACCGGGGTGCAACGGGAGCCGTGAGGATGACACGATCATCACTCTTCCGTGCACGCGGCGCGGCGTGCCGGACCTGGTCTGAGGCGATCCTCGAACGGTGGTGTGCATGGCGGTCATGCTGAGCTGGCGGTCCGGCCCGGAGGCCGGCGCCGCGACCGGGCTGGAGTCCGCCCGCATCACGGTGGCCGGTGGCGGTTTCCGCGCGGTCGGCCGGATGATCCGCGGCACGCCCGAGGGTGTGCTGACGGCGTCGTACCGGCTGGTCGTCGCCGGCGACGGGGCGCTGTCCCGGCTCGCGGTCGACGTCGCGACGGCCGAGGGCGAGCAGCAGCTCACGATCTCCCGCAGCACCGACGGCGTCTGGCTGGTCGACGACGGCTCCGGCGGCACCCGGGGTGCGTTCTCCGGCGCCCGCGACGTCGACCTCGCGTTCAGCCCCGTGTTCAACGCGCTGCCGATCCGCTGGCTCGGCCTGCACCGCGACCCGGCCGAACACGTCCTGCCGATGGTCTTCGTGGACCTGCCGACGCTCGCGGTGGAGGCCACCGAGCAGACCTACCGGACGGTGAGGTCGGCATCCGCGGCCGGGCCCGCCGTCGTCGGGTTCGCGGCCGGGGACGTCGCCGCCGACATGACCGTCGACGCCGACGGGTTCGTGCTCGACTACCCGGGCATCGCCACCCGGGTGGACCTCTAGGACTTCCAGGGCTCCACGACGTCGCCGCGGCGGCCCAGCTCGCGCAGCTCGGCGAACACGCCGTCGCCGTCGAGGGAGACCGGCAGCGCGAGCGGCTCGCGGGTGGCGGCCCAGCGCATCCGCGCCTCGTGCCCGGACCGCACGGTCGCCGCCAGCCCGCCGGTCGACGCCAGCGCGCCGCGCATCGCGCCGAGGCGGCCCAGCGCGTCGTCGACGGCGCCGAGCAGCGCGGCCCGGTTGCCCTCGCACATCGCGAGCACCAGCTCGGGCCGGGTGCCGGCGACCCGGGTGCCGTCGGCGAACGAGCTCGCGGACAGCGCCAGCGCGAGATCGTCGCCCTGCTCCCCGGCGCCGACCGACGCAAGCACCGCCGCGAACAGGTGCGGCAGGTGCGAGATCCGGGCGACGGCCGTGTCGTGCTCGTCGACCGCCGACGGCACGACCCGCGCCCCGCAGGCCCAGGCCAGCTCGGCGACGTCGCGCCACACGTCGACGTCGAGACCGTCGTCGGCGGCGACCACCCAGGCGGCGTCGCCGAACAGGTCCGGGTCCCCGGCGGCCCAGCCGGACTCGGCGGTGCCGGCCATCGGGTGCCCGCCGACGTAGCGGGCCTGCGGCGCGAACTCGGCGACGGCGTCGGCGACCGGGATCTTGACGCTCACCGCGTCGGTGAGCCGGCAGGCGGGGGCGACGGCGTCGATCCGCCGGAGCACCGGTTCCAGCGCCGTCAGCGGGACGGCGACGACGACCAGCGCATCGGAGTCGGCGGCCCGGGTCAGCGCGGCGTCGGTGTCGGTGGTGACGTCGAACCCGTCGGCGACGGCGGCCGCCGCGGTGGCGTCGGACGCGGCGGTCCCCCAGACCTCCCGCCCGGCACGGGCCGCGGCCCGCATCAGCGACCCGCCGATCAGTCCGGTCCCCAGCACGCACACCGCTCGCATGCGTCCGAAGGGTAGAGACCCGCCCGCAGCCCCCTCGATCACGCCCCGGACTCCAGGAACGCCGCACCGCGCGGCGAGATCCGGTAGCCGATCTCCAGGCTCTCGGTCAGCCCGAGGTCCTTGAGCTTGCGGACGTCGAGCTTGAACGGGTCCCGCTCCCGCCCGGCCCGCGCGGCGAGAGCGGCGGCGCGCTCCCCGGGGTGCGCCGCGACCAGCCGCAGCGTCGCCCGCGTCCACGGCCCGTGCCGCGACGCCCGGTCGAGCCGGTCCAGCCGCGCCGCGGTCGCGTCGAGGCCGTCCACGGACTCCCGCAGCGCGATCCGCGGATCCGCACCCGCCGCACGCAGCCGGATCCGCCAGACCGGGTCCTCGTCGCGCACCCCGTCGCCGGTCGCCGCACCCGGCGCGCGGGGTGCGGCACCAGGTGACGAGGTGCTCCGGGACCGGCGGAACGACCGCAGCACCTCGGCCGCGGACGCCGCACCGGCGGCGCGGGCGTCGTCGTCGGTGAGGGTCGCCGGATCGACCTGCTCGACCGCGACGATCTCCACGACGCCCGCCGCGGTCCGCAGCGTCGAGCCGGCTCGGACCCGCGGCCGTGCCCACCGGCGGTAGACGCGGTCCACCTCGCCCGCGGCGACCCCGCGCGCCACCGCGACCGGGAGGATCACCGCAGTGCCCCCTCGAGCGCGCGCCCCAGGTCCAGCAGGACGTCCTCGCCGACGGTGATCCCGGCGAGCTGGACGCCGGCCGGGAGCCCCGGCACCGGCACCGGCAGCGCCACCACCGGGCGGTCGGTGAGGTTGAACGGCACCGTCGCCTCGAGCAGCGAGAGCATGACCGACGCCCCCGCGGACTCCTCCTCGCCGATCGGTGTCGCCCGCAGCTTCGTGGTGGGGCAGAGGAGGACGTCGCAGGTCAGCCGGTCGAGGAACGCGGCGGAGAGCCGGGCGCGGTCCCGCCTCGCGTCGATGTAGTGATGGGCGGGGGCGTCGGCGGACCGGACGAACCGCGCGGCCGTCGCCGGCTGGTACTCGTCGCGGCGGGTGGCGTACCACCTCCGGTGCGTCGCGTACGCCTCCGCGCCGGTGATCGTCGCGTACGTCGCGGCCAGCTCCGCGACGTCGGGGGTGTCCTGGTCGGACACCGGGTGGCCGAGCGCGGCGAGCGCGTCCGCCGCACCCCGGACGGCGTCGGCGATCGCGGTGTCGTGCGGCCGCCACCAGGCACCGGTCGCGACGCCGATCCGCAGCCGACGGCCGTCGGCGGCCGGTCCCGCGGCACCCAGCGCGGCCCGGGCCGTCGCGAGCCCGGCCGCGTCGGCCGCGATCAGGCCGACGGTGTCGAACGACTCGGCCAGCGGGAACACCCCCGCGCCCGGGAGCGCGCCGCGCCGCGGCTTGAGCCCGGCGACGCCGCAGAGCGCGGCCGGGGTGCGGACGCTGGCCCCGGTGTCGGTCCCGACGGCCAGCGGCAGGTGCCCCGCGGCGACGGCCGCCGCGGACCCCGACGACGACCCGCCCGTCACCCGGGACAGGTCGTGCGGGTTGCGGGCCGGGCCGGTCGCCGCGACGTCGCCGACCGGCCCGTAGGCGAACTCGTGGGTGTGCAGCTTCCCGACGACGACCGCCCCGGCCGCCCGCAGCATCGCGACGACCGGTGCGTCGGCGCCCGCGGGCGGGGCGTCGGCGAGGATCCGGGACCCGCACCGGGTCGGCAGCCCCGCGACGTCGATCAGGTCCTTGATCCCGACCGCGACGCCGTGCAGCGGCCCGGCCCGCTCCCCGCGGGCGGACATCGCCGTCAGCTCGGCCGCGCGGGCCCGGGCGCGGTCGGCGTCGAGCTCGATCACGCAGTTGGTCTCGTCCCGTTCCAGCCGGGCGAGGACGTCGTCGACGTGCTCGGTGGGGGAGATCCCGCCGGTGTCCAGGGCTCGCAACAGTTCGGGGAGCGACAGCACGCGCTCAGCGTGCCGCCGCTCCCCGGGGAGGACAAGCGATCAGTGGACGGCGCGGGCGAGCTCCCGCGCCTCCTCCTCGCTGCCGGCGGACGGCTGCGACCCGCGCAGCGGCTTGCCGTTGGTCTCCGGCAGGAACCACAGCGTCACGACACCGACGACGCCGGCACCGATGAGGTAGTAGCCGGGCCACAGCAGGTCCCCGGTGGTCAGCACGAGTGCCGACATCACGAGCGACACGGTCCCGGCGAACGCCGAGACGAAGATGTTGAACGCGATCGACAGGCCGCCGTAGCGGATCTCGGTCGGGAACACCGCGGGCAGCGTCGACGGGGCCGCCGAGGAGAAGCAGATCAGCAGCCCGCCCATGAGCACGAGGCCGAGCAGCACCGAGGGCACCGAGCCGTTCTGCATCAGCAGGATCATCGGGATGCCCAGGATGATCAGTCCGCCGGCACCCGTCCACATGATCGGCTTGCGGCCGACCCGGTCCGAGAGCCGCCCGAGGAACGGGATGACCAGCACGGCGACCCACAGCACGGCGATCTGCAGCCAGGCCGAGGTCTGCGAGTCGATCGCGGTGCCGCCGTGTGCGGCGACGTCGTCCTCCAGGTAGGTCGGCATGTAGCTGGTGAGCATGTAGTTGGTGACGTTCCAGGCGACCACGATGCCGCCGACCATCACGAACGTCGGCAGGTACTTGGTGAAGATCAGCCGGAAGCCGTCCTTCACCTCGGTGCCCTCGCGCTCCTCCGACTGGGAGAGCAGCGTCTGGAACGCCGGGGTCTCCTCCAACCGCACCCGCAGGTAGACGCCGACGAGGCCGAGCGGCAGGGCCACGAAGAACGGGATCCGCCAGCCCCAGTCGGCCATGAACTCCTCGCTGAAGATCAGCGGGAGGACCGACGCGACGGTGGCGCCGAAGGCGTAGCCGACGAACGTGCCGAGCTCCAGGAAGCTGCCGAAGTACCCGCGCCGGCGGTCCGGGCTGTACTCGGCGATGAAGGTCATCGCGCCCGCGTACTCGCCGCCGGTGGAGAAACCCTGCACCACCCGGGCGCAGACCAGCAGGATCGGTGCCGCGATCCCGATCGTCTCGTAGGACGGGATGAGCCCCATCAGGAACGTCCCGAACGCCATCATGATCACCGTGATGGACAGGACCTTGGTCCGGCCGATGCGGTCACCGAGCGGTCCGAAGAACAACCCGCCCAGCGGGCGGAAGAAGAACGCGACGGCGAACGTCGCGAACACGGCGACCTGGGCGAGTGGCCCGGGCGGAAAGAACTGAGCCTCGATCGTCGTGGCCAGATAGCCGTACACACCGAAGTCGAACCATTCGGTGATGTTCCCGACCGCGGCGGCGGCGACCGCCCGCTTCATGGTGGCCGGGTCGGTCACGGTGACGCCCGGATGGCTCCCACCTGCTTGTTCGTCCACGTCCATCCCCCTGACGACATCTGCGGAGAACCGATGCTTACGTCACGTAACTGTCGGTTCGGCACGATGTGTCCGATTCTGTACCTACTTTTGTCCAACGCTAACCAACGAATCGGGGAACTGCTGGACGGAGCGGCTCGGAGATGTGGCATGAATCATCGGGCGACCGTTCCCCGCGGGGCGGACATCACCCGGGGGCCGGTGGGAGAATCCCTGGTGGGCGCAGTCAGCGTCGTCGTATCGCAAGCGCCGTCGTACCGCCCGGGTCATCCGGACCCGGTCACCGGACACGGCGCGTGCCACCGGTGAGGAGGAGCCGTCATGGCGACCGTTTTCATGTCGATCATCGCGAGCACGGGAGCAGGCCTGGCGGTCACCGCCGGCCTGGCCGCCTACGCCCAGCGCAACTGGAAGGGCTACGGCCGCGCGGCCGTCGCGGACGAGACCGCCTGAGAGACGTCGTGACCGTGGGGCGGGTCCTGCCGGACCCGCCCCACCGTCGTGTCCGGGATCAGGACAGGGCGGCCAGCGCCAGCCCGCTGAGGACCGCGACGCCGGACGGGAACGCGGCCTCGTCGAACACCACCCGGTTCGAGTGGTTCGGTGCGGCCTCGCCCGCCGCGACGCCCGGCGGCCGCGCCCCGAGGAAGGCGAGCGCGCCCGGGATGCGCTGCAGCACATAGGAGAAGTCCTCGGACCCCATGAGCGGGTCACGCATCGGGACGCAGGCGCGGGTGCCGAGCACCCGCCTGCTCACGTCGGCCAGCGACGCGGTCGCGGCCTCGTCGTTCACCGTCACCGGGTAGCCGGGGACGATCGTCACCTCCGCGGTGCAGCCGTGCGCGAGCGCGACGTGGCGGCAGTGCTCGCCGATCTCGCGGTGCAGCAGTGCCCGCACCGGCTCGGACAGGGTGCGCAGCGTCCCGGTCAGCTCGGCGGTCTCCGGGATGACGTTGTCCGTGGTGCCCGCCTGGATCCGGGCGACCGTCAGCACCGCCGCCTCCTGCGGCCCCACCCGCCGGGTGAGCACCGTCTGCAGCCCGCCGACCATCGCCGCGGCCGCCGGGACGGGATCACACGCGTCCTGCGGGGCCGACGCGTGCCCGCCCCGTCCGGTCACCCGGACCTCCACGACGTCGGCCGCGGCCATGATCGGGCCCGGCCGGTGGTGCAGCTCCCCGGCCGGCACGGTGGAGGAGATGTGCAGGGCGTAGGCCAGCTCGGGGCCGTCGTCCAGCAGCCCGTCGTCGATCATGTGCCGGGCCCCGTGGAACCCCTCCTCGCCCGGCTGGAACATCAGCAGCACCCGGCCCGCGATACGGTCCCGGTGGCCCGCGAGCAGGCGGGCCGCGGAGGCGAGCATCGCCGTGTGGGTGTCGTGCCCGCAGGCGTGCATCGCGCCGTCGGTCCGGGACGCGAACTCCAGCCCGGTGGCCTCCTGCAGGGGGAGCGCGTCCATGTCCCCGCGCAGCAGCACCGTCGGCCCCGGGCGATCGCCCTCCAGGACGGCGACGACCGAGCTGCACGACGTCCCCGTCCGGATTGTCAGCGGCAGGTCCCGCAGCGTCCGGAGCACGGCGTCGCGGGTGCGGGGCAGCTCCAGCCCGAGCTCCGGTGCAGCGTGCAGCTCCCGGCGCAGTGCGACGGTGCGCGGCTGGAGTGCGCGGGCGGCCGCGAGCAGGTCACCGGGCAGCCCGGCGACGGACGCGGGGGTGATCGGCACGGGGTTCGGCACCCACCGATCGTCGCCCACCACCGTCCGCCGGGCGACGGCGGCGCCGATGTGACCACGCATACCTGGTCGTGGCGTGGCTCACAGCGTCCATCGGACGTACCGTTGTCGTCGTGCCCACCCAGAGCGTCGAGGCCGCCCCGGACACCCGGGGCGCCGCCCTGCCCGGATTCGCGGTCGCCGCGATCCGCGAGGAGGGGCGGTGGCGCTGCGTCCGGCTCGACCAGGCCACCCTGGTCGATCTCGACGCGGCGATCACGGCCCTGCGCGCGCAGCGCTCCACCGGAGCCGTGCTGGGCCTGCTCGACGTCGACGACGAGTTCTTCGTCCTCCTGCGCCCGTCGCCGGGCGGGGTGCGGCTGCTGATCTCCGACGCCGTCGCGGCACTGGACTACGACGTCGCGGCCGACGTGCTGGACCTGCTCCGGGTCGAGCTCCCCCCGGACGACGACGCGCTGGACGACCCCTGGCCCGAGGGCGACCTCGGCATCGTGGCCGACCTCGGCCTGCCCGCCGACGAGCTGGAGATCCTGGTCGGCGACCTGGAGCTCTACCCCGACGAGCAGCTCGACACGATCGCCCGCCGCTGCGGCTTCGCCGCCCAGCTGGACGAGCTCGTCAACGCCTGAGTTGTATCGCGCCGCCGACGACCGTGCCCTCGGTCGCGCCCTCGAGGTCGCGCGCGGTGCCGCCGTGAGTGACGACGTGCCGATCGGTGCGGTCGTGCTCGACGCCGACGGCACCGAGCTCGCCGCCGCCTGTAACGCACGGGAGGCGCTCGGGGACCCCACCGCACACGCCGAGGTGCTGGCCCTGCGCGCCGCCGCCCGCGTCGTCGGCTCCTGGCGGCTCACCGGCACGACCCTCGCCGTGACCGTCGAGCCGTGCACGATGTGCGCCGGCGCGATCGGGCTCGCCCGGGTCGAGCGGGTCGTGTTCGGCGCATGGGAGCCGAAGACCGGGGCGGCCGGATCGCTGTGGGACGTGCTGCGCGACCGTCGGCTGAGCCACCGGCCGGAGGTCGTCGGCGGCGTCCGCGCTGGTGAGGCCGCCGCACTGCTCCAGGAGTTCTTCGGTCGCCCCCCGTCCGTCAGCGACGGGTAGCCGTCTTGTAGCCTTCTCGGCGGTAGCGTGTCCGAGCGGCCGAAGGAGCGCGCCTCGAAAGCGCGTGAGGTTCATAGCCTCCGTGGGTTCAAATCCCACCGCTACCGCCACACCGGGAAGCCGGGTCCGTCAGGGCCCGGCTTCCGGTCTTTCCGGGGTCGTTCGGCCCCTCGCCGCCCCGCATGCCGGAAGCCGGGCCCCTCCCCGGGACCCGGCCTCCGATCGTGCACCGGCGCGTCCGGCCGCCCCGACCCCCGACGGAGCGGCACGATGGACGACGCCGGCCCGGGCTCGACACTCTGCCCCTGTGTCGAGACCGGGTCGGCCCTCAGAGCAGGCCGTCGACCACCGGGCCCGCGGCCTCCCAGACGCCGCCCAGCAGGCCACCGACGCCTTCGGCGACGCCGGTCAGCAGGCCGGTGCGGCCCTCGCCGTCGTCCGCGACGGACGACACGTGCTCGCCACCGACGGCGGAGTGGCCCGCGTAGGACTCACCCGCCATCGCGGACCCCGCCAGCCCGATGCCCGCGGCACCCACGGCGGCAGCTCCTACGGCGATCCGAACTCGATTCCTCACGTACCCGTTTCCTCTCGTCGATCGTTGTGACGGCGTGGCCCGGGACGACCCCGGAACACGGCGCGAATGCTGATCGACTCGCGACGAGGGCGGCAATCGGCCGTCGGGGCGCAGCCGAACGGGTGTACCGGCTGCCGGGCGGTCGAGCCCGGCGCGCTCGACCGGACGCCCGGCGGGGCCGGTGCGCCGGTCACGGCGGATGTCCCACGTCTGCCACCGCGGCGCGTGCGGGGTTGGCGCCAGGGCCGCAGGGGCGACGTACGGCGGCGGGGTTGCCCGGCGAACGCATGAATCCCGGATCGCAACGGGGCCGTGATCTGCGAGCGGCGCCGACGAGCGGAGCGGCCGCCACGATGACCGGCGGTCACCGGTCGCGAGAGGGTCTCGCCGGGGTGACGGGGCGGTCTCGGCGCCGGTGCGCGATGCGCCTCGCCTCCGGAGACCGTCGTGGGGGATGTCGTCGCGGCGGCCCGAGTCGTTTCACCCGGCGGCCGGTGACGTGTGCCGACGGCGTGGACGGCCGGTTGCCCGGCCCGGCCGGACCGGCGCACCGTTCCGCGGTGATCCGCTCCGAACCGCTCCGACCTGCGACGACACCGCCTCCGACCGTGGTCCGACGCCGCGGATCCACCCCTGCTCCGATGTGTCCGGCACCCGTCCGGCGCGACCCTGGAGGCACCTCGGAGACACGACCGGGAGACACGAAGGAGCTGGAGATGACCACCATGACCACCGACCCGCACGGACCCGCCCCGCGAGCGGCCGGAGACCCGGACGCCTACCCCGTGCTGACGGTCCTGATGCTGATGCTCGGCGGTTTCGTCCTGCCGGTCGTCGGCTGGCTGGCCGGCGTCGTGATGCTCTGGACCGGCCGCGCCTGGAGCACCGGCGAGAAGTGGCTGGGGACGCTCGTGTGGCCGGCGGTCGTCGTCGTGCCGGGTGGTCTGGTGCTCGCCACCGGCGCGCTGGGAGGCGTGGGGAACGGCGCGCCGGGCTGGCTGATCGTCGCCGCGGCCGTGCTCGGTGTGCTGGGCGTCCTCGTCCTGCTGCCGTGGACCTTCGTCCGGCTCCTGCGCGCCGGGCGACGGTGATCCGGCCCGTGCACCGCGCCGCCGTGCACCCGCGCCCGTCGTCGGCTTCTCCGGCGCGGGTGCGGACGCGGCATTTCGGACGACACCCTGTCGCCGGTTCGATCTTTCTGGTCGCTGTTCACCCGTACGGGTGGCATGCGCCACTGGCAGGCAACCTGCCTGTGCGGACCCATGGCTTCCGATGGATCCGCATCTGCGGATAAGGGTGCCCTGACCGGCGGGTCGTTGACCTGCGAATCAGATGGTCGCACACAACCGTCCTCGCGGAGATCGATCGACAGCGTCCACGCGTACCGGCGCGTAACCGTCGAAAGAACCTCCTCGTTGCCCGTTTCGAGAGCCCGCGGCAGTCCCCGCTCCCCGCTACGGACGCCGCTGCACGGGCCCACGCAATGCAGCACCCCGGAGAGGACAACGATGCCCGCTCACCGCGCCCCCGCTCCTGAGCGCCCGGCGTCCGGCGACGGCCGGAAGGACGTCAGCCGCCGCCGTTTCCTCGGATACCTGATCGCCGCCCCGACTCTCGTCGTCGCGGCCGAGGTCGGCCGACAGACCATGTTCGGCGGCACCAGCGCTCCCGTCGCCAACGCCGCAGCGATCCCGTCGCCCCCGCTCCCGGCCGAGCTCTACGACCTGCTCGACGTCATCCGCGACACCGCCCGGCCGACCGCGAACCTGGTCAAGGTCGAGGTGAACCGGGACGGCACCGTGTCGTTCGCGCTGCCGCGCTCGGACAACGGCCAGGGCATCATCACCTCCACCCAGATGATCATCGCCGAGGAGATGAACCTCGACCCGGACCAGGTGAACGTCACCTTGGCCGATGCCCGGCCCGAGCTGGTCTTCAACCAGCTCACCGGCGGCTCGACGACGACCTTCTCCACGTACACGCCGATCCGGGTCGCGGCCGCACTGGCTCAGGGCCGGTTGCTCGCCGCGGCGGCCAACGAGCTGCGCCAGGACGTGAACGTCCTCAAGAGCAGGCAGGGCCTGATCACCGGGCTGAACGGCGAGGAGCTGCCCTTCGGCGAGCTCACCGAGGCCGCCTCGGTCTCGGTCACCGAGGCGTCCGAGGTCGTCCTCAAGGACCGTGAGGAGTTCACGGTCATCGGGACCCGGCGGAACAAGTCCGACCAGCTCGCCATGGTGACCGGCAAGAAGCAGTTCCTCACCGACATGCAGATTCCGGACGCGCTGCCGACCGTCATCTGCCGCGGACCGAACGTCAACTCGGCTCCGCTCGGCGTCAACAACATCGACGAGGTCCGGAACATGCCGGGCGTCACCGACGTCGAGCAGGTCAGTGTCGGCGTCGCGGTGCGCGCGAAGACCTTCGGTCAGGCCGTCGACGGGGTGAACGCGCTCGACGTGAACTGGGACGCTGGCACCGCCGAGGGCGAGAACGACGAGTCGGTGCTGGCGAAGCTGCGTGAGGGCGAGCTGCCGCTGGCCGTCCCGCAGGTCGCCGGTGAGACCGTCGAGGGCGACTTCACCTTCTACTTCCGCAGCAACTCGGCACTCGAGACCAACTGCGCCATCGCCGTCGTCGGCGACGGGCAGGCGGAGATCTGGGGCCCGTCCAAGTCGCCGATCGCCGCTCAGGCGGAGATCGCGAAGAAGCTCGGCATGGCCCAGAACGCGGTGACGGTGCACGTCACCGAGGGCGGCGGGTCGTTCGGCCGCCGGCTGTTCTTCGACGCGCTCGAGGAGGCAGCCGAGGTCTCGCAGACGATGGGCAAGCCGGTCAAGCTCATGTGGACCCGGTCCGACGACTCCCGCCAGGGCCGCACGCACCCGATGGCGACGTGCCGGGTCAGGGCCCAGGTGTCGGGAGATGCGGTCTCCAGCTTCGAGATCGCCCACACCAGTGTCGCGACCGAGATCAACCCTGGGCTGTCCGAGGCGATCACCGCCGCGGCGAACAAGGCCCCGCTGGGGAACCTCACCGTCTCGGAGAGCATCTACGTCACGACCCAGACCAACCCGTACAACGTCGGGGTGGCGACCTCTCTGCTCAACGAGGTCGACATGCGGTTCAACACCTGTTCCATGCGGAACATCTACTCGCCGGACACGGCGACCGCACGGGAGCTGATGGTCGACCAGGTCGCGGCGAAGATGGGCAAGGACCCGTACGAGTTCCGGTCGGCGTTCACGAAGCTCACCCGGTGGAAGAACGTCGTCGACCGTGCTGCCGAGGAGGCGGACTGGGGCAAGTCGATGCCGGAGGGGACCGCCCAGGGCATCGCCATGCACGTCGAGTACAAGGGCGTCGCCTGCGCGGTCGTCGAGCTCGACTGCCGCCCGGAGACCGTCAACCGCGAGATCCGGTCCGCCCGCACCGGCCCGCGTGTCACGAAGGTGACCTACGTCGTCGACGGCGGCCTGATCATCAACCCGCGCGGGTTCGAGGCACAGATGATGGGCGGGATCAACGACGGCATCGCGATGACGCTGACCGCCGGTCTGCACCTGGTGGACGGGCACTTCGTCGAGGCGAGCTGGGACAACTACTTCTACACCCGGCAGTGGAACACCCCGCCCGAGATGAACATCATCGTCATCGAGGACTCCGAGGCGCCCGAGCCCGGTGGCGCCGGTGAGTTCGGTGTCGCGGCGACCTGCGGCGCGATCGCCTGCGCCTACGCGCGGGCCACCGGGACGGTCCCTACCGAGTTCCCGATCCTGCACAAGGAGCCGCTCCCCTTCGAGCCGTACCCGACGATCCCGCCCATCCCGCCGTCGCCGACCAACGGTCGCGAGCTGGCCCGCTGACCTGCCTCGACGAGGAGATCAATCATGTCCACGCACACGTTCACGCTGAACGGTGAGAAGGTCACCGTCGACGTCGAGGACGACGTCCGGCTGCTGTGGGTCCTGCGCGACGTGCTCGGGGTGACCGGCCCGAAGTACGGATGCGGGATCAACGTCTGCAAGGCCTGCACGAGCCACGTCAACGGCAAGGCCTTCAACCCCTGTGCCACCCCGATCGGCACCCTCGAGGAGGGCGACGAGATCACCACGATCGAGGGTCTGGCCGACGGTGACACTCTGCACCCGATGCAGCAGGCGTGGGTCGACAACGACGTCGCCCAGTGCGGGTACTGCCAGCCCGGCCAGATCATGGCTGCTGTCGCCCTGGTCAGGCGTGCCGAGGCCGAGGGCTTCTCGATCGACGACGAGGCCCTCGACGAGATCCGCAACATCTGCCGGTGCGGTACGTACAACCGCATCCGTGAGGCGATCAAGGCCGGCGCCGACAACATGTGACCACCTGTCGGCCACTGGGCCGTTAGGGTGTACGGCAGGTCTCTGCCGTCGTGTTGATGACCGCTCCCCACACAGAAGGACGGATTCGATGAAGAACCGGATGCGCCGGACCCTGGTCGCCGTGGGCGCCCTCGGTGCCGTGGCGTTCCCGCTGGCAGGGTTCGCCGCCGCCGACACCGGCGACGACGAGCACGGCTACCCCAGCACCCAGAGCCCGACCCAGGGTGTCGACGCCGTGGGAGCCACGGCGGACACTGCCGCCTATGGCCTCTTCGACGCGCTCGACGGTTTCTCGTCGAGCAACCGGCCGGACGGCGTCAACGGCACCGACACCGAGTTCCCGCAGGCGGACCCGCGGTTCGTCGAGGGCCCGGTCGGTGGGCTGCTGGTGAACGGACCCTTCGAGTAAGGGGCTCCCCGCGCGGCGGCGGGGTCGGACCGGGGAGACCCGGACCGGCCCCGCCGTCGTCGTTCTAGTGGGCGAGCTTCAGCCCGACCACGCCGCCGACGATCGCCACCAGGCACAGCAGCCGCGCGGTCGACGCGGGCTCGCCCAGCGCGGCCATCCCGTAGACCGCCGTGCCGACCGCGCCGATGCCGACCCAGATCGCGTACGCGGTCCCGACCGGCAGTTCCCGCAGGGCCAGCGACAGCCCGCCCATGCTCAGCACCAGCGCCACGCCGAAGACGATCGACGGCGTCAGCCGGCTGAAGCCCCGGCTCTGTGACAGGGCCGCGGCCCACACCGTCTCCAGCAGGCCGGAGACGACCAGATAGATCCACGCCATGACGAGCGCTCCTCCCGGACAGCTGCGTCGTCTTGGCGATCCGGGTACGGCGCGTCTCGTCCGGGGAGCCCGCCGTGCGGCGGTCCGGACCCCAGTCTGCCCGGTCGCGCGGGACGGGCAAGCGATGGTGACCGGTCCGACCACGGATCTTGCTCGTCGGTGATTCCTCCCGCATAATGTTCGGCATGCCTAACTCACGGTCTATGGCTTGGCGAACATCTGGGGTGGTACTGGCCTGCGTGCTGGTCCTCGCCGGGTGCGGAGCGGGGCCGGAGCCCGCGGACCCGGACGACCCGCGTCCGGTGGTGCTGGCGACCTTCACCGTGATCGCCGACATGGCCCGCGAGGTCGGCGGCGACCGGGTCCGGGTCGAGTCGATCACCCGCCCCGGGGCGGAGATCCACGACTACGAGCCGGTCCCCGGTGACCTGGTGCGCGGCGCGGACGCGGACCTGGTGCTCGACAACGGGCTCGGTCTGGAGCGCTGGTTCGAGCAGTTCGTGGACCGGTCCGAGGCCCGGTCGGCGACCGTGAGCGACGGCGTCGACGTGCTGCCGATCGCCGCGGGGGAGTACCGCGACCGCCCGAACCCGCACGCCTGGATGTCGCCGGTGGCCGGCGAGCGCTACGTCGCGAACATCCGCGACGCGCTCGTGGAGCTCGACCCGGCGGGACGCGACGTCTACACCGCCAACGCGGCCGGCTACGCCGAGCGGATCCGGCAGGTCGGGGAGGAGCTCCGGGCCGACCTGGGCCGACTCCCCGACGCCCAGCGGGTGCTCGTGACCTGTGAGGGCGCGTTCTCCTACCTGGCCCGGGACATGGGGCTGCGGGAGTCCTACCTGTGGCCGGTGAACAGCGACGCCGAGGGCACCCCGGACCAGATCGCGTCGACGATCGCCGTCGTCCGGGACGACGCGGTGCCCGCCGTGTTCTGCGAGAGCACCGTGAACGACTCCGCGCAGCGGCAGGTCGCCGCCGAGACCGGCGCCCGGCTGGCGGGCCCGCTCTACGTCGACTCGCTGTCCGAGGAGGGCGGTCCGGTACCCAGCTACCTCGACCTGCTCCGGCACGACGCCCGGGTGATCTCGGACGGGCTGACGGGGGCGCAGCCGTGACCGCCGCGGTGCTGGAGGTGACCGGCCTGTCGGTGCGCTACGGCGAGGTCATCGCGCTCGACGGCGTCGACCTCCGGCTCGGCGCCGGCACCGTCTGCGGGCTGCTGGGGACCAACGGCTCCGGCAAGTCGACACTGTTCTCCGCCGTCATGGGGCTGGTCCGGCCGCACGCCGGCACCGTCCGGGTCGGCGACGGTGACGTCCGCGCGGCCCGGCGGGCGGCCGCGATCGCGTACATGCCGCAGGCCGAGGCGATCGACAGGGACTTCCCGATCGTCGCGCACGAGGTCGTCATGACCGGGCGCTACGGCCGCATGGGGATCGGTCGCAGGCCCCGGGCGGCCGACCGGACGGCCGTCGCCGACGCGCTGGAGCGGGTCGGCCTGACCGGCCTGGCCGACCGGCAGATCGGCAGGCTGTCGGGCGGTCAGCGCAAGCGGGTGTTCCTCGCCAGGGCGATCGCCCAGGACGCGCCGCTGCTGCTGCTCGACGAGCCGTTCGCCGGTGTCGACCACGGCACGCAGGAGGCGATGACGGCGGTCCTGCACGAGCTGCGCGACGCCGGCCGCACCGTCCTCGTGTCGACGCACGACATCGGCGGCGTCGAGCGGCTGTGCGACCGGGCGGTCCTGCTGGCCAACCGGCTGCTGGCCGACGGCCCGCCGGGCGAGGTGCTCACCCCCGGGGTGCTGGGCCGCGTGTTCGGGTTCTCCGCCACATGATCGCCTGGGTGCTGGAGCCGCTGCAGTTCGGGTTCATGCAGCGTGCGCTGCTCGTCGCGGTCGTGGCGGGCTCGGTCGGCGCGCTGCTGTCCTGCTGGCTGACCCTCGTCGGCTGGTCGCTGATGGGCGACGCCGTGTCGCACGCGGTGCTGCCCGGGGTGGTGCTGTCCTACATCGTCGGGATCCCGTTCGGGATCGGCGCGTTCGTGTTCGGCGCCGGTGCCGTCGGTCTGATCGGGCTGGTCCGGCGGACGTCGCGGGTGAAGGAGGACGCCGCGATCGGCGTCGTGTTCACCGGGCTGTTCGCGCTCGGGCTGATCCTGATCTCGCGCACTCCCAGCGACACCGACCTGTCCCACATCCTGTTCGGGAACCTGCTCGGGCTGTCCGTCGCCGACGTCGTCCAGATCGTCGTGCTGGGCCTCGTGACGATCGCGGTGGTCGCGCTGCGCCGGCGGGACTTCACCCTGGTCGCGTTCGACCGGGTGCACGCGCACGCGGTCGGGATCGACCCGCGCCGGGTGGAGGCCCTGCTGCTCGGGCTGCTCGCGCTCGCCGTCGTGGTCGCGCTGCAGGCTGTCGGGATCGTGCTGGTGGTGGCGGTGCTGATCATCCCCGGGGCGACGGCCTTCCTGCTGACGGACCGGATGGAGCGGATGCTGCTCCTCGCCGTCGGGGTGGCGGTCGTCGCCGGGGTGGCGGGCACCTATGTCAGCTACTACGCGAACGTCTCCACCGGGGGTGCGGTGGTGGTCAGCCTGGCCACGGCGTTCGCGCTGGCGTACCTGTTCGGGCCGCGGCACGGCGTGATCGCGCGGTACCTGGCCGGGCGGCGTCCCGCGGTGCAGGAACCCGGTGCCCGGCGGGCGGGGTGACGGCCGGGTCGTCGCGACGGCGGGTTCGCGGGCGGCGCAGCGATCCGCCCGGAGCGAACGGCGGGCACCCCGCAGTGCCGCCCGGACTACCGTCCGGCCGCATGGACGACGACCTCCGCACGGCCGAACGGCGGCTGCAGGCCGCCCAGCTCGCCTCCGACGTCACGGAGCTGGACGCCCTGCTCGACGACGCGGCGCTGTTCACGGGCCCGGACGGGACGGTCCTGGCCAAGGCCGACGACCTGCGGGCCCACCGTGACGGTGCACAGGTCCTGCGGCGGAGCGAGGAGCTGGAGCTCCGCACCCGGGTGGCCGGCCCGACCGGGGTCACCTGGGTGCTCGTCGCGCTGGAGGGGGAGACGGCGGGCGAGGCGTTCGCCGCCCGGGTCCGCTACACCCGCACCTGGGCGCACGACGACGGCGCGGGCTGGCAGGTGCTCGCCGCCCACGCGTCCGTCGTGGGCTGAACGGCGACCCGCGGCCGGGTCAGAACATGCCGTTGTCGTTGGCCGAGGTCGCCGGGACGACCTGCAGGACGTCCCAGTGCTCGACGATCCGGCCGTCGTCGTCCACGCGGAAGATGTCGATCCCGGCGTAGTCGTCGCCACCCGGCCAGGTCTGGTGGCAGTGCAGCACGACCAGGTCGCCCTCGGCGACGACACGGACGAACCGCACGTGCTTGCCGGGGTACTCCGCGGCCATCCGTTCGAAGTAGTCGACGAAGGCCTGCTTGCCGTCGGCGACGTGCACGTTGTGCTGGGTGTAGGTGTCCCCGGCGTAGCGCTCCAGCGCCTCGGCGGGCCTGCACCCGTTGAACATCAGGTCGTAGAACGCCCGGACGTTGTCCTTGTTGGCCTGCAGGTCGGTGCCGGTCATGACGGGCTAGCCTCCGCTGTGCGGTGTTCGGTCCGGACGGACCGCCCAACCGGGACGTCCCCGGTTTCATTCCGCTCCACGACCGGCGACGCGCGAGGGGCAGCCCACCGTCCGGTCCCGACCGGCCGTATGTCCGCGATGCGCACCGAATGGCCAGTCTCCGACCAGTCGTGCTGATTCCCTTGCGCACCAATGCCACCACGGTGTGATGTGAATCTCCTCATGTCGTCGCGACGTCGACCTCCGCGACGGTTCCGGGCTGCGGCCCGGAGCTGCCCGGCCGGCAACGAGGAGGTAGCCGTGGAGGGAAGGCCTCACGAGAGGTCGCAGGTGGTGTCGGTGCCCTCGATGATCGATCCGGCCGAGCTCAGCACCGAGGTGCTCGAAGCGCTGCTCGACGCGTGCGGTCGTGAGCTGCACCGGCGTCAGCAGACTCCGACGGGTCTCGTGCTGATCGAGGTGCACCCGTCCTGAGTCGCGGCCCCGGGCGGCGGCACGGCGGCCGCACCTGCGTCCGGAACGCCGAACGCCGGGCCACCCGTGGGGTGTGCCCGGCGCTCTGCCTGTTCAGGCTGGCGGAGGATACGGGATTTGAACCCGTGAGGGATTGCTCCCAACACGCTTTCCAAGCGTGCGCCCTAGGCCACTAGGCGAATCCTCCGCGAAGAAGGTTACCTGCCGCCCGGGGCCGTCCGTCACGGCCCCCTCGGCCCCGGCGGGCCCGCTCCGTGGCACACTGTCCGTGGACCCCGTGCGGCGTCCATCCTGTGAACTCCCCCAGGGCCGGAAGGCAGCAAGGGTCAACAGGCTCTGGCGGGTGCGCGGGGTCCCCTTCTGTCTCCGGCCGGTCGGTGTTCCCGGTGTCGGAAACCGTCGGCCCCCCTCGGTAACCTCGCGGCGTGGCTCTGGCTCTGTACCGCAAGTACCGCCCGGCCAAGCTGGCCGACGTCGTGGGGCAGGAGCACGTCACCGAGCCCCTGGCCACTGCCCTGTCCGCGGGGCGGGTCAACCATGCGTACCTGTTCTCGGGCCCGCGCGGCTGCGGGAAGACGTCGTCGGCGCGGATCCTGGCCCGCTCGCTGAACTGCGTCCAGGGGCCCACGCCGGACCCGTGCGGCGAGTGCGGGTCCTGCGTGTCGCTCGCACCCGAGGGTCCGGGGAACATCGACGTCATCGAGCTCGACGCGGCCTCGCACGGTGGTGTCGAGGACGCGCGCGAGCTGCGTGACCGTGCGTTCTACGCGCCCGCCGAGTCGCGGTACCGCGTGTTCGTGGTCGACGAGGCGCACATGGTCACCACCCAGGGCTTCAACGCGCTGCTCAAGATCGTCGAGGAGCCGCCGGAGCACCTGGTGTTCGTGTTCGCGACCACCGAGCCGGACAAGGTGCTGTCGACGATCCGCTCGCGCACCCACCACTACCCGTTCCGGCTGATCCCGCCGGGGACCATGCGCTCGCTGCTGGAGAGGATCTGCGGCGACGAGGAGGTCACCGTCGCGCCGCCGGTGTTCCCGCTGGTCATCCGGGCCGGCGGCGGCTCGGCGCGGGACACGCTGTCGGTGCTGGACCAGCTGCTGGCCGGTGCGGGCGACGGCGGGGTCACCTACGAGCGGGCCGTCGCCCTGCTCGGGGTCACCGACTCGGGCCTCATCGACGACGCGGTGGACGCGCTCGCCGCGGCCGACGGGGCCGCCGTCTACGGCGCGGTCGACCGGCTCGTCGAGGCCGGTCACGATCCCCGCCGGTTCGCGTCCGACCTGTTGCAGCGCTTCCGCGACCTGATGCTGGTCCAGGTCGTCCCGGACGCCGCGGAGCAGGGGCTGGTCGACGGTGCCGAGGACGAGCTCTCCCGGATGGCCGACCAGGCGGCCCGGCTCGGTCCGGCCGCGCTGACCCGCTACGGCGAGATCCTGCACCAGGGCCTGATCGACATGCGGGGCGCGACGGCTCCGCGGCTGCTGCTGGAGCTGCTGTGCGCCCGGATGCTGCTGCCGGCGGCGACGACGTCGGACGGCGGGCTCCTCGAGCGGCTGGAGCGGATCGAGCGGCGCAATGCGATCGCCGTCGACCCCGGCGACGACGGCGGGGCCGCCAAGCGCTTCGTGCGGCCCAGCGAGCGGTCCGGTCAGGGTGGCGACGCGGCGTCGCGGCCGGCCGCGGCCGACGGCGGGTCCGCTCCTGCCGCCGGGAACGGTCGCGGCGCCTCGACGACCGCGGCGGTGCCGGCCGGCGGGGCCGCCCCGGCGCGGGAGCAGGCCGGCGCCGGTGACGACGACGCCCGTGACGGCGCGGCGGCCGAGCCCGCACCCGCCGCCGAGCGGGTGGCGGGTGCGGAGTCCAGCGGTGCAGGGCCCGCGGCAGGGTCGGGCGGTACACGGCAGGCGCCGGAGCGTCCCGTCCCGGAGACCGACACCGAGAGCTCCGTCGAGCCGCGGAGCGAGGCCGCTGGAGCCTCCGTCACCCCGCAGGCCACCGGCTCGCCGCCGCAGGCCACCACGGAGCAGGAGGCCACCACGGAGCCGCAGGCTCCCGTGGGGGAGCCGGCTCCCGCGGGGAGTACCGCCGCCGCGGGCGAGCCCGCCGCGAGGGATCAGGCGGCCGAGCCGCTCCCGCCGGCCCCCGGACACCGGACCACGCCGGCCCCCGAGCCACAGCCCGGGGCCGGGCCGGACGAGGCGGCGAGGCACCCCGACCCGCCGCGCGACGGGGCCCCCGCGGACGCGGTCCCGCCGTCGTCGGCGCAGCCCGCGCCCGCGGTCGCGTCGCTGGACGCGACCGCCGTCCGACGGGTGTGGCCGGAGATCCTCGCGGCCGTCCGCCAGCGCAGCCGCAGCACCGAGGCGCTGCTGGTCAACGCCACCGTCCGGGCGGTCGACGGGGACACCCTGGTGCTGGCGATCGGCGCCCCGCCGCTGGCCCGGCGGCTCTCCGAGTCGCGCAACACCGACGTGATCAGCGAGGCGCTGCGCGCGGTGCTCGGCGTGCAGTGGCAGGTCCGCTGCGACCAGGGCGAGGCGGCCGGGCAGCAGCGCCGGGCCGCGCCGGAACGCCAGCAGCGCCCGGTCCCGCAGCGACCGTCCCAGCGGCAGGCCGCGCAGCAGGGCGACGGGGCGCAGGCTCGTCCGGCCCGGCGCCAGGGCGGTCCGGACGGCGACATCCCGCTGCCGCCCGAGCCCCCGCCGGAGGATGCACCACCCGACCCGCACGAGGGTGGACCCGCCCGGGGCGGCCGTACCGCGGCGGGCGGGCAGGGAGCGCCGTCCCCGCGCGCCAGCCAGGCCGACGAGGAGGAGGCGATGCTCGCGGAGGCCGCGGCCGAGGCGTCGGCACCGGGTGTGCGGCGCGATCCGGAGGCCGCGGCGCTCGGGATCCTGCAGGAGCACCTGGGCGCCCGCACCGTCGACCCGAAGTGACGTCGGGCCCGCGGGGTCAGCGCTCGAGGTGGGCGAGCACCCCGGCGCTCACGGCGGCCGCGTAGCGGTCCCGGCCCTGCGGGCTCGACATCGCCGCGGCCTCGGCGGGGTTGCGCATGTTCCCCGCCTCGACCAGCGCTGTCGGGACGGCGGACGTGTTCAGCCCGGCGAGGTCGTCGCGCCCGTCGAGTCCGTCCCGTCCGATGTAGTCGGCGGGCGGGATCCCGTCGGAGCGCAGCGCGTCGCGCAGCGTGGTGGCGAGCCGCAGCGACTCCGGTCCGGTCCCGTGCACCGGTGGGTCCGCGTAGGCGACGTGGAAGCCGCGGGCCGACGGGCTCGATCCGTCGGCGTGCAGCGACACCGCGGCCACGGCGCCGGCCCGGCGGGCGGCCGCGCCGCGCTCGTCGACGCAGGGGCCGACGCCGTCGTCGTCGGTCCGGGTCATGACCACCCGCACCCCGGCGGCCTCCAGCCGGGTCCGGACCCGCTGGGCGAGGTCCCAGGTGAAGGCGTGCTCGGGATAGCCGTCCGAGGTGGAGGTGCCGGTCGTGTTGCACGGTTTCGTCCCACCGCGCCCGTCCGGGACCTGGCGGGTGATCGCCGTCCGGGCCGCGGCGTTCCCGCCGTTGTGGCCGGGATCGAGGAGCACGACCGGTGCCGGCGGGTCCGGTGTGCGGGCGGCGACCGGGGTGGTCCGGGAGGTGGTGTCCGCGGCGGCCGGGCCGGGCTCGGGCGGCGGTGTGCATCCCGTGCACAGCGCGGCTGCGGCCAGGGCGGCGACGGCGGCGGAGCGGATCGGGGTGACCACGGTGCGACAGCCTGACACGGCTACCCTGGTGGGGGAGACGTCCGCACCGGCCGTGTCGGGGTGACACACCCGGACGCGCGGGCCGGGACCCGACAGCGAGGGGTACGCCGTGCAACCCGGTCAGCCCGACATGCAGATGATCCTGCAGCAGGCCCAGAAGATGCAGCAGCAGCTGCAGCAGGCCCAGGCGGAGCTCGCCGAGGCGGAGGTGACCGGCCAGGCCGGTAACGGCCTCGTCGAGGTCACCGTCACCGCCGGCCTGGAGCCGCGCTCGGTCCGGATCGACCCGAAGGTCGTCGACCCGGACGACGTCGAGACCCTGCAGGACCTCGTCGCCGGCGCGATGTCCGACGCGGTCCGCCGCGCCCAGGAGCTGCAGCAGGAGAAGATGGGCCCGCTGGCCGGCGGCCTCGACATGGGCGGCCTGGGCCTCCCGGGCGCCTGAGGTGTTCGAAGGCCCCGTACAGGATCTGATCGACGAGCTCGGCCGCCTGCCGGGCGTCGGTCCGAAGAGCGCCCAGCGGATCGCGTTCCACCTGCTGGCGGCGGATCCGGCGGACATCGCCCGGCTCCAGGAGGTCCTGCAGACGGTCAAGCAGGGCGTCGCGTTCTGCGAGGTCTGCGGGAACGTCTCCTCCGACACCCGCTGCCGGTACTGCTCGGACGCCCGCCGTGACCCGGCGCTGCTGTGCGTGGTCGAGGAGCCCAAGGACGTCCTGGCCGTGGAGCGGACCCGCGAGTTCAAGGGGCGCTACCACGTGCTCGGTGGCGCGCTCGACCCGCTGGCCGGGGTCGGCCCGGACACGCTGCGGATCCGCGAGCTGCTCGCCCGGCTCGGTGGCACCGGCCCCGCGCAGGACGAGACGTCGATCTCCGAGGTCATCATCGCCACCGACCCGAACACCGAGGGCGAGGCGACGGCGACCTACCTGGTCCGGCTGCTCCGGGACTTCCCCGGGCTGACCGTCACCCGGCTGGCGTCGGGGCTGCCGATGGGCGGCGATCTCGAGTTCGCCGACGAGATGACCCTCGGCCGCGCGCTCGCCGGCCGTCGCGCGTTGTAGCTCCGGGACGGCCGGCCCCGGAACGGCGAACGGCCGGCGCCGTCCGGAACGGACGTGGACCGGCCACCCGGCGCAGCAACCCCCCGCCGCTGCGCCGTTCCTTCCTCCCGGGGCCTCGGGGCCCGGGTCGTGCTTCTAGTCGGTGTCCTCGTCGCCCCACGCGTCGACGTGGTGCGGGCTGCGGTGCAGCTGGCGCTGCCTGCGCTCCCACGCCCGCCGGCGTTCGGCCGCGATCCGGCGCCACGCCCCGTTCTGGCGGGACTCGGTCACCCCGATCACGATCGCCGTGATGACGACGACCGCCAGTCCGGAGAGGACCAGCGTGACCAGGGCGATCACGGCGACCACCGCCCGGTGCGGGTGCTCTGGTGCTTGCCGGTGTGCGGCACCTGTGCCTTGCGGATCATGTCGTTCTCCCTTCTGTTCTGCTCGTGGTGTGCGTCCCCCGGCAGTGCCGTGCGGTGTGCTGCCCGTCACGTCCGGGTACGTCCCAGGGTGCCGGATCCGGATGTGCCGTGCAATTGCAAAGCTGATGAAAATTGCACGACCCGGGAGATTGCACGGGGGATGTGGTTGCATGACCCGGGGTCCGCGGTCGGGCGGACCGGAGGCACCGGGAGGGCGGGGTGGAGCAGGAGCCGGTCGGTGCGCGGCGCCGCCTCGGTGCGGAGCTGCGCCGCCTGCGGGGCAACGCCGGGATGAAGCTCGACGACGTCGCCCGCGGCCTCGCCTGCTCGACCTCGAAGATCAGCAGGCTGGAGAACGGCAAGGGGGTGCCCCGCGCCGGTGACGTCGACGCGCTCCTCGCCCTCTACGGCGGCGTCGCCGAGGTCGAGGCGGACATGCTCCGGCGGCTCGTCACGCAGAGCCGGACCCGGGGGTGGTGGGAACCCTTCACCGAGGGGCTGCGCACCGATCGGTACGAGCTCCCCGCGCCGGGCCGGTACGCCGCCGTGGAGACCGATGCGGTCGGCGTCGACGCGTTCGACCTCTCGGTCCTGCACGGCCTGCTGCAGACGCCCGAGTACGCCCGCGCCGTCCTCCGCGCCCGGTTGCCCCGGCACGACGAGTGGGAGATCGACCAGCTGGTCCACCTGCGCCGCCGCCGGCACGAGGCGCTCACCGCCGACCCGCCGCTGCGGTTGCGCTCGGTGATCGACGAGTCGGTGCTCGCCCGGGGGACCGGCGGCCCGGAGGTGATGGCGGGGCAGCTGGACCGGCTCCTCGACCTCTCCCGGCTGCCGAACGTGATCCTGCTGGTCCTGCCGTTCTCGGCGGGCGTCCAGCGGGCGCACACCGGACGCGTCGCGGTGCTGGAGATCCCCGACGAGCTCGGGTCGGACCTCGTGCACACGGAGGGTCACACGGGAGAGGCGTTCCTCGACTCGCCGAAGGATCTCGACGCCTTCCGGCGGGTGCTCGCCGACGTGCGCCGGGACGCGCTCGAACCGGAGGCGTCCCGTGAGGTCGTCGCGGCGTACCGGGACCGGCACCGCGCCGCCGCGGGCACCGCCCCGGCGTAACGGGAACGGTACATCCGTCCCACTTCGTAGCCCTTTCGTGACGCGAAGGTCTACCGGCAGGTAACGGACCGCTATAGGTTCCCGGTTCATCCGGGTGTCACCGCGCAAACATCGTGGAGGCATGCCCCGGCTACCGAGTGGGGGAACTGATGCGAGCCAGACGGTGGATGACGGCGGCCACGGCCGGGCTGCTGGCACTGACGATGACGGCGTGTGCGGCGTCGGAGCGCGGTGGCTCCGGTGGTGAGAGCGGCGGGAACTTCGTCTTCGGTGCCGCCGGTGCGCCGAAGAACTTCGACCCGATCTGGAACGACGACGGCGAGAGCTTCCGCCCGGCGCGCCAGATGTTCGACACCCTGATCACCTACAAGCAGGGCACCACGGAGCTGGAGCCCGGCCTCGCGACGGCCTGGCAGTCGTCACCGGACGGGAAGACCTGGACGTTCACCCTGCGTGAGGGCGTCACCTTCCACGACGGCACACCGTTCGACGCCGCGGCCGTCTGCTTCAACTTCGACCGCTGGTACACCATGCAGGGCGCCGCCGCCCAGAGCCAGATGATCTACTACGGCGACGTCTTCGAGGGCTTCGCGAAGAACGAGGGCGACGCCTCCGGCGACCCCGTCTACAAGTCCTGCACCGCGGAGAACCCGACCACCGCGGTGCTGCAGCTGAACAAGTTCAAGGGCGCGTTCCCGGCCGCGTTCGGACTGACCTCGCTGTCGATCTCCAGCCCGACTGCGTTGCAGCAGTACGACGCCGACGCCGTCACCCAGAGCGGTGACTCCTTCACCTACCCGGCCTACGCGAACGAGCACCCGACCGGCACCGGGCCGTTCCGGTTCGAGAGCTACGACAAGGCCAACGGCACCATCACGCTCGCCCGCAACGACGACTACTGGGGCGAGAAGGCCAAGGTCGACAAGCTGATCTTCAAGGTCATCCCGGACGAGAACGCCCGCAAGCAGGAGCTCGCCGCCGGCACCATCGACGGCTACGACTACCCGAGTCCCGCCGACTACGGGACCTTGAAGGAGCAGGGCAACCAGATCCTGATCCGTGACCCGTTCTCGATCCTCTACGTCGGCATCAACACCAAGAACAACCCCGCCCTGAAGGACGTCCGGGTCCGGCAGGCGATCGCCTACGCCATCGACCGGGAGTCGCTGGTGCGGACCAAGATGCCCGAGGGCTCGGCCGTCGCGCAGGAGTTCGTCCCGCCGACCGTCGCGGGCTACGCACAGGACGTCACCCAGTACCCGTACGACCCGGAGAAGGCCAAGCAGCTGCTCGCCGAGGCAGGTGCGCAGAACCTGACCCTGAACTTCTACTACCCGACCGAGGTCACCCGGCCCTACATGCCGAACCCGGCCGACCTGTTCTCGGCGATGTCGGCGAACCTCCAGGCCGTGGGCATCACCGTGAACCCGGTCGCGCGGCCGTGGAACGGCGGCTACAAGGACGACGTCCAGAAGGCCGGCAAGCACGACCTCCACATGCTCGGCTGGACCGGCGACTACAACGACGCCGGCAACTTCGTCGGCACGTTCTTCGGCCGGGAGAAGGCGGAGTTCGGCCCGCAGGACCCGGCGATGTACGACGCGCTCGCCAAGGCCGACGCGATCCCGGACCCGGCCGGCCACGCCGCGGCGTACGAGCAGGTCAACTCCGACATCGTCGGGAAGTACCTCCCGGCCGTGCCGATCCTGACGACCGGTCCCGCGATCGTCGTGAAGGACAACGTCCAGGGCGTCGTCCCGTCCCCGCTGACCGACGAGCGCTTCTACACCGTCAGCAAGAACTGACCACGTCCTCCGCGCCGCGGCGACCCCGCGGCGCGGAGGGCCCGTGCCGTCCCCCACCACAGAGGACATCCACGCATGCTGCGCTTCGTCGCGCGCCGCCTGCTCCAGGTGATCCCCACGTTGCTGATCCTGTCCGTGCTGTTGTTCGCCTGGCTGCGCTCGCTGCCCGGCGGGCCGGCCACGGCGCTGCTCGGCGACAAGGCGACCCCGGAGTCGATCGCGGCGCTCAACCGCACCCTGGGCCTGGACCAGCCGATCTGGATCCAGTACTTCCGCTATCTCGGCCGCGCTGCCACCGGCGACTTCGGGGCGTCGCTGGTCAGCGGCGACCCGGTTCTCACCGAGCTGGGCCGGGCCCTGCCCGCCACCATCGAGCTCGGGGCCGCCGCGCTGCTGATCGCGGTGCTCGCCGGCATCCCGCTCGGCTACGTCGCGGCCCGCCACCGCGGACGGCCGTGGGACAACCTGACGATCCTGGCCACCCTGGTCGGCGTCGCCGTCCCGGTGTTCTTCCTCGGCTACGTGCTCAAGCAGGTGTTCGCCGTCGAGTTCGGGCTGCTCCCGCCGTCCGGGCGGCAGGCGGTCGACATCGACGCCACGCCGGTCACCGGGTTCGCGATCCTCGACGGGTTCCTGACCCGCGAGTTCGACGCGAGCTGGGACGCGATCGTGCACCTGGTGCTGCCCGCGCTGACGCTCGCGACGATCCCGCTCGCCGTGATCGTCCGCATCACCCGGGCGTCCGTGCTGGACGTGCTGGGGTCCGACTTCGTCCGCACCGCGAACGCGAAGGGCCTCGCCCCCGGCACGGTCCGTGGGCGGCACGTCCTGCGCAACGCCCTGCTGCCGGTGTCGACGACGATCGGTCTGCAGACCGGTCTGCTCCTCGCCGGTGCGGTGCTCACCGAGAAGGTCTTCAACTGGGGCGGGATCGGGACGCTGATCGCGGTCGGCATCGAGCGCCGCGACTACCCGCGGCTGCAGGCCGTCGTGCTGCTCGGCGCGCTGATCTACGTCCTGGTCAACCTGCTCGTCGACCTCTCGTACGCGCTGATCGACCCGAGGGTGAGGCTGCGATGAGCGCCCCGACCACCACCTGGGCGCAGCGCCGCCGCGAGAAGATCGACGACACGGCGGGCCGCAGTCTCGGCGCCGACGCGCTGCGCCGGCTGCGGCGCAGCCCCACGGCGATCACCGGGGCCGTCATCGTCGGGCTGTTCGTGCTCGTGTCCCTGTGCGCGCCGCTGATCGCGCCGCACGACCCGGGCCAGGCGTTCCCGGAGCTGCTCGACGAGCTGCGGCCCGGCTCGATCCCCGGCCCGCAGGACGGGTTCCCGTTCGGCTCGGACCAGAACGGCCGCGACGAGTTCTCCCGGATGATCCTGGCCTCGCGGCAGACGTTGCTGGTCGGCGTGCTGGCGACGCTGTTCGGGCTGGCCGCCGGGGTCGTCGTCGGGGCGGTCGCGGGCGCCGTCGGCGGGTGGGTGGACACCGTGCTCATGCGGGTCACCGACGTGCTGCTGTCGATCCCGTCGCTGCTGCTCGCGATCTCGATCGCCGCGCTCGCCGCCCGGCCCAGCCAGACCACGGTGATCATCGCGGTGGCGCTGGTGAACGTTCCGATCTTCGCCCGGCTGCTGCGCGGCTCGATGCTCGCCCAGCGCGAGTCCGACCACGTCCTCGCGGCGACCGCGCTCGGCGTCCGGCGCCGGGCCGTCGTGCTGCGGCACATGCTGCCCAATGCGATCGGGCCGGTGATCGTCCAGGCCACGCTCACACTGGCCACCGCCATCCTGGACGCCGCCGCGCTGTCCTTCCTCGGCCTCGGCGACGCCGACCCGGCCCGCGCGGAGTGGGGGCTGATGCTCGCGTCGGCCCAGCCGTACCTGGACGTGCGGCCCGCACTGGCGTTCTACCCGGCGATCGCGATCATCATCGTCGCGCTCGGGTTCACGCTGCTCGGCGAGTCGCTGCGCGAGGCCCTCGACCCGAAGGGGCGCCGATGAACCCGCTGCTGTCCGTGGAGGACCTGTCCGTCCGGTTCGTGCGCAAGGGCGAGCCGACCGTCACGGCCGTCGACGGGGTGTCGTTCGACGTCCGTCCCGGCGAGGTCGTGGGGCTGGTCGGTGAGTCCGGCTGCGGCAAGTCCGTCACCTCGCTGGCGATCATGGGCCTGCTGCCGGGCCGCACCCCGCGGGTGTCCGGCCGGGTGACGCTCGACGGCGAGCCGCCCGTCGACCTGCTCACCCTCTCCGACGCCGAGCTCCGGGAACGCCGGGGCCGCGACATCGGGATGGTGTTCCAGGACCCGCTGTCCTCGCTGAACCCGGTGGTGCCGGTCGGGGTGCAGATCACCGAGGCGCTGATCCGGCACCGGGGCATGTCGAAGGGGCAGGCCCGCGCCGAGGCGGTCTCGCTGCTGGACCGGGTGGGGATCCCCGATCCGGCACGGCGGCTGACCTCGTACCCGCACCAGATGTCGGGCGGGATGCGGCAGCGCGCGCTGATCGCGATCGCGCTCGCCTGCCGGCCGCGGCTGCTGATCGCGGACGAACCGACCACCGCGCTCGACGTCACCATCCAGGCGCAGATCCTGGAGCTGCTGCGCGAGCTCGTCGCGGAGACCGGGACCGCACTGGTGATGATCACGCACGACCTCGGCGTCGTCGCGGGGCTGTGCGACCGGGTCAACGTCCTCTACGGGGGACGGGTGGTGGAGCGGGCCGAGCGGCACGCCCTGTTCGCCCGCCCGCGCCACCCGTACACGTCGGGCCTGATCGGGTCGATCCCGCGGCTGGACTCGGACCCGGCCGACGAACTGCCCGCCATCAGCGGGTCGGTGGCCGACAACCTCCCGTGGGACGACGCGTGCGCGTTCGCCCCACGGTGCCCGCGCGCCCTGGAGACCTGCACGTCCCGCACACCGGCGGCCGAGTCGGATCCCGACCGGCTGCTGCGGTGCCACAACCCGGTGGGAGCCGACGCATGACCGCGTTGCTGGATGTCGACGGCCTCGAGGTGCACTTCCCGATCACCCGTGGCGTGCTCGTGCAGCGCACGATCGGGCACGTCCGCGCGGTCGACGGCGTGGCCCTGCGGATCGAGCGCGGCGAGACCTACGGGCTCGTGGGGGAGTCGGGCTGCGGGAAGTCCACCCTCGGGCGGGCGATCCTGAAGCTGACCGAGCCGACTGCCGGGTCCGTGACGTTCGACGGCACCGACGTCGCGACGCTGTCGGGCGAGCCGTTGCGCCGGATGCGGCAGCGGTTCCAGATGGTGTTCCAGGATCCGCTGTCCAGCCTGGACCCGCGGCAGTCGGTCGGGTCGATGCTGCGTGAGGGCATGGCCGCGCACGGGCTCGGCGACGACCCGGAACGCCTGCGCGGGCTGATGACCGCCGTCGGGCTGCCCGCATCGGCGCTGGGCCGGTACCCGCACGAGTTCTCGGGCGGGCAGCGGCAGCGGATCGGGATCGCCCGGGCGCTGTGCGTGGAGCCGGACCTGATCGTCGCCGACGAGCCGGTCTCCGCGCTGGACGTCTCCGTGCAGGCCCAGGTGCTCAACCTGCTGCGCTCGCTGCAGCGCGAGCTCGGCCTGACCTACCTCGTGATCGCGCACGACCTCGCCGTCGTCCGGCACGTGTCGGACCGGGTGGGGGTGATGTACCTGGGCTCGATCGTGGAGGAGGCGCCGGCCGGCGCGCTGTACGACGAGCCGCTGCACCCCTACACCCGGGCGCTGCTCTCCGCGGTGCCGCAGCCCGACCCGTCCGCCGAGGACGGCCGGGAGCGGATCCTGCTCACCGGTGACCTGCCGTCACCCGCCGCGCCGCCGGCGGGCTGCCGGTTCCACACCCGCTGCCCGTGGCGACAGGCCGACCGGTGCGACACCGAGCGCCCGGAGCTCCGGGAGATCGGGACCGGGCACCGGGTGGCCTGCCACCACGCCGAGGCGATCCGGGACGGCCGGATCACCCCGCACCGGGTGGAGCCGGAGGAGACGGTCGCGGCCCCGGACACCGGTCCCGAGGTCCCGGAGCACACCTTCTCGATCACCGACGCCATGGGCCGCTGACGCGGCTCGTGAGTGGTTGTCGCGGTCAGGACCGCGACAACCACTCACGAGCGCTTACCGCAGTGCCCGGTTGATCGCGCTCACGACGGCCTTGAGGCTCGCGCTGGTGATCGAGCTGTCGATGCCCACGCCCCAGAAGACCTTCTCGTCGACGGCGCACTCGACGTAGGCGGCGGCGCGGGCGTCGTCCCCGCCGCCCATGGCGTGCTCGTGGTAGTCGAGGACGCGGACGTCGAACCCGATGCCGGCCAGCGCGTCGACGAACGCGGCGATGGGGCCGTTGCCGGAGCCGGTGATCTCGTGCAGGTCGGACTCCACCCGGACGGTCGCGACGATCTCGTCGCGGCCCTCGCCGTCGCTCGAGATCCGGTGCCGCACGAGCTTGAGCGGGGTCTCGCGGCCCAGGTACTCGGTGTCGAACGCGTCGCGCATCGTCTTCGGCTCGACCTCACCGCCCTCGGTGTCGGTGTAGGCCTGGATCACGTGCGAGAACTCGATCTGGAGCCGGCGCGGCAGCTCCATCTGGTGCTCGGTCTTCATGACGTAGGCGATGCCGCCCTTGCCGGACTGCGAGTTGACCCGGATGACGGCCTCGTAGGTGCGGCCGATGTCCTTCGGGTCGACCGGCAGGTACGGGACCTCCCACGGGTGCTCCTCGACCGGGTGCCCGGCCTCGGCGGCCTCGGCGCGCATCGCGTCGAAGCCCTTGTTGATCGCGTCCTGGTGGGAGCCGGAGAACGCGGTGTAGACCAGGTCGCCGCCCCAGGGGTGGCGCTCCGGGACCGGCAGCTGGTTGCAGTACTCGACGGTGCGGCGGACCTCGTCGATGTCCGAGAAGTCGATCTGCGGGTCGACGCCCTGCGTGAACAGGTTCATGCCCAGCGCGACCAGGTCGACGTTGCCGGTGCGCTCGCCGTTGCCGAACAGGCAGCCCTCGATCCGGTCGGCGCCGGCCTGGTAGCCCAGCTCGGCGGCGGCGATCCCGGAACCGCGGTCGTTGTGCGGGTGCAGGGACAGGACCAGCGCGTCGCGGCGGTCCAGGTGCCGGTGCATCCACTCGATGGAGTCGGCGTAGACGTTCGGGGTCGCCATCTCCACCGTCGCTGGCAGGTTGACGATCATCGGGTGCTCCGGCGTCGGCTGCCAGATCGCGGAGACCTGGTTGCAGACGTCGACGGCGTACTGCAGCTCGGTCCCGGTGTAGGACTCCGGCGAGTACTGGAAGGTCCAGTCGGTGTCCGGGTACTTCTCGGAGAAGCGCTGGACCTCCTCGGCGCCGTCGGTGGCGATCTTGGCGATCCCGGCGCGGTCGGAGCGGAACACGACCCGGCGCTGCAGGATCGACGTCGAGTTGTAGAGGTGGACGACCGCCGAGTGCGCGCCCTCGCAGGCGGCGAAGGTCCGCTCGATCAGCTCGGGACGGGCCTGGGTCAGGACCTGGATCTGGACGTCGTCCGGGATCGCGTCCTCGTCGATGATCTCGCGGACGAAGTCGAAGTCGGTCTGGCTGGCCGCCGGGAACCCGACCTCGATCTGCTTGTAGCCCATGCGTACCAGCAGGTCGAACATGCGGCGCTTGCGCAGCGGGCTCATCGGGTCGATCAGCGCCTGGTTGCCGTCGCGCAGGTCCACCGCGCACCACAGCGGGGCGCGGTCGATGACCTTGTCCGGCCAGGTGCGGTCCGGCAGCGAGACCGGTTCGACCAGCTGATGGAAGGGCTTGTACCGGTGGAACGGCATCTGCGAGCCCCGCTGGCGGTTCCAGGCGGGCTGGGCGGCGTGCGGGGCACCCGCGGGGGTGCGGACGTTGCTGCTGGCGCGGGACTCGTACGCGTCCGGGGACGTGGTCACTTCGGTGCTCCATGTGTGCGCTTCGGCGGTCGTCGACCGGCGGACACGCGAAACCCCGCGACGAGGGGCCGGTCGGTCAGACCCCGCCGCGGCGGCGAAGGAGCAGGCGCGCCATGCACCCCACGTTAGACCCGGACCCCCGTTGCACGGCAACCCGGAGACCCGATCGATCGTTGCCGGGTCGCAACGAAGTGATCACAACTGTTGGCCTTCCCCCTCGTTGGACCGGCAGCGAAGGCGCTCCGGGTGCGAACATGGCACCCGTCACGACGTGGAGGGTGTGCGATGGCGGCAACCGTGGGAACCACCATGCGGCAGGGGATCGGGATCATCGCGACGATCGTGCGGATCGTCGGGCTGGTCATCGTCGTGATCCTGGTCGCACACATCGTGCTGACCCTGCTCGACGCGAACCCGCAGAACTTCCTGACGGAGTTCGTCTCGACCTGGGCCGCACAGTTCAACCTGGGCCTGGCGAACCTGTTCACCCCCGAGCAGCCGAAGATGGCGGTGACGCTGAACTACGGCGTCGCGGCGATCCTCTGGATGATCGTGACGGCCGTGGTCGTCCGGCTGCTGCGCCGCGTCTAGTCCGGATCCGGCCCGTCAGGACGCGACCCGGCGTCCGGGGAAGGGCTCGGCCACCGTCCCGGACGTGGCCGGCGCCGCCTCCTGCGCTGCCATGTGGATGCGCCACGACCCGCACCGGCACCGCAGGTAGCTGACGACGCCGTCGGACGTCCGGTGGCGGGACACCGGTTCCCACTCGTGTTCCAGGGGTGTGCTCACGACGACGACGGTGCTGTAATGCCTCAGTGCACATCAACCCTTACGGTCGTGATCCCGTGCTGCTCGCCGCCGACCTCGCGAACGACCCGCCGTCGTCGCTCCGGGAGCTGGCCGAGCGGGCGGTGGCCGCGGGCGTCGCGCGGGAGTGGGAGCCGGTCGAGGCCGATCTCGGCGCGGTGCGCGTCCTGCTGGAACGCTGGACCGCCGTCGTCGACGCCGGTCCGGGCGCCGAGCGCGCCCGGCTCCTGAACGCGCTGCTCGCGGAGGGGACCGGTCCGCCCCGCCTGACCGACCACGACGGGCACTGGCACCTCCACCACCGCGACGACGGGCTCGGCCTGGCCGGGGTGCTGCACGCGCTGATCGCGATGGGCACCGCGACGCACCTGGCGACGAAGGGGATGGACCGGCTCGGGCGCTGCGCCGCCCCGGAGTGCGGACGGGTGTACGCCGACGTCTCCCGGACCGGCCGGCAGCGGTACTGCAGCGCCCGCTGCGGGAACACCGACGCCGTCCGGCGGCACCGGCGGCGGGCTGCTGCCTGACCGCATGTACCCGCGGGGCCGCGCGCGGCGCGGGATACCCGATCGGGGCCGCGAAGGCCCGCCCGTGTGGGCTGCGTCATCGAGGTCGGGCCAGAGCCTGAAATCGGGTGCCCCCCGCCGGTAGTGTGCCGTTCCGACCAGCGCCGCGGGTGTGTCCCCACGCGTTCCCGCGGCCCAGAGAGAGCACCCGACGGCTCCGGACCCCGGAGCCAGGACAGGAGGTCGGCGTGGCCCTCGTCGTGCAGAAGTACGGCGGTTCGTCGGTCGAGAGCGCGGAACGCATCAAGAAGGTCGCGGAGCGCATCGTCCGTACCCGCAAGGAGGGCCATGACGTCGTCGTCGTCGTGTCCGCCATGGGGGACACCACGGACGAACTGACCGATCTCGCCGAGCAGATCTCACCCAAGCCCCCGGCCCGCGAGATGGACATGCTCCTCACCGCCGGTGAGCGGATCTCGAACGCCCTCGTGGCGATGGCGATCCACTCGCTCGGGGCCGAGGCCCGCTCGTTCACCGGCTCCCAGGCCGGCATGCTCACCACCTCGAAGCACGGCGACGCGCGGATCACCGAGGTGAACCCGTACCGGCTGCGCGAGGCGCTGGACGAGGGGCACATCGTCCTCGTCGCCGGCTTCCAGGGGATGAGCGCGGACTCGAAGGACATCACCACGCTCGGCCGCGGCGGGTCGGACACGACCGCCGTCGCCCTCGCCGCGGCGCTGAACGCCGACGTCTGCGAGATCTACTCGGACGTGGACGGCGTGTTCTCCGCCGACCCGCGGATCGTCCCGAAGGCCAGCCTGCTGGAGACGGTGACCTACGAGGAGATGCTCGAGCTCGCCGCGTCCGGGGCGAAGGTCCTGCACCTGCGGGCGGTCGAGTACGCCCGCCGCTACGGCGTCCCGCTGCGGGTGCGCAGTTCCTACAACGACAAGCCGGGCACGCTGGTCTCCGGCTCGATCGAGGAGATTCCGTTGGAGAACCCGATCATCACCGGCGTCGCGCACGACCGGTCCGAGGGCAAGATCACGGTCACCGGTGTGCCGGACACCCCCGGCATGGCGGCGAAGATCTTCCGCACGGTCGCGGACGCGGAGATCAACATCGACATGGTCCTGCAGAACATCTCCAACGTCTCCGACAAGAAGACCGACATCACCTTCTCGCTGCCCCGCTCGAACGGCGACACCGCCGTCGCGGCGCTGGAGCGGGCGAAGTCGGAGATCGGCTTCTCCGAGATCATCTACGACAACGACATCGGCAAGGTGTCGCTGGTCGGTGCCGGCATGCGGAACCACCCGGGCGTCACCGCGAAGTTCTGCGAGGCGCTCTCGGACGCCGGCATCAACATCGAGACCATGAACACCTCCGAGATCCGGATCTCGGTCATCTGCCGCTCGGACCAGCTGGACGACGCGGTGCAGGCGCTGCACGAGGCCTTCGAGCTCGGCGCCGAGGACGACGCGGTGGTCGCCGCGGGAACGGGCCGGTGAGCTGAGATGGCCATGGACAAGCCCGTACTGGCGCTGGTCGGCGCCACCGGTGCCGTCGGCACCACCATGATCGAGATCATCGACTCCCGCGAGTCCGTGCCGTGGGGCGAGATCCGCCTGATCGCCTCCGCCCGCTCGGCGGGCAAGGTGCTGCGGGTCCGCGGCGAGGACGTCACCGTCCTCGAGCTGAAGCCCGAGGTGTTCGACGGCGTCGACATCGCGATGTTCGACGTCCCGGACGAGGTCAGCGCCGAGTGGGCGCCGATCGCCGCGGCGCGCGGTGCCGTCGCGGTGGACAACTCGGGTGCGTTCCGGATGGACCCCGAGGTGCCGCTGGTGGTGCCCGAGGTGAACCCGGAGAAGGTCACCGAGCGCCCCAAGGGGATCATCGCCAACCCGAACTGCACGACGCTGTCGATGATGGCGGCGATGGGTGCGCTGCACCGCGAGTTCGGACTGGAGTCGCTGGTCGTGGCCTCGTACCAGGCCGCGTCCGGTGCCGGGCAGCCCGGCATCGACCAGCTCTACGCCGAGATCGAGGCGGTGGCGGGCAAGCAGGCCGGCAACGTCTCGGGCGACGTCGCGAAGGCGCTGTCCGACGCCGGTGTCCCGGTCGGGTCCGAGGCAGGCTCGCCGTTCCCGGCGCCGCTGGCGCTCAACGTCGTGCCGTGGGCCGGGTCCCTCAAGGACGACGGCTGGTCGTCGGAGGAGCTGAAGGTCCGCAACGAGTCCCGCAAGATCCTCGGGATCCCGGAGCTCAAGGTCTCGGCGACCTGCGTCCGCGTCCCGGTGGTCACGACGCACGCGCTGTCGATCCACGCGACCTTCTCCCGCGAGGTCGCGGTCGACGCCGCCCGCAAGGTGCTGGGAGCCCAGCCGACGATCGTCGTCAAGGACGACCCGGCGGCCGGCGAGTGGCCGACCCCGGCCGACGCCGTCGGCGGGGACCCGACCGTGGTGGGCCGGATCCGGCAGGCGCTGGACTTCCCGAACACCCTCGAGCTGTTCGTCTGCGGCGACAACCTGCGCAAGGGTGCCGCGCTGAACACCTACGAGGTCGCGGAGACGGTCGCCGCCGCAGGCTGACCGGACCCGCCGCACGCACCGACGGCCGCCGCCCGGACTCCCGGGACGGCGGCCGTCGTCGTGTGTGGGGCCGGCTCAGGGGAGCCGCAGCGTCGTGACGACGGCCCGGTGGTCGGTGCCCGGCACGACGTGCGTCGAGAACGACTCGGCGGTGATGCCGCCGGTGGACAGCACGTGGTCGATCTGCGGACCCAGCCAGGCAGGCGCCCAGGTCGGCCAGGTGCCGGACAGCCCGTTGCCGGTCTGTGCCGCCGCGTCGCCGCACCCGGCGGTCGCCTCGCGGAACACCGAGTGGTCGAGCGTGGCGTTGAAGTCCCCGGCGATCACGGCGGGGGTGTCGCCCGAGCACCACTGCCCGACCGTCCCCAGGTCCGAGCGCCACTGGCCGACCGAGCGCGGCACCGGCGCGACCGAGTGGAACGCGACGAACCGCAGCTCGCCCAGCCCGCCGCCGGTCGCCTCCATGTAGGGGAAGCGGACGTCGTCGCCGGCGCGGGTGCGGACGTCGCCGAGGCGCTCCGCGATCGCGACCGTGTTGCCCGTGACGTCGGCCCGCCGGGGCGACACCGACGACTCGAGGCGGTAGCCCATCGGCTCGAGCAACGGCTCGAGCTGCTGCTTGTAGCGACCGCCGGCCTCGGGGATCGAGACGATGTCCGGGTCCTCGTCGTCGATCAGCGCGGCGAGCGATCCGGCGTCGGCCTCGCCCTCGTAGACGTTGAGGGCGAGGACCTTGAGGGTGCTCCCGCCCGCGGGCGGGGTGGCCGACGCCGTCGTCCGGGGGAGCACCAGCGAGGCGCCCACCAGCGCGATCAGCGCCAGGACGACCGGCACCGGCCAGAACCGCCGGGCGAACGCGGTGACGACGAGCGCGACCAGCACCAGGACCGTCAGCGCCGCGATCCCGAGCGGCCGGAACGCGATGAGCTGTGCGAACGGCGAGTAGGCGTCGAGCCCGACCAGGTCGGGAAGGGTGGCGCCGGCGGCACCGACACCCAGGAACAGCGCGAACGCCCACCGGACCGGCCCGAACCGGCGGCGGGGAGGCCCCCGGCGGATCGGCTGGGTCTCGGAGTCGGGGTGGGGTGGCGCGCTCACCCGGTCCAGTCTGCCCGAGCGGGCCGCCCCGGAGCGGAGGATCCGGGGGACGGTGCGCCGATCGCCTGTGGACCCTCTCAGACACCGGCTTGCGTGATCGCCCGTCGACCGCTCCACGCTGCCGGTACGCGGGTCGGCGCCTCCTGGACGGGAGGCCCGTGAGCTGTGTCTCCGCAGCGGACGGTCAGGTGCGCACCCGCATCAGCCACGCCGACATCCCGGCGAACACGACGGCGACCGAGCCGCACACGGCGATCGCGGCGCCCGGCGAGACGGCGTCGACGAGGAACCCGGACAGCGGGTTCGCGATGGCGATGCCGAGCGTCGTCGCCGAGCCCTGCAGGCCGGTGACCAGCCCGCGGACCCGGTCTGGGGCGAGCCCGCCGACGGCGTCGCTGCCGGCGGCCAGCGTCGGTGCGACGAGAAGTCCGGCGGGGAGCAGGAGGAGCAGCAGGCCCCACCACGACGAGGCGAGCGCGGCCGGCAGCGTCAGCAGGCCGAGGGCGGCGAGCAGCAGCGGGAGGGGCACGGCCCGGCGGGCGGCCCCGTAGGCGAACCCGCCGACCAGCGACGCCAGGCACCATCCGGCGTTGACCAGCGCGATCGCCCACGCCTGGTCGGCGGCGGTCAGCGCCGCGACGAACGCGAACTCGGTCCCCATGATCGCGATGACCGCGGCGGTCACCGTGAGCAGCGCACCCACCAGCGGGCGGGACAGCCAGCTGCGGACCGGTGGCCGGGGCTCGGAGCGGGCGGCGCCGCCGTCGGCGCGGACGGGTGGATCGAGCCACCACAGCGCCAGCCCGGCCAGCACGAACCCGGCCCCGATCACCCGCAGCGAGACCGCGGAGCCCAGCCACACCGTCAGCAGCGAGCCGATCGCCGGGCCGGTCATGTAGGACAGCTCGACCGACATCGAGTCCAGTGCGAACGCCGGACGCCGGTGCCCGGCCGGCACGATCGCCGCGATCACCTGCCGGACCAGAGAGAACACCGGCAACGTCAGGACGCCCGCGACGAACGCCGCAGTCAGCAGGCCGGCGTAGCCCAGCAGCGGGGCGACCGACCAGAACAGCAGGCCGGACGTCGTCGTCAGCACCACCATCGGGCGCAGCCCGAAGCGGTCGATCACCGAGCCCAGCAGGGGTGCGCCGACCGCCATCCCGGTGGGGACGGCCGCCGCGACCAGCCCGGCGGCGCCGAAGCCGTAGCCGAGCGTCAGGACCGTGTGCAGCGTCAGGGTGACGCCGACGGCCGTCGCGGGGATCCGGGCGGCGATGCCGATCCCGGTGATCGTGCCGACCCCCGGCCGTCGCAGGACGTCGGCGAAGGCGCCGATCCCGGAACGCGGTGGGGCGGTGGTCGTGGCATCGGGCACGTGTCCATCGTGCGGGGCGGTGTCCACCGGATTGCGGCCGGGCCGGCCGGATCCGGTTTGGCTCCGGAGGGCGCGGGAATCCCCGACGGGACTCCCGAACGAACGCCGACCACCACCACGAGGAGGCGCGGCAGTGACGAGCTCGCAGCCCAAGCCGACCACCACCGACTCCGGCAGCCCGGTCGCCAGCGACGAACACTCGCTGACCATCGGCCCCGACGGTCCCATCCTGCTCAACGACCACTACCTGATCGAGCAGATGGCGAACTTCAACCGGGAGCGCATCCCGGAGCGCCAGCCGCACGCCAAGGGTGGTGGCGCGTTCCTGAGGTTCGAGACCACCGAGGACGTCTCGCGGTACACGAAGGCCTCGTTCCTCCAGCCCGGCGCGGAGACGCGTGGCGTGATCCGGTTCTCCACCGTCGCCGGGGAGCGGGGCAGCCCCGACACCTGGCGCGACCCGCGCGGGTTCTCGCTGAAGCTGTGGACCGACGAGGGCAACTGGGACATGGTCGGCAACAACACGCCGGTGTTCTTCGTCCGCGACCCGATGAAGTTCCAGCACTTCATCCGCTCGCAGAAGCGCCGCGTCTCCAACAACCTGCGCGACCACGACATGCAGTGGGACTTCTGGACGCTCTCCCCCGAGTCCGCGCACCAGGTGACCTGGCTGATGGGCGACCGCGGCGTCCCGAAGACCTGGCGGCACATGAACGGCTACTCCAGCCACACCTACAGCTGGATCAACGCCGACGGCGAGATGTTCTGGGTGAAGTACCACTTCAAGACCGACCAGGGCGTCGAGTGCCTGACCCAGGACGAGGCCGACCACCTCGCCGGGGCGGACGCCGACTACCACCAGCGCGACCTCTACGACCAGATCGAGGCAGGCAACCACCCGAGCTGGACGCTGTACGTGCAGGTCATGCCCTTCGCCGACGCGACGACCTACCGGTTCAACCCGTTCGACCTGACCAAGGTCTGGCCGCACGCCGACTACCCGCTGATCAAGGTCGGGACGCTGACCCTGGACCGGAACGTCGAGGACTACCACGCGGAGATGGAGCAGGCCGCGTTCGAGCCGAACAACCTGGTGCCGGGCACCGGGCTGTCGCCGGACCGGATGCTGCTGGCCCGCGGGTTCTCCTACGCGGACGCGCACCGCGCCCGGCTCGGCGTCAACTACAAGCAGATCCCGGTCAACGCCCCGCGGTCCGAGGTGAACAACTACGCCAAGGACGGCTCGATGCGGATCACGAACTCCCGTGACCCGATCTACGCGCCGAACTCCTACGGCGGGCCCGCCGCCGACCCGAAGCGGGTCGCGGAGGCGCAGTGGCACGCCGACGGCGACATGGTCCGGACCGCGTACGCCCTGCGCGAGCAGGACGACGACTGGGGCCAGGCCGGCACGATGGTCCGCGAGGTCTTCGACGACGCCGCGCGCGAGCGGTTCGTGGGCAACGTGGCCGGGCACCTGTCCGACGGCGTCACCGAGCCCATCCTGCAGCGCGCCTTCGAGTACTGGCGCAACGTCGACAAGGACATCGGCGACCGGATCGAGCAGGCAGTGCGAGGCGGCTGACGCCGCCCGTGAGTGGTTATCGTGGCTCTGGCCGCGATAACCACTCACGAGCGCCGGAGGCGCCATGGAGATCTGGCACAACCCGCGTTGCTCGAAGAGCCGCGCCACGCTCGCCCTGCTGCAGGAGCACGGCGTCGAGCCGGCGGTGCGGCGCTACCTGGACGACCCGCCGTCGCGGGCCGAGATCGAGGCCGCGCTCGCCGCGCTCGGCACCGACGATCCGCTCGTGATCACCCGCACCGGCGAGGCCGCGTTCCGGGAGCAGGGCCTCAAGGGTGCCGACCGGGACACCCTGCTCGACGCCCTGGCCGCCGAGCCGAAGCTGATCGAGCGTCCGCTGGTGCGCTCCGGCGACCGGGCCGTGCTGGGCCGGCCGCCGGAGAACGTGCTGCCGCTGATCGAGGGCTGAGGCCGGTGGGTCGCGGGCGCCGGGTCACGGATGCGGTCGAGCCGGGACGGCGCGACGTGGCGTGGACTCGCGGGTGTCCCACCTCGTGCTGGCCAGGCGGCGTTCCGCGAACGTGAGCAGATCGAACACGTCCTGTGCGAAGTAGCCGCGCGTCCCCCGCTCCAGAGTCCTCCGGGTGAGGACACCGGCATCGGTGAGCTCGTCGAGGGCTTTGTGCGCTGCGGGGGCCGACACGTCGAGGAGACGACGGACCGTCGCCGCCGTGACGAGCGGTGCCTCCGGCAGGAGATCGAGCAGGCGGGCGACCCCGGAACCCGATCGCGGCACGTCCCGCACCCCGCGGCCGGCCCGTAGCCGCGACAGCCGGGCCGCCCAGTCCGCGCGCAGCTCCGTGAGATCGGACGCGAACCGGGTGACCTGGTCGACCGCGGTCCCGGCGGCGTCGACGAACGTGCTCAGCCAGGTCTCGGTACCGGCGCGGGCGGCATCCGCGTCGGGGGGACCGAGATAGCGGTAGGCGGTGAGCCCGTCGACATAGGCGTCGGAGTGGGTGAGGAGCACGAGACTGATGGGGAGGATGGCCGCCGGGGTCAGACCGCGCCTGGTGAGGACCGTGTGGATCAGAGCCCGCCCCACCCGGCCGTTGCCGTCGGTGTAGGGGTGGATGGTCTCGAACTGGGCATGGACGAGGGCCGCCTGGACCAGAGGCGCGTGGACGCCGCCGGCCGCATAGGCGACGAGATCCTCCATCAACGGCCGGACGTGCGTCTCCGGCGGCGGGACGAACTGGGCCCCGAGCGGGTTCCAACCGCTTCCCCCGATCCAGTTCTGGACAGTGCGGAGGCCGTGGTGCCGTTCCTCCGGGAGCAGCGCGCGGTGCAGCCCGTCCACGGCGCCCACCGTCACGTCGAGGCCCTCGGCGAGATCGGTCGCGGCGGAGCGGAGGACCGCGATGTTGTTCGCGACGAAGCGGGCGCTCGCGCTGATCCTCCCGCGTCCGACCGGTTCGGACTCGGCGAGCTCCGCGAGCGCCACGCGCTGCGCGGACACGTGCATCCCCTCTATGCGCGACGACGCGATCGCCTCGGAGCGCAGCAGGAACCGGGCCAGCCCCTCGAGACCACGCGCCGCGGTTCCCGAGGACAGCGCGCGGACGGAGGCCTCGACGCCGGCCGCCCGGGTCGCGAGCTCGCCGCCGAGCGCGAGCGGGCGCCCGTCGAGCGGATCGGGGACGTAGGCCTCGTAGCGGCCACCGCGCCGGGCTTCGCGGGTCGGCGCGTCCCAGGACGGTTCCCAGGTCCGGACCGTCAGCTCGGCCATGCTCGACGCTCCTGCCGTAAGTTGCTCAGAACCCCACTGTGGTTAACTTTCGAGGATCAAAGTTAACCACAGTGGGGTTCCGGTCAAGGAAACGGCGCACGCCGGGTCAGCCGGCCAATGCCCGGCGGACGAAGTCGACCTCGGTCGCGATCAGGTCCAGCTGGTCGGACACGACGAGCGACCCGTGGCCGGCGTCGAACCGGCTGACCTCGTAGGCGACGTCGTCGCGGCCCGCGAGGGCGTCCAGGTAGTTGTCGATCTGCCGGATCGGGCAGCGCGGGTCGTTCTCCCCCGCCAGGACCAGCACCGGCACCCGCACCGCGTCGACGTAGGTCAGCGGCGACGCCTCCCGGTAGAGGTCCGGCAGGTCGGCGGGGGAGCCGCCGAACAGCGCCCGGTCGAACGCCCGCAGCTGCTCCATCTCGTCGTCGTAGGCGGCCACGTAGTCGGCCACCGGCACCCCGGCGACGGCGGCCGCCCACCGCTCCGGCTGCGATCCCGCCGCGAGCAGCGCCAGGTAGCCGCCCCAGGACCAGCCGTCGACGGCGCAGCGGGCCGGGTCGACGGTGCCGTCCGCGACCAGGGCGTCCTGCACCGCGGCGACGTCGTCCAGCTCGGTCAGGCCCGGCCGGCCCTCGATCGCGTCCCGCCACGCCGAGCCGTACCCGGTGGAACCGCGGTAGTTGATCTCGACGACGGTGAACCCGGCGTCGACCCAGGTGGCGCGGCCGGCGTCGAACCGGTCCTCGTCGGCGGCGTGCGGGCCGCCGTGCAGCACGAACACCGCCGGTGCGGGGCGGTCGCCGGTCCGGGGTGCCTCGGTGACCAGGGTGTGCACGTCGCCACCGGGGCCGGTGGTCCAGACGTCGCGTACCGGCAGCGAGCCGGGCGGGCGCTCCCCGGGCGGCGCGACCAGGACGTCGTCGGTGCCGTCCGGGCGCAGCGCCCGGATCTGCGACGGGGTCGCCGCCGACGACGACGAGTACTCGACGGTCCCGTCGGCGCGGACCTCGGCGGAGCCGACGCAGCCCGGTGCCGTCGCCAGTTCGACCGGAGTGCCGGTGGCCAGGTCGTAGCGGAACAGCCGGGTCCGCGCCGCGTGCGTGTGCGCGATCAGCAGCGCGGACGCGTCCGGGTAGAAGCCGCCGACGAGCTCCCCGGGCAGGTCGATCTCCAGCTCGGTGACCGCCCCCGTGGTCGGGTCCCAGATCAGCAGCTCCTCGCGGCCACGGCGCTCGTGCGAGACCAGCAGCCGCTGGTCCCCGGCGACCGGCGCGAACTCCAGCGGAGCGAGCCCCTTGCCCGGACCGTCGTGCAGCTCGCCGACGACCCCGCCGCCGTCGAGGTCCAGCACCCGCAGCGACGGGTGGCGGGAGTCGCCGTGCTCGGAGTGCGAGATCGCGAGCAGCGTCTCGTCCTCGGACAGCGCGCCGACCCCGGCGTCCTCGGTGTGCCGGTAGACGACCCTGGCGGGTCCGGCCGAGCCGCGCTCGTGGACCAGCAGGGTGGTGCCGTCGTCGGTGGAGACGCCGACCGCGGTCCGCCGCCTGCCGATCTCCAGACCGGCCGGGTAGCCGTCACCGGCGCCGGGGACGGCGGGCTCGGTCGGCGCGCCGGCGGCCGCGGACCACGGCTGGGCGACCCAGTGCCCGAACTCGTCGCCGTCGGTGTCGGCGAACCACCACAGGTGCTCCCCGTCCGGCGGCAGGACGGCCGAGGTCGTGCCGTTGCGCCGGTCGGTCACCTGCCGGTGCTCGCCGGAGTCCCGGTCCCACACGTGGATCTCGAACGTGCCGGTCGCGTTGGAGACGTAGGCGGTGCGGTGCGGCGCGTCGAGCGCCCAGTCCGGGCGGGACATCCGGACCGCCGTGAACCGCGAGCGCCAGCGCTGCTCGCGCTCGTCGTCGAAGAGCTTCTCGGGAACCGGGGCGGCGGGGTGGGACGTCACGCTCCCGATCGTGCCCAATGCCACGACCGGGTGTACCGGGCGGGGGTCACACCACCGGATCGGGCAGCATGGAGGGCATGCGGAGATCGGCCGGCCTGCTGTTCGCCGGTCTGCTGGTCGTGACGCCGCCGCTGGCGGCGTGCGGCACGGCGGGCGGCGCGGCGCAGGCCGGTCCGACCCGGGTCGCGACGGCCGATGCGAGCGGTCTCACCCCGGTGCGGTTCGACTTCTCCTCGGCCGCCGGGGTCGAGGCGGTGGGAACGGTCGTCGTACCCCGTGGGACGACGGTGGTGCTGACGGTCGGCAGCGACGTCGCACGACGGGTGCTGGTCCCCGAGCAGGGACGCGCCGTGGACGTCACCGCGGGCGGGACCGTCACGATCCGGTTCCTCGCCCTCGGCACGCTGTCGGTGCGGGTGGCCGAGCCGGGCGCGGACCGGGGCGGCACGGTGATCGGCCGCGTCGTGCCCCGGCACTGAGGCCCGGGTCAGGCCAGCGCGTCGGCGCGCTCGACGATCGCGCGCAGGCCCTCCGCGAGGTCCACGCCGCTCGGCGCGGACTCGGGGTCGAGCATCCACTGCACCATGACGCCGGTGAGCAGTGCCTGGTAGACGGCGCCGAGCACGTGCACCCGCCGGTCGGCGGCGGCCGGGTCGTCGTCGGGCAGGGTGTGGAAGGTCAGGGCGAGGCCCTCGCGGACCTCGTGCTGGGCCTCGGCGAGCTTGGCCCGCAGCTCGGGCAGGCGCTCCGCCTGGGCGAGTGCCTCGACGTGGGTGGCCCACAGCCGTCGCTGTGTGGAGAACAGGCTGATCACCCGGCCCCACGTGTCCTCCACCCGGCGGTCCGGGTCGGAGGTCGCGGCACCGTCGGGCTCGGCGAGTGCGCGGTCGAGCTCCTCGCCCCACGCGGTCGTGGCGCGCAGGAGGGCCTCGGTGAGCAGTGCGTCCTTCGACCCGAAGTGGTAGCCGATCGACGCGAGGTTCGTGCCGGAGGCGGCGACGACGTCACGGGCGGTGGTGCGGCCGAAGCCCTTCTCGTAGAGGCACTGCGCCGCCCCGTCCAGCAGCTCCTCGCGGTGTCCCATGATCGGGAAACCTATCCGAGCGGGACGGACGGCCGTACACCGGCCGTTCACCGATCACCGGTTCCCGAATATTCGACAGTTGCGTGACGCCGGTCACGACGGGTAAGGACTTCGGGGAGGGTGCCCCCACCGGAGCGGGTGCCCGCGCCCGACGAGGAGTCCCCGTGAGCAGACTGCGATTCGGAACCTTCCTGGCCCCCTTCCACAAGCCCGGCCAGAACCCGACCCTGGCCCTGCAACGCGATCTCGAACTGGTCGAGCACCTCGACCGCCTCGGCTTCGACGAGGCGTGGATCGGTGAGCACCACTCGGCCGGGTCGGAGATCATCGCGTCGCCCGAGATCTTCATCGCCGCCGCGGCCGAGCGCACGCGCAACATCCGGCTCGGCACCGGCGTCACGTCGATCTCGTACCACAACCCGCTGTGGGTGGCGGACCGCATGGTGATGCTGGACCACCTCACCCGCGGCCGGACGATGCTCGGCTGCGGACCCGGCTCGCTGCCGACCGACTCGGCGATGATCGGTCTCGATCCCACCGCCACCCGCGAGCTGCTCGCGGTGAACCTCGACATCATCATGCGGCTGCTGCGCGGCGAGGTCGTCAACGCGGAGACGCCGACCCACAAGCTGATCGACGCCCAGCTGCAGCTCGCGCCCTACACCGATCCCTGCTTCGACGTGGCCGTCGCCGCGGTCGCCTCACCGACCGGCCCGCGGATGGCGGGGCAGCACGGCGTCGGGCTGATGTCGATCGGCGCGACGCTCACCCAGGACGGCTTCGACGCGCTCGCCCACCACTGGGACGTCGTCGAGGAGCGCGCCGCCCACCACGGGCAGCCCGCCCCGGACCGGGACAAGTGGCGGCTGGTCGGGCTCATGCATGTCGCGGAGACGCGGGAGCAGGCCTACCGCGACGTCGAGTACGGCATCGAGCACTGGTTCAACTACTTCCAGAAGGTCGCCGCGTTCCCGCAGATGGCCGTCGACGGCTCGAACGTCCGAGAGATGATCGACTTCATCAACGACGCCGGTATCGGCGCGATCGGGACCGTCGACGACGCGAAGGCCCAGGTGCAGAAGCTCGCCGACCAGTCCGGCGGCTTCGGGTGCATGCTGCTGCTCGGCCACGAGTGGGCCAACCCGGAGGCGACCCGCCGGTCCTGGGAGCTCATCGCCCAGTACGTGATGCCCGAGTTCCAGGGCCAGGCCGCCGGGACGCTCGCGGCGAAGGACCGGGCGTCGTCGACCCGGGAGCGGCACGCGCAGACCCAGCTCGACGCGGTCGACACGATGACGAAGCGGTACGAGGAGGAGCGGAGCGCCGGCTGAGCACCGCCCCGGCGCGGCGGCCGGCTAGCGGCCGCTGCGCCGGGGACGGCCGATCCCGGCCAGCCACAGCGACGCCAGCACCGCGCCGGGCGGGGCGGCGACCAGCAGGAACCACCACGGGGACAGGTCGGAGAGCAGCGCGACGACCCCGGTCCCGGCGGCGGCCGCAGCCGTCACGCACAGCCAGATGATCGACAGCACCCGCATCGCGACGCCACCCGGCGACGACGAGAACACCAGCCCGTCCCGGCGCGGCTGCGGCCGCGCGACCGGCAGGTCGCGGGTCACCCGGGACAGGTCGCCGCGGGTGCGCATCCGCCACACCTCGGCGACGCGCTCGTCGAACTCGGACAGGTCGATGTAGCCGTCGGAGTGGGCGGCACGCAGCCGAGCGGCGACCACCTCGCGGTCGGCGTCGGAGATCCTGACGTCGTCGTGGTGCACCGGCTCGTTCACCACATCGACTATGCCCGTGTCCGGCCCGGTCGTGCCACGCTGCGGGAGTGACGAGGATGGTTCCGGAGCGAATCCGGTTCGCAGCGGGCGTGGTGGACCCGTCGCCGTCGACGCGGGTGCTCGAGATCGGGTGCGGCCCGGGCGCGGCCGCCGAACTGCTCTGCCCGCGGCTGTCCGGGGGCCGGATGCTCGCGGTGGACCGGTCGGCCGTCGCGGTGCGGCGGACCACGGAGCGCAACGCCGCGCACGTCGCGTCCGGGGTGCTCGAGGTCCGAGAGTCCGCGCTGCACGACCTCGTCGTGCCCGACGGGGCGGTGGACGTCGCGTTCACCGTGAACGTCAACCTGTTCTGGACCCGTGACCCCGCCCCCGAGCTGGCCGTGCTGCGGGCCGCGCTCGCGCCGGGCGGTGTCCTGCACGTGCTCTACGAGGGCCCGCCGCCCGACGCCGTACCGGCGGGGCTGGCCCGGCACGGGTGGGTGGTCACGCCGGTGACCGGCGACGGCGGGGCGGGCGTCTCCGCCCGCCCCGCCTGAGACACCGTCGCCGTCACTCGCAGGCGACACCGTCGCCGTCGCGGTCGAGCTTGGAGCTGTAGCCGGCGTCCCCGCGGTACAGCGGCGCGGCGCCGGCGCTGCGGGCCGCCGAGCAGTTGGCGTAGTAGGCCGACGAGCCCGACGAGCTGCCCGAGCCGGACGAGACGAGCGGCTGCGGCGCGGCCGGGACGTAGGGCCGGTCGACGTCGGTGTCCGGCTCCGCGACGAGGGCCGGCGCCTGCGCCGCGGGTGCGGCGGCGGTGGTCGGCGCACTCTGCGGGGCGACGACCGGCGCCGGCGGGGCGGGCGGGGCGGCGGCCTCCCCGAGCACGATCGGGTCGCCGGGGGCGGCCAGGGCGGCGACGCCGGGGAGCTGGGTGGTCACGGTGCCGGCGGCGACCCCCGCGATCGACCCGGTCGACGGGCCGAGGACGACGTTGCTGAAGCCTGCGGCCGCCAGCACCTCGCGGGCCTGTCGGTCGTCCATCCCGACGACGTTCGGCACGGTCAGCAGGGCCGGAGCGACCGGCGCGGCCGCCACCGGCTGGACGGCCTGGACCGGGGCGTTCGCGGCGGCGACGATCATGAAGACCGACATCAGCACGCAGATCGCGCTACCGGTCCAGCCCAGCACCGTCCCCGCGGTCGACCGTCCGGGACCCGCCGCGCGGCCGCTGCGGAAGCGCGCCCGCCCGGCGTGCGAGAGGACCGCCGCGGGCACGGTGACCAGGAGCCCCAGGATCGGCACGAACCCGGCCACCAGACCGACCAGGCCGAGCCAGAACCCGGCGGTCGCCGGTGCGTTCCCGCGCGCCACCGGCGCCTGCTCGACGGTGGTGGCCCAGGGCTGGGTGGCGGTCATCGGCTGTCCTCCCGAGTGGTCCGTGCGGCGCTGCTGCCGCGCCTGCGAACGGCCTATCGGGAGGTGTCACCGGGCCATTACCGGGCGTCATCAAGGGTGATGACGGCTAGGGGACCAGCACCAGCTTCCCCACGGCGGTGCGCTCGGCGTAGCGCCGGGTCGCCTCCTGCGCCCGCTCCAGCGGGAGCGTGGCGGGAGCGGGCGGGTGCAGCTCCCCGGCGGCGATCCGGCGCAGCACCTCCGCGGCCAGGTCCCGTGCCGCACCCGGGTCGTTCCGCGACCAGTCACCCCAGTCGACGCCGACGACGGTCCGGTTGCGGAGCAGCACCACGTTCGCCGGCAGCCGCGGGATCTCGCCCGAGGTGAAGCCGATGACGCAGAACCGGCCCCCGGTGCCGAGCGCCCGCAGCGCGGCCTCCGCGTTCGGGCCGCCGACCGGGTCGATCACGACGTCGACGCCGCCGCCGGTCCGGTCCCGCAGCGCGTCCTTGAGTGCCGCGGGGGAGTCGCCGTAGCCGATCGCGTCCTCGGCGCCGGCCGCCAGCGCGGCCTCCCGCTTGTCCTCCGTGGACGCCACGGCGAGCACCCGGCCGCCCGCGGCACGGGCCTGGTCGACGGCGGCCAGCCCGATCCCGCCGCCCGCGCCGAGCACGACGACCCGGTCTCCCTCGCGGACCGTGACCCGGTGCCCCAGGGCGAACGCGACCGTCCCGTAGCCCTCCATCGAGGAGGCCGCGACGCCGGCGTCCACGCCGTCGGGAACAGGGACGAGCTCGTCATCGGCGACGACGGCGTGCGAGGCGAACCCGCCGAACAGGCCCAGGAGCGCGGCGACCCGCTCGCCCGCGCGGGGCCCGGACGCGACCGTCCCCGCCACCGCGGACCCGGGCGTGAAGGGCAGCTCCGGCCGCAGCTGGTAGCCGCCGCGGGCGATCAGCCCGTCGACGAAGCTGACCGCCGCCGCCTCGACCTCCAGCAGCACCTCGCCCGGACCCGGCCGCGGCGCCGGTTCCTCGACGACCTCCAGCCGCTCGGGATCGGTGAACTCCCGGCAGAGCACCCGTCGCACCGCGCCTCCTCGTGTCGTGGATCAGTGTGAGCCTGCCACGGCGGCCGCGAGCACCTCCCGCACGCTCCGTGGTTCCCGCCCGGTCCACCGCCGCACCGCGTCGCTCGTCCCGGACTGCGCGCCGGTGGCGATCAACCCGTCGAGCCCGGCCAGGACGGCGGCGTAGTCGGCGGGCATCCCGTCGGCGACGAGCCGGTCGGTCATCGCGGCCACGCTCACCGCCACGTGCCGTGCCGGGGTGCCGGTCACGTCCGTCCAGACCGCGCAGACGTCGTCGTAGGACAGCGGCTCCGGGCCGGTGACGACGACGTCGGGCTCGGGCGGGCCGTCGGCGAGCAGCAGCGCGGCGGCGACGGCGGCGATGTCCCCGGCGTCGACGAACGGGAGCCGGCCGTCGCCGGTGGCGGTCACCAGCTCGCCGGAGCGCAGGCCGCGGGCCGCGAGGTGGTCGCCGAGCAGGTTCTGGGTGAACCAGGACGGGCGCAGCAGCACGGGCTCCGGGACGGTCTCCGCCACGAGGTCCTGCACGGCGCCGAGTCCGGGGGTGCCCCGCTCGACGGCGGCCGCGCTCAGCAGCACCACGCGGCGCAGACCGCGTCCGACGGCCCGCTCCAGGACCGGGGCGACCACCGGCGCCGGGTCGGGGGTGGCGAGCGGAGGGAGCAGGTAGAGGCGGTCGACGCCGTCGAACGCGGCGTCGTGCGTCGCGGGGTCGGCCCAGTCGAACCGGACCGGGGTGGACCGGGCGGCGCGGCGGACGTCGGCGCCGGCGTCGTCGAGCAGTGCGGCGACCCGGGAGCCGGTGGTGCCGGTCGCGCCGGTGACGAGGACGGTCATCGCGTCGGCTCCGCGAGCCCGGTGCGCCCCAGCGTGTCCTGCACCGCGAGCGGGCTCCAGTAGTCGCGGTACCCGGCGATCCCGTCCGGTCCGACGGTCACGACGGCGACGTAGCCGATCGTGTAGGGCTCGCCGCTCGCGACGATCCGGCCCTCGACCGTGAACTCGACGACCAGGGTGTCCGGGTCGGCGGTCTCGTGCCGGGTCTGAGTCACGACGGAGCCGGGCAGCAGCAGGTCGTTGTAGCCGTCGACGTAGCGCGCCACGGCGTCCCGCCCGTCCAGGTGCGACGGCGACCCCGCGGCCGCGAACGGGAAGTCCATCGTGCCGCCGGGGGCCCACAGCGCGGCGAAACCGGCCATGTCGTGGTCGAGGATCCGGTCGAGTGCCGCGTCCATCGCGCGGTGTGCGCGCTCGCGGCGGTCCTGCTCGTCCATCGGGTGACTCCGGTCTGGTCGATACGGTCCCGTCCCGACCAACTATGGACGGGACGGGGCCGTCTCGTCCAGTCGTATGCTGTGACCATGACCGCTCGCCGACCCGCGACCGGGGCCGCCGTGCTCCGGCCCGAACTGACCGAGGCCGTCGTCGAGGCCGTGCTCGTCGAGCTCGCGGAGGTCGGCTACGGCCGGCTCTCGATGCAGCGCGTCGCGACCCGCGCGGGGGTGGGCAAGAGCGCCCTCTACCGGCGCTGGCCCGGCAAGGACAGCATGGTGGTCGACGTCGTCGGGCGGTTCGGCGTGCCGGACGACCCCGCCCCGGACACCGGGACGCTCGCCGGGGACCTGCGCGAGCTCGTCGCGGGGATGCGGGACTGGCTCGACCACCCGCGCCTCGGCCTCGTCCTGCCCGACCTGCTGGCGGAGGCGCGTCGCTCACCGGAGTTCGCGTCGGCGTTCCGCGAGCGGCTCGCCGGGCCGCGCCGCGCCCGCTCCGGTGCGGTGCTGGAGCGCGCCGTCGCGCGCGGCGAGATCCCGGCCGGACGGACCGCCGGGGCCGACGCCGAACTGGTCGTGGACGTGCTCGGGAGCGTGCCGTTCTGGCGGCTCACCGTGCACGGCGCACCCCTCGACGACGATCTCGCCGACCGGCTCGTCGCGTTCGTCGTCCGGGGGCTCACCACAGGGTGAACCGGGGCGCAGGAAAGGGCATGATCCACTGGCGTCCGGGTACGGCTGGATCCGGCGCCCGGGTGCTCGCCGGGGGCCGCACGCGCGCTACCCGGCAGACGTCCGAAGGAGGATCATCCCGATCGTGTCCGCCGTCGACCGACCCGAGAAGCGTCCCGCGCCCGCGGGACGTCCGGTCGACGGCCGGAGCACGCGCTGGGCCGCCCACCGCGCCCGGCGGCGGGAGGAGCTCGTGGACGCCGCACTGGCCGTCCTCGGGCGGGACGGTCCGGACCTCGGTCTGGACCAGGTGGCCCACGAGGCCGGGGTGACCAAGCCGGTGATCTACCGGCACTTCGGCGACCGGGCGGCGCTGCTCGACGCGATGGCCGAGCGCGCGACGAACCGGTTGATGGAACGCCTCATGCCGGCGATCTACGACGAGGGCGCGATCCGCCCGCGCATCCGCGCCTCGCTGGACGCCTTCATGCGCTTCCTCGACGACTCGCCGAACATCCACCTGCTGTTCCGGCGCCGGCTGCCCGGGCAGGGCGACGAGGTCGCCGACGCCGGCCGGGAGTTCATCTCCGGCGCGCTGGCCGGTCTGCTCGGGAGCTACGTGGAGTCGCTCGGGTTCGACGAGCCGGAGCTGGTCCAGATCTGGGCGCAGGCACTGGTCGGGTCGGTGCAGGCGACGGCCGAGTGGTGGCTGGTGCGCCGGGCGGTGTCCCGGGACGCCGTCACCGAACACCTCACGGCCCTGATCTGGGCCCAGATCGACGGCCTCGCCCGCGAGAACGGGATCGATCTCGACCCCGATGCCCCCCTTCCGGTGAGTACCGAGCCGAAATAGGCGTTACTCCGCGTATAGAGTACTCTCCGTGTCCGACCGGCACGACGGGTTCGTGCCCGGTCGCTGCGTGTACATGCGCACGGGCCTCTCGGGGAACGCCGGGCGCGCATCGTGTGCGGAGGGGGACCGATGACGGAGGCGACGAGCGGGCAGGGGGCGGAGCCCTCGGCGTCCGGATCGCGCGACGACCTGGCGCCGGGTGGACCGCGGGCGAAGGCCCGGGGCTGCCTCTGTTCGGTGCTGGCCAACGCCGCGTTCCGGTCGGGTGCCGTCGACGAGCCGTGTGTCGATCCGCGGTGCCCGATGCACGCCGGGCCGGACGGGCCGGCCTGACCCACGACCACGACGGGCCGTTCCCACGTCCCGTCCGGCCCGGTGGGGTGGGGTCACATCGGGGGATTCGTGACCCCACCCCGCCCTCGCGCGCACCTGCAGGAGAGACCGTGTTCGATCCCGAGCGCGTCACCGCCGAGCTGCACCGCGAGCTCGGCGCCGTCCGCGAGGAACGTCCCGTGGTCCGGCACGCCGCCACGGCGACCCAGCTCCGGATCTCGGGTGACGTGACGACGGCCGGTGGCCGCACCGTCGTCCGTGCCGAGTTCACCTCGCCGGAGCCCGCGGTCCGGCTGCGCCGTGAACTGGTGGACCTGTACGGCCGGGCGTCGGCCCGCGCCGACGCCGTCGACGTGTCGGGCCACCCGCTGCGCTATTTCGTCAGGGTGACGGCTACCGGCTCCGACCTGGCCAGGGCCACCGGCCTCGTCGACCGGACGGGCCGTGCCGTCCTCGGGCTCCCGCCCGCGGTCGTCGGCGGCGGGCCCGCGGTCGCCGCCGGCGCCTGGCGCGGTGCGCTGCTCGCCCGTGGCCGGATCCTGCGGTCGTCGGGCCGGGTCCGGATCCAGGTGGGCTGCCCCGGGCCCGCCGTGGTGCTGGCGCTGGTCGGGGCCGCCCGGGGTCTCGGGGTGCTGGCCGTCGCGCAGGAGACGGCGACCGAGCACCGGGTCGTGGTCCGTGATCCGGACTGCATCGACGCGCTGCTCCGGGCGACCGGTGCTCCCGGCGTCGCCGACCTGCTGCGCCGGTGCGCGGCGGCGGCGCCCCCGGCTCCGTCGCGGACGCTGAACGTCCCGTTGGAGACCGTCAACGCGCGCCGGGCGGCCGAGGCCGCCGACCGGACCGTCGCCCGCGTCCGGTGGGCACTCGAGGTGCTCGGGCCGGATGCGCCGGAACAGCTGCGCAGTGCGGGTCTGCTGCGTGTCGGGCACCCGGCGCTGTCGTTGTCCCGGCTCGGGCAGCGGGCCGACCCGCCGCTGTCGAAGGACGCCGTGGCCGGCCGTCTCCGCCGGCTCGTCGCCCTGGCCGAGGAGCACGCCGGACCGGGCTGATCCACGCCACGACCGGCCGGACAAACACATGGCAGGTAGGGTCGAGTGGTCCGCCCGAATTCATTGGGAAAAGCGCTATCACGGGGGAACTGTTTCGATGCCTCGGTCCGAGCCGGTCGCCAAGAATCCAGACAAGGGTTACGTCGCTCTCCTCGGATGGAGTCTGAACGCGGTCGAGGCGCTCGACCGTTTCGACCGGAGATATGTCGTCGTCGCTCCGGAATGGGCCGAGGAGTACTGCGCCGAGCACGACATCCCCTACGTCCCGTGGAACTTCGAGCGACTCAACGACCGTTCGATGGAGATCGCCGAGACGCTGCAGGAGAAGGGCGTCGACGTCGCGATCCCGCTGTTCGAGGAGACGGTGGAGTGGGCCGGGGCGATCAACTCCGTCCTGATGGACAACCCCCGGCTCTTCGGCCAGGCGATGCTGCTCCGCGACAAGGCGCTGATGAAGCGCCGTGCGCAGCTCGGCGGCATCCGGGTGGGGATCTTCGAGGAGGCCCACGACCGTGAGGACGTGATCCGGTTCCTCAAGCGGGTCAACCAGACGCTCCTCAAGCTCGACGGCGACCCGAACGACCCGATCCACCTCAAGGCGTTCGACAAGGCCGGATGCCTCGGGCACCGCGTCATCCGTACTCCGGACGAGGTCGACACCATTCCGGACGAGGAGTTCCCGGTCCTGATGGAATCCCACCTCGACGGTTGGGAGTTCGCCGTCGAGGCCTGGGTCCACAACGGGAAGATCAAATTCCTGAACATCTCCGAGTACGTCACCCTGGGCTACTCGGTGTTCGTCCCGGCGACCCCGGAGCTCGAGAAGTACCGCCCGGCGATCACCGCGCAGATCGAGAAGCTCATCAAGACCTTCGACATCGAGTTCGGGTTCGTGCATCCGGAGTACTTCGTGACCTCCGACGGCGAGATGTACTTCGGCGAGGTCGCCTACCGGCCGCCGGGCTTCAAGGTCTTCGAGCTGCTGGAGCGCGCCTACGGGTTCAACGCGTACCAGGCGCTCGTGCTGGCCTTCGACCCGACGACCACCGAGGAGGAGATCGACGCCTTCTTCCCGAAGGAGGTCGAGGGTGCCGAGGGCGTGGCCGGGTGCTTCGGCGTCTACCCCCGTCGGCGCGTCGTCAGCGACCTCCAGATCCCGGAGGAGACCGAGGACGACGACTACTACGAGTCGCACGACCTCTCGGCGCCGCTGGAGGAGACGGTCACCAAGCGGACCGCGTTCGGCACCCACTGGGGCCTGCTGTACTTCTTCGGGGACGACCCCTACCGCATGCGTGATCTGTTGAAGAAGCAGGAAGAACTCGACTTCTACGTCTGAGGCCCGCGTCAGCGGGAACACCGGACGCAGAACACCGAACGAGGGAAGCCGTGTGAAACCGACCCCCGACGTCGCGGACGAGACCCCGGTGCTGGACAAGCGCCTGGTCTCGCTCGACGACGCCACCCGGGCCCTGGCCCAGACCGCCGACTTCGGCAAGACGACGAAGCTCCGGCGGGTCCTCGAGCAGCTGCGGCGGGTCCTGCTGCAGCCGGGCGGGGCCGCCGCTGTCCAGGCCCGGGCCCGGGAGCTCGAGGAGGCCGGTGTGTTCCTCGGGACGGACTGGGCCACACCGGAGATCCTCGTCCCGTCGTTCGTCGGACCGGGGCTGCACAGCGGGGACGCGGACACCGTCGTGATGGAGGCGACCAGCGAGCTCCGGACGCTCGCGGTCGCCAGCGGCGACTACGAGCACCCGTCGCTGACCCCGGAGGACGCCCGCGAGTTCCTGTCCCAGGTGCTGGCGATGAACCTGGAACTGCTGTTCACCCCGCCCACCGAGGCGGAGCGGACCCGGCAGGGCCGGACGGCGCAGCTCACCCGCGACCTGTTCCGGCACGTGGCCGACGTCGTCGGCTACGACGTCGTCCTGGACAAGCTCGTCGAGGAGATCTGGCGGGTCCTGCGGCAGCGGCCGATCCAGGTGGACCAGGTCGCGTCGCTGATCACGCGGCTGTCGATCTGGCGCGGTGACCCGGACGTCGACCTGTCGTCCGGGCAGGGCCTGGACCGGCTGATCACGGCGTTGTTCGGGACCACCGAGGCATGCCGGGACGACCCGGGTGTCGACGTCTTCCGGTCCCGGCTGGAGGCGATGGACACCGGTGGGCTGCAGTACGAGGCGTCCGGGTTCGCCCGGGCCATGCACGACACCGGCCTGGTCTCGCCGTACCACGCGGAGCTGCTGCAGTTCCTCCGCCACGAGAGCGACTACCTCATCGCCGAGGCGCTCGGGGTGTCCGACACCGGCAAGAACTGCCTGCTCCGCTACCGGGACCTGGTGCACCGGCTGATCGAGGAGGCGGTGACCCCGCAGACCGCCCAGTGCATCTACGGGCTCGCCCTGCTGCTCGACCGCGGCATTCTCTACGAGCCGCCGGTGGTGCCGTCGCTGTGGCGGCAGATCGCGCTCGAACTGTCGCCTGCCGCCCGCGAGCGGCTGGTCGCGGCGTTCGGCGGCGACCCGGCGCCCGAGGTGCGGCTGCTGGCCGGCGTGCTGTCGATGCTCGGCCAGCCGCTGGGCATCGGGCAGGGTGACAACCCGACCTGCCAGTCGGCCCGTGCGCTGTCGATGTGGGCCTACAACGATCCCGACTACCTGTTGCAGATGGTCGTCTGGGCGGCCCGCGACGACGAGATCATCATGCACTTCGAGGGCCAGCGGATCTCCTCGCAGGAGAGCGGGGCCGGGGTGGCCCAGGCGCTGCCGGTCGACCTCGACCCGGTGTCGCTGGTCGTCGTGCCGCACCTGGACCGGATCTACGCCGAGATGGGTCGCCGGTGCGCGGACCGGCCCGGTGACCCGCACCGGTGGGTCAACCCGGAGTTCCACGGCTGGTGGGCGCACCGCGGCTTCCACATCGACGTCGACGTCGCGACGGGCAACCTGGTCGACCTCGACGACTTCCTCCGCCAGTTCCACGCCGGCTACCACCCGTCCTACAACGGGGCGCAGCCGCTGATCCACCCGCAGCCGGCAGGCGTCGCCGTCACCGACAGCGCCGCCCGCTACGTCGGCTGGCACGCGATCACCATCCTGCGGGTCGCGCCCGATCCGCAGGACGTGATGCGGGTGTACTTCTACAACCCGAACAACGACAGCGGGCAGGACTGGGGCGACGGCGTCGTGGTCTCGACGGCGGGCAACGGGGAGCGGTTCGGCGAGGCGTCGCTGCCGTTCGACCAGTTCGCCTCGCGGCTCTACATCTTCCACGTCGACCCGCTGGAGCGCGGGGAGCCGGAGAAGGTGCCCGACGCCGACATCGCCGGGATCATCGGCTACATCGAGCGGAGCTGGGGCGCGGACCGGCTCCCGGCCGGGCAGCTGCAGGCCACCGAGGGGACCAGGCCCGTCTGACGGGCACGGACCTGCCGGTTCAGCCGGTGCCGTCGAGCGCCTCGGCCACCATGCGGTGGCCCTGGCGCTCGAACGGCTCGTCCCCGATCCCGTACGCCCAGACGGCCGTGGCGACCGCCTCGCGCACCTGCTCCCGCCGCCAGGCGGCCGGTTCCCGCGGGTCGGCGCCGTAGCCGTCGAGGAAGGCGCGTTCCCGCTCCGGGTGCCCGCGGAACTGCTGCGCGGCCAGCCGGACCAGGTCGGTGGCCGCGGGGCGCAGGTCCGCCCGCCCGAGGTCGATCACGGCGACGACGCCGTCGTGCACCAGCCAGTTCCGTGGCTGCCAGTCGCCGTGGGTCGGGACGAGGGTCGCCGGGCCGTCCGGCCAGGACGCGATCTCGGACCGCAGCCGGTCCGCGGTCGACGGCGCGATCCGGTGCGGGCGGGAGAGGTGTGCGAGCGAGCGGTCCCGCATCCGCGCCTCGTACCCGGGGTCGACGACGGACGGCTGGTCGTGCAGCAGCGCCAGGAGCCGTCCGGCCTGGCGGTAGGTACCGGGGTCGTGTTCGGACGGGTCGCCCTCGACGAGCCTGCCGGGCAGGTACCGGGTGACGAGCAGCCGGGCGTCGTCGTCGGCGTGCAGGAGAGCCGGGACGTGGCCGCGCAGCGGGCCCAGCCACCTGCGGTGGGCGCGCAGCTCGCGGACGATGTGGGTGTCGGCGTCGTCGCCGGCCTTCACGATGTGCTCGCGCCCGGCGTGGCGCAGCTGCAGGACCGTCGTCCCGGCGAGGCCCCAGCTGTGGTCGTGCACGAGCTCGGCGCCGGGGAGCCAGGCCGCGAGGAGGGCGGACTGGGCCGCGGTGAGCGGCATCGGTGCCTCCTCTCCGTGGACCGAGGACCATGCACGATCATGGACCGTCGCCCGGCTGCCCACACGGACGGGTGAGATCCGGATCCCCGTGTTTCCACCAGGGCGACGCACGAGACGGTGTCGATCATCGACCGCGACGGGCACCTGGAGGCTCGTGGGTACTGGCACCGACCGCGTCCCGCCCGATCCCCTCGTCACCGGCGCACACCGCGTCGTCGTGCTGGACGTCCTGCGCGGGGTCGCCTTGCTGGGCATCGTGCTCGTGAACATCTGGTCCGTCGCCGAGACGGTGCCCGGCACGGCACCGATCGACGAACTGGTGCGGGACGTCCGCCGCCTGTTCCTCGTCGACAAGTTCCACATGCTGTTCGCGTTCCTGTTCGGGTACGGCATCGCGACGCAGTTCGAACGGTCCGGCACCGGACGCACGACGGTGCGCCGGCTCGGGCGCCGGATGGCCGTGCTGCTCCTGCTGGGGCTCACGCACGACGTGCTCGCCGTCTACGCCGTGGCCGGGGCGATCACGGTCGCGATGCGCCGGATCAGCACGGGCAACGCGGTCCGGGCCGGGGTGATCCTGCTGCTCGCGGTCGCGGCGTTCTACGGCGCGACGGCGTTGCTCACCTCCGGGGCCGACGTCCCCGCCGAGCCCGTGCCGGCGCCGCCCGGCAATCTCCTCGCCGACCGGCTCGCCGAGCTGCCGACGACCCTGCTCTCGCTGCCGGACTACCTCGCCCTGGTCCTGTTCGGACTCGCGGCGGGCAGACGTGGCCTGCTGCACCGGCGCGAACCGACCGATGCGGCACTGTGGACGGTCCTGGTGACGGGGCTCGTGGTCGGGGTGCCCGGTGCGGTGCCGTCCGTGCTCGCGCCCGTCGAGGGCGGGCTCGACCCGGCCGCCGCGGTGGCACGGGGCCTGTCCCTGCTGACGGCACCGGCGTTCGTCGCCGCGTACGTCGCGGGACTGCTCCTGCTGCACCGGACGGGCATCGGACGGCGGATGCTCGGCGTCGTCGTCCCGGCCGGGCGGACGGCGCTGACGAACTACCTCGCGCAGGGCTGGCTGTGCCTGCTGATCTTCCCGGCGGCCGGACTCGTGGACCGTGTGCCGACACTCGGGACGCTCGCGATCGCCCTGGCGATCTTCGCCCTGCTGCTCGTCGCGAGCCGGTGGTGGCTGCGCCGGTTCCGGTTCGGACCGGTCGAGTGGGTGCTGCGTTCGGCCACCTACTGGCAGCGGCAGCCGCTCCGCCGTCGGTGATCTCACTGGCCGGACGCCGATGAGATCCCGGGGCGCGTCCGGTCTGTATCGGTATGAGCGGATTCCAGACCTACCTCGACAACGCCGAGGCGCAGACCGGCATCACCCCGCGCGCGTTCCTCGACCTCGCGCAGGAGCGGGGGCTCGCCACCGCGAAGGCCGGGGAGATCATCGCCTGGCTGAAGTCCGACCACGGGCTCGGGCACGGCCACGCGGCGAACCTCGCACAGCTGATCACCAAGGGCCCGGACGCCGTCGCCGACCGCTACAACGGCGGTGAGCCGCTCCGGCTGGACGGGCGCAGCGCGTAGCGCTGCGGTGTCGTCGCCGCCGGGGCCGTCGTTCTACTGTCGTCCTCTGCTGTCCGGAGTCGGAAGGAGGTCGCGGTGCTCAGCAGCGAGCTCGCCGACCTGGCCGGTGTCACCGTCCGCACGTTGCGCCACTACCACCAGATCGGCCTGCTGCCCGAGCCTCCGCGCTCGGCCGGCGGCTACCGGCACTACGACGTCGGGCACCTCGTCCGGCTCCTGCGCATCACGCGGATGGCGGCGCTCGGGATCCCCCTGTCCGCGCTGCCCGGTGTGCTCGACGACCCGGCGGCCGCGGAGGAACTGCTCGACGAGCTCGATCGCCGGGCCGCCGCCGACATCGAGCGGCTCACCGCCCGCCGGGCCGACATCGCTGCGCTGCGCAGCAGCGGTGCCCCACCCGACCTGCCCCCGGAGCTGTCGGCATGGCGGTCGGCCCCCGGGGAGGGCACGCCGGCGGACATGGCCCGCTTCGAGCACGAGCAGCTCGTCCTGGCCGGTCACCTGCTCGGCACGGACGGGCCGGCCGGGTTCACCGCCCTGTTCGGCGACGGCCTGGCCGCGCCCGCACCGCTGACGGCGCGCTTCTACGCGCTCGGACCGGACACCGGGGACGACGAGATCACCGCGCTGGTCGACGACCTGGTGGCGTACCTGGGGCCGGTGACGGCGCGGCTGGCGGGCCTGCCCCCGCTCGGCACGCGCGTGACCGCGCTGATGGAGGAGCTGAACGAGCAGACGCTCCGGCCCGTGCAGCACCGCGTCCTGCGCCGGGTCCAGCAGCGGCTGGCCGAGGTCGACGAGGGCTGACCGGCGACGACGGTGTGACCCGGATCATCCCCGGGCGGGCTTGAGCCCGACGCGACGTCGGGGCGTGGAGTCGGGGACGACCCGCACCCGTCGCACCCGGAGGCCACGTCATGCCCCTTCCGAAGCTGATCACCGTCGAGGAGTTCTTCGGCCCGCCCACCCGCAGCCGCGCCCTGCTGTCCCCGGACGGGACGAAGGTCGCCTACCTCGCCCCGTGGCGGGAGCGCCTCAACGTGTTCGTCCGCGACGTGGACTCCGACTGGTCCACCCCCGGCGACGACCACGGCGCCCGGCGCATCACCTCCGACACCCGGCGCAACGTCGACACCTTCTTCTGGTCCGCCGACGGCCGGTACCTGCTCTTCCAGCAGGACACCGACGGCGACGAGAACTGGCACCTGCACCGCGCGGACCCGGAGCGCCCCGACGAGCCCACGGCCGACCTGACGCCCTTCGAGGGGGTGCGCCTGCTCGGCACACAGCTGCCGCCGGACCGGCCGGGCACGGCGTTCGTGCAGCTGAACAGGCGTCGTCCCGAGCTGGCCGATCTCTACGAGCTCGATCTCGCGACCGGCGGGCTGACCCTGGTCGCGGAGAATCCCGGCGACGTCCTCATCTGGCTCCGCACCGTCGACCGGCTGCTCGTCTTCACGATGGAGGAGAACGGTGACCACGTCCTGTCGGAGTGGGCGGACGGCGACCCCACCCCGATCGCCCGCTTCACCGACCTCCTCCTCGGCGTCTCCCCGATCGCACCCACCCCGGACGGGAGCGGATTGTGGATCGGCTCGGCGCGCGGCTCGGACCGCACCCGCCTGGCCCGTCTCGACCTGGCGACGGGCGAGGAGACCGGAGTGGACTCCCACCCCGTGTTCGACCTGGACACGCCCCGTCCGGAGGCCGACCCGCGGTTCCCGTCCTCGCTGATCCTGCACCCGGGTACCGGTGAGCTGCTCGGGGCCCGCTACCTCGGCGAGCGCCAGGACGTCCACGCCCTCGACCCGCACTTCGCGGAGGTGCTGCCGCGGCTGGCGGAGCTGTCCGACGGCGACCTGGGCCACGTGTCGTGCGACGCCGGCGCGCAGCGGTGGGTCGTCGACTTCACCCACGACCGCGACCCCGGCGTCACCTGGTTCTACGACCACGCGACGGGGCAGGCACGCCGCCTGTTCCGGCCGTACCCGCACCTCGACCCGGCCGACCTGGCCCCGGTCACCCCGGTCACCGTCACCGCCCGCGACGGGCTGCGCCTGCCGTGCCACCTGACCCTGCCGGTCGGAGTGGAACCCAGCGGCCTGCCCACGGTGCTGCTGGTGCACGGCGGCCCGTGGTACCGCGACAGCTGGTGCTACGACCCGGAGGTGCAGCTGCTGGCCAACCGCGGCTACGCCGTGCTGCAGGTGAACTTCCGCGGCTCCACCGGGTACGGCGGGGCCTTCACCCGGGCCGCGATCGGCGAGTTCGCCGGGCGCATGCACGACGACCTGATCGACGCCGTCGACTGGGCGATCGCGCAGGGCTACAGCGACCCCGCCCGGGTCGCGATCTACGGCTGCTCCTACGGCGGCTACGCGGCGCTGGTCGGGGCCGCCTTCACCCCGGACCGGTTCGCCGCCGCGGCGAGCTACACCGGCATGTCCGACCTGGCGGACCTGGTCCGTTCCGTGATCCCCGCGGCCCGCCGCAGCGTCCGGAACTCCTACGGTCGCTACATCGGCGACGCGGACGACCCCCGCCAGGAGGCCGACATGCTCTCCCGCTCGCCCGTCAGCCGGGTCGACGACATCACCGCACCGGTGCTGCTGATCCACGGCGCCAACGACGTCCGCGTGGCCCGGCGTCATTCCGACCGCATCGCCGACGCGCTCCGCTCCCGCGGGGCCGAGGTCGAGTATCTGCTGAACGAGACCGAGGGGCACTGGTTCGTCAACCCGGACAGCAACATCGAGCTGTACGGGACGCTCGAACGCTTCCTGGCCCGCCACCTGGGCGGACGGTCGTCGACCACGGTCTGACCCGCTATGCGGCCCTGCTCAGCAGCAGCGCGCGGGTGCGGGCGCGTTCCTCGTCACCCGGGCCGAAGACGTGCGCGGCGAGCTCGGCGACCCCGGCGTCGCCGAGCTCGTCCAGGCGGCTGCCGACCTCGTCCTCGTCACCGACGATCGCCACGTCCGCCGGGCCCTCGACGCCCTCCCGGTCGAGCATCGCCCGGTAGGACGGCAGGTCGCCGTACAGGGCGTAGGTCTCGGCGGCCAGCTCCCGGGCCTTGGCGGCGTCGTCGGTGACGCAGACCGGCAGCGCCGCGACGACCTCGGCCTCGCGGCCCACCTCGGCCGCAGCGGCCCGCACCGTGGGCACCACGTGGCCGGCCAGCGTCCGTGGACCGGTCAGGAAGGTGATCGTGCCCGCCGTACGCCGGCCGGCGACGCGGAGCATCTGCGGTCCCAGCGCGGCCAGGTACACCGGCGGGGCGGTGGCGCCGGCGAGGGCGACCGTGCCGCGGGTCGTGTACAGCTCCCCGGTCACGTCCGCCCGGTCACCGGCCAGCAGGGGCAGGAGGCCGTCGAGGTACTCGGTGATGCGCCGGAGGGGCCGGTCCCACGGCACGCCCCACATGCCGTCGCAGATCAGGGCGTGGGTCAGCCCGATGCCGAGGCGGAAGCGGCCGCCGCCGACGAGGTTCAGCGTGAGCGCCGACTGGGCGAGTGCCATCGGCTGCCGCAGCTGGATCGGCTGCACCCCGGTGCCGAGCGTCATCCCGTCGATCTCCCGCAGCGCGATCCCCAGGGTGACCAGGGCGTCCGGATCCCAGGGGAGCTGGACGGTCCAGGCCTGGCCGAACCCCTCGTCGCGGGCCGCACGGAGGTCGCGGACGTAGTCGTCGACCGGCGACGGTCCGGGGCTGTCGTGGAAGTAGGTGAACAGGCTCGTGCGCATGGCTGACCTCCGGCGGAGCCGCATCGCCGGCCGTCGCCGCTGCCCGGCGGGCCGGTCGTGTCGCCGTACGAGGTTTGCGCCGGTGGAGTGGTTCCCGCATCGGCAACGTCGCGTATCCGGCGGGCTCTCCGGTGCGGTGCTGGACCGGTCGGTCCACTATGACTAGCCTCGGCCCATGCCACGTCCACGCCAGTTCGACGAGGTGCGCGTCCTGTCGTCCGTGCAGGCCGCGTTCTGGGACAACGGGTACGCGGGGACCTCGCTCGACGATCTCCTGGCGGCCAGCGGGCTCGGCAAGGGGAGTCTGTACGGGGCCTTCGGGGACAAGCAGAGCCTGTTCCTGCGGGTGCTGCGCGAGTACGACGAGGCCAACGACCGGATGCTGCGAGCCTGGCTCGACCAGGCCGACCGCGCTCTCGACGTGATCCGCGGCTTCGTGACCGGCCCGCTGCGCGACCCCGGCGGGACGGAGGCCCGGCGCGGCTGCCTGCTCGCCAACACGGCGATGGAGCTGTCCGTCAGCACCCCGGAGGTGGCCACCGAGGCCCGGCGCAGCTACGCGGCGACCACCACGCTGCTGGCCGAGGCGGTACGGCGGGCGCAGCGCGAGGGCGATGTCGCAGCCCGGGTCGACCCGGACGAGACCGCCCACGCAGTGCTCGCCGGCCAGCTCGGCCTGCTCGTCCTCGGCCGGGTCGGCCAGGACCCGGCCGTCCTGTCGGCCATGGCCGAGACCCTGCTCCACGGGCTGCTGCCCACGCCCTGAGCTTCCCCGGGTGGTCGTGAGCCACGACACCGGCCTTGTTGTTGACCGAATGGTCCATATCCAGTGTTATGGACGGATCAGTCAACAACTTGGTCAGGAGTCACCATGCCGGTTCTGGAGAACAAGGTCGCGGTCGTGACCGGTGCGAACGCGGGTATCGGGCTGGCGATCGCGCGGGCCTTCCGTGCCGAGGGGGCGCGGGTGTTCGTCGTCGGCCGCCGGCAGGAGCAGCTCGACGAGGTCGTGGCCGAGCTCGGTCCCGGGGTGACCGGGATCCGCTGCGACGTGGGTCGGCTCGACGACCTCGATGCGCTCTACGCCACGGTCGCCGAGCAGGCGGGCCGGATCGACGTCCTGGTCGCCAACGCCGGGATCGGGATCGTGGCGCCGCTGGGCGAGATCACCGAGGAGCAGTTCGACGCGATGTTCACCACCAACGTGAAGGGCTCGCTGTTCACCGTGCAGAAGGCGCTGCCGCTGCTCTCGCCCGGGGCGTCGATCATCCTGACCGGATCGACGGCGGTCTCACGGCCCGAGTCCTACCTGCCCGTGTACGGGGCGACCAAGGCTGCGATCCGCAACCTGGTTCGCGGGTTCGCCCACGGCGCCGGTGAACGCCGGTACCGGATCAACGTGCTCTCTCCCGGGGGTACCCGCACGCAGGGGCTGGTCGACCTGCTCCCGCCCGACGAGCTCGCCGCCGCCGGGGCCTCGGTTCCGCTCGGCAGGCTGGCCGAGCCCGAGGAGATCGCCGCGGCCGCCGTCTTCCTCGCCTCGGACGCGTCCAGCTACGTCAACGGTTCGGAGCTCGCCGTCGACGGTGGGTACGCCCAGGTCTGAGGGGGCGCGGGCGCACCACGGCTGTCCGGACGCACGACGAAAGCCCTGGTCCGCGACTCTCGATCGAGTCTCTGACCAGGGCCTTTGTGTGGTCGGGGTGACAGGATTTGAACCTGCGACCTCTTCGTCCCGAACGAAGCGCGCTACCAAGCTGCGCCACACCCCGAGTGGCCCGGGCGTCGACCTGGGGTCTCCTGCGAGCCGTTGAGAACTCTACCCGACGCCCGGCACGGCCTGCGCGGGGGTGGCCCTCCCCGCATCGGCGCTGGTCGGACGCGGCACGAGGGTCAGCAGCGAGGCCTCGGGCGGGCAGGCGAACCGGACCGGCGCGTACGGCGAGGTGCCCAGCCCGGCGGACACGTGCAGCCGGGTGTGGCTGCCCCAGCGGCTCGCTCCGCGGGCCCGGGACCGGTCGATCCCGCAGTTGGTGACGATCGCCCCGTAACCGGGCAGGCGCAGCTGCCCGCCGTGCGTGTGGCCGGCGAGGACCAGGTCGTAGCCGTCGGCGGCGAACCCGTCCAGCACCCGCGGTTCGGGCGAGTGGGTGAGGCCGAGCCGGAGGTCGGCGTCGGCGTCGTGGCCGGCGATCCGCGGGTAGCGGTCCCGGTTGAGGTGCGGGTCGTCGACGCCGGCGATCCGGACGGTGCGGCCGTCCACCTCCAGCAGGTGCCGGGCGTGCGTCGCGTCGACCCAGCCGTGCTCGCGGAACGCGGCGCGCAGGTCCTGCCAGGGCAGCGGCGCGCCGTGCACCCGGCGGGTGTCGCCGCGGCGCAGGTAGCGGGCCGGGTTCTTCGCGGTGGGGCCGTAGTAGTCGTTGCTGCCGAAGACGAACGCGCCCGGCCGGTGGAGCAGCGGCCCGAGCGCGGTGAGGACGTTCGGCACGGCGTCCGGGTGCGCCAGGTTGTCCCCGGTGTCGATCACGAGATCGGGCTCGAGCGCGGCCAGCGACGCGATCCAGCGGATCTTGCTGCGCTGGCCGGGGGTGAGGTGGAAGTCCGACAGGTGCAGGATGCGCAGGGACCGTGCCCCCGGGTCGAGCACCGGAAGTTCGACCTGCCGCAGCGTCCAGTGCCGCCGCTCGACGCCCGCCGCGTACCCGAGCCCGGCGGCTCCGGTCGCGACGGTTCCGGCGGCCAGGCTGGCGAGGGTGCGGGCGGTACTCACGCGCTCCAGCCTACGGCTCAGGACTATCGTGGCCAGCCGTGAGCACCCTCAAGGAGCAGCTGCGGACCGACCTGACGGCCGCCATGAAGGCCCGGGACGAGCTGGTCCGGACGACCCTGCGTTCGGCGCTGACCGCGATCGGGACGGCCGAGGTGGCGGGGGAGTCGGCCCGGGAGCTGACCGACGACGAGGTCCGCACCGTCCTCACCAAGGAGACCAAGCGCCGGGCCGAGTCGGCACAGGCGTTCGCCGACGGCGGCCGCACCGAGCAGGCCGCCCGCGAGCGCGCCGAGGGTGACGTCCTGGCCCGCTACCTGCCCACCCAGCTCGATGACGACGAGGTGGCCGGCCTGGCCCGCGCCGCCGTCGCCGAGGTGGAGGCGGAGACCGGTGCGGCGCCGGGGATGAAGCAGATGGGCCAGGTCATGAAGAAGGCCAACGCCGCCGCGGCCGGTCGCGCCGAGGGCGGCCGGGTCGCCGCCGCCGTCAAGAAGGCCCTCTCCGGGGGCTGAGCGCGCGCCTGAGGGTGCGCAGCCTCGGCACGCACCACACAGGGAGGGCCCCGCCCGGCGACGTGCCGGACGGGGCCCTCTCGTGTGCGACGGTCAGGTCGTCGGCGACTTGCGCGTGCGCGTCGCCGGCTTCTTCGCGGCCGTCGTCCCGGTCTTCTTGGCCGTGCTGCGGGCCGTCGACCCGCCGCTCTTCGACGCCGCCGCCGTCCTGCGCGGGGCCGGCTTCTTCTTCGCCGGGGCCTTCGCGCGGCGCTCTGCGAGCAGCTCGGAGGCGCGCTCGTCGGTGAGCGCCTCGACCTCGTCGCCCTTGCGCAGGCTGGCGTTGGTCTCGCCGTCGGTGACGTACGGCCCGAACCGGCCGTCCTTGATCACCATCTTCTTGCTGGTCGACGGGTCCTCGCCGAGCTCGCGCAGCGGCGGCTGGGCGGCGCCCCGCCCGCGGCCGCGCTGCTTGGGCTGCTTGTAGAGCTCCAGCGCCTCCTCGAGGGTCACCGTGAACAGCTGCTCCTCGTCGGCCAGCGACCGCGAGTCGGTGCCCTTCTTCAGGTACGGCCCGTAGCGGCCGTTCTGCGCGGTGATCTCGTCACCGGACTCCGGGTCGTTGCCGACGACGCGCGGCAGCGACAGCAGCTTCAGCGCCTCGTCCAGGGTGATGGTGTCGACCGACATCGTCTTGAACAGCGACCCGGTCCGCGGCTTCGGCTTCGCCGGCTTCTTCTTGGCACCCTCGGGCACCTCCGGCTCGGGCAGGAGCTCGGTCACGTAGGGCCCGAACCGGCCCTCCTTCGCGACGACCTCGTGGCCGGTCACCGGGTCGGTGCCCAGCTTGCGGCCCTCCTGCGGCACCGAGAACAGCTTCTCGGCGATCTCCTCGGTCAGCTCGTCCGGCGGCAGGCCGTCGGTGAGGTTGGCGCGCTGGGACTCGCCGTCGACGATCCGCTCGAGGTACGGCCCGTACCGGCCGACCCGCACGACGACGTCGCGGCCCGCGGCGTCGGCGAACATGACGATCGAGTTGACCGTGCGGGCGTCGATCTCCTCGAGGTTCGAGCCGACGAGCTTCTTCAGCCCACCCGCCTTCGCGATCTCCGACCCGGTGTCGTCCGGCGCGGCGTCCTCGGACCCGAAGTAGAAGCCGGACAGCCAGTGCACCCGGGAGTCGTTCCCGGAGGCGATGGAGTCGAGGTCGTCCTCCATCTCGGCGGTGAAGTCGTAGTCGACGAGCTGGCCGAAGTGCTGCTCCATGAGCCCGACGACGGCGAACGCCACCCAGGACGGGACGAGCGCGGAGCCCTTCTTCCAGACGTAGCCGCGGTCGAGGATGGTCTTGATCGTCGACGCGTACGTCGACGGCCTGCCGATCCCCAGCTCCTCCATGACCTTGACCAGCGCCGGCTCGGTGTAGCGCGACGGCGGGCTGGTCGAGTGCCCGTCGGGGGTGAGCTCGTCGGCGGTGAGCGTCTGGCCCTCGGTGAGCTCGGGCAGGCGGGACTCGGCGTCGTCGGCCTGCTCCTTGGAGCCGTCGTCGACGGTCTCGACGTAGGCCTTGAGGAAGCCCGGGAAGGTGATCGTCCGTCCGGACGACGCGAACACGACCTTCTCGCCGGTGCCGGCCGTCCCACCGATCCGGACGCTCACGGTGGTGCCGCGGGCGTCGTTCATCTGGGACGCGATCGTGCGCTGCCAGACGAGCTCGTAGAGCCGGAAGTCGTCGCCGTCGACCTCGCGGGCGATCGCCCCCGGGGTCCGGAACGACTCGCCGGCCGGGCGGATCGCCTCGTGGGCCTCCTGCGCGTTCTTCACCTTGCGGGTGTACTGGCGCGGCTTGTCGGCGACGTAGGCGTCGCCGTAGAGCTCCCGGGCCTGGGCGCGGGCGGCCTGGATCGCGGCGTCGGACAGCGTGGTCGAGTCCGTACGCATGTACGTGATGTAGCCGTTCTCGTAGAGCCGCTGCGCGCTGCGCATCGTGCGCTCCGACGAGAACCGCAGCTTGCGGCCCGCCTCCTGCTGCAGCGTCGACGTGGTGAACGGCGCGTACGGCTTGCGGGTGTACGGCTTGGACTCGACCGAGTCGACGGTCAGGTTCCGGCCCTCGAGCCCCTCGGCGAGCCGGCGGGCCTCGGCCTCGTTCAGGACGACGACGTCGGCGCTGTTGTTCTGGGCCGCCTTCTTCAGCTGCCCGAGCGAGTCGAAGTCGCGGCCGGTCGCGACGCGGCGCTCGTCGACCTGGACCAGGCGGGCGCCGAACGTCCGCGGGGTCGCCTCGGCGCCGGCGTCGAGGGTCGCGGAGATGTCCCAGTACTCGGCGGAGCGGAACGCGATCCGGTCCCGCTCGCGCTGCACGACGAGCCGGGTGACCACCGACTGCACGCGGCCCGCCGAGAGCTTCGGCATGACCTTCTTCCACAGCACGGGGGAGACCTCGTAGCCGTAGAGCCGGTCCAGGATGCGGCGGGTCTCCTGGGCGTCGACCAGGTCCTGGTCGAGCTCTCGGGTGTTCTCCGCTGCCGCCCGGATCGCCGACTCGGTGATCTCGTGGAAGACCATCCGCCGGACCGGGACCTTCGGCTTGAGGGTCTCCAGGAGGTGCCAGGCGATGGCCTCGCCCTCGCGGTCGGGGTCCGTCGCGAGCAGGAGCTCGTCGACCGTCTTGAGGGCCTCGCGCAGCTCGGAGACGGTGCTCTTCTTCTCCGGCGTCACGATGTAGAGCGGGCTGAACTGGTTGTCGACGTCGACACCGAGCCGCGCCCAGGACTCGCCCTTGTACTTCGCCGGGACGTCGGCGGCCCCCCGTGGGAGGTCGCGGATGTGGCCGACGGAGGACTCCACGACGTAGTCGTTGCCCAGGTAGGGCTGGATCTTCTTGGCCTTGCTCGGCGACTCGACGATCACCAGGCGGCGGACCGGACGGTCGGACGCGCTCGCCGTCGAGGTGGGCTTGCGAGTGCTGCCCCCCGACGTGCGTGCCGAACCCGTTCCCGTTGTCGCTGCTGCCACGTGGTCCTACCTCATCTCCTCGGCGGCGTCGCGCCTGTTGCGACGACTGCGCCGTAGCCGTGCTCCACCGTGCTGTCGGTGCACCCGCAGAGCGTGCCGGAGTGGTCGCTCTACGCGTCCGTATCCGGTCGACGATCGCACGATCTCACACCGTCGCCACCCGGTGCCGTGGGTTGCGCCACCGTGGCCGGGCGAGTCGCCAGCGTAGCCGGAGCCGGAGTTCGGCAGGTCAGGCGGCCGGTCGGCCGTGGTGCCGGGGCCACTCGGACGCACCGAGCGTGCTCGGCGCCGGACCCACCAGTTCGACCAGGCGAGCCATGCGACGGGTGCCGTGCAGTCGCAACGCCGGACCGGGGGCCCCGTGTTCCCCGGTCGCGAGCCGCGCCGGGGGAAGACCGGCCCGGGTCGCCGCGGCGATGAGCGGCCCGTGCGTCCACGGCGCGTGCGGGTCGAGCAGCAGAAGGTGCCCGCCGCGCAGGTCACCGACGCCCGCGGCGAGCGCCCAGAGCCGCAGCGCGGCCCCGTCGAGCTGGAAGTCCGGTGGAACCTGCTTGCGGCCGTCGGGGGTGCACCAGGTGCGGGCGAGCGGCACGAGATCGCGCCGGAACGCGCTGCGCATGCCGGACGCGCCCGGCGCCAGGGTGACGCCGCGGGCGGCGGCCAGTGCGGCCAGCGCGCGCTCCCGGCCCTCGAACGGGAGCGGTACGTCGAACCGGGCGGTGTCCCCGGCGCCGAACCGCTCGATCCGCCCGGGCCCGCAGAGCAGCCCGGCCAGGTCGGTCAGCCCGGCCGGCCGGGCCTCCGCGGAGAACAGCGACATCTGCGGCACGCGCCGATCATAGAACGCATGTTCGATCACTGTCACCAGCGCCACGCCGGAGGGTGACGCGTGTGCTCAGCCCGGGGTGGTCAGCTTGTTCAGCTCGCCGCACTTCGGGGCCGTCGCGACCGCCTTGTCCAGGCGCGGGGTGGCTCCGAGCTTGTCCAGGCCCTCGGCGGCACCGATGGTGCGCAGCTTGTCCTCGGCGGACTTCAGCCGTGCCTGGAAGCCGGGCACGTCGTTCGGGTCGGCCTGGTCGACGTCGGTCCGGGCCTGGTCGACGGTCGTCCCGGTCCGGTTCAGCAGGTCGCTGATCGAGGTCTTGAACTGGTCGCCGCCGCTGACCGGGGAGGCGCCGGCATCGGCGAGCTGCTTCTTGCCGTTGTCGATGCCGCCCTTGACGTTGCCGAGGTACTCGGACAGCCGGGTCTTGATGCCGGGCAGGTCGGCGCCGCCGTAGTCGGGCCGGGCGCTGAGCGGCTGGTAGTAGGACAGCAGCGCGCCGCACACGGTGTCGCCCCAGGCGACCGGGTCGGCGCCGACACCCTCGGTGGGGCGCGGAGCCGGGTCCGGCGCGGCCGTGCCGGCGACGGTCTGGGCGCAGCCACCGGCGAGGAGGGTGGCGAGCAGGGCGGGGAGCAGGACCCGTGCGGCACGCGCCGGTCGGGGGGTGGCCATCGTCGGGCTCCAGGGTCGGGGGGCCGTGGGAGCGGGCCCGGAGGTAACGGTCGGGTGACGACGGTAGGACGCCGCCGCAGGTCAGCCGCCGCCACCCTCCCCCGCTGCACCGTTCGGGGCAACACCGGCAGGGCCGTCCGGGGCGGACTGTGATCGAGGCTGCTCGGCCAGACGGGTCAGATCGCCGCAGGCCGCGGACGCCCGGAACGCCGGGCCGAGCTCCGGGTCCCCGGTGACGACGGCGAGCGGACCGGTCGTGCTGCCGAGGCGGGCGACCGGCTCCAGGGCACCCGGCAGGTCCCGCTCGACGGCGGCCGGGTCGGCCGGGTCCAGCGCCCCGACCCGGGAGCGGGCCGAGGAGAACGCGGAGCGGATCTCACCGAGGCCGCCGGCGAGCTCCGCGGCGAGGGTGTCGCCGCCGTCGACGGGCGGTGGGCCGAGCCGGTCCAGGTCACCCAGGGTGCGGTCCACCGCGGAGGTCGTGCGGCCCAGGTAGTCGCCGACGGCCTGCAGCCGCTCGGCGGGTGCCGGGCCGGCCCCCGGCGCCGCGACGGCGGTCTGGACGAACGAGCGGACCGCCGTGCACATCCCCTCGGTCCACTCCGGGACCGTGGGCCCGGGGGAGCCGCACCCCGCGAGGAGGGCGACGGCGAGCGCCGCGCCGATCGTGCCGACCGTCCGCATGGCTCCTCCAACCGGATGATCTCCGCGGTCCGGCCGGGGCAGGGTAGCCGAATCGGGTGACGGCGCACGACGGCCGCTCACCCCGGTCGGGACGAGCGGCCGTCGTGGTCCGCGGATACCGCGTGGCGGGATGCTCCGGTCTAGCCCACCGAGCTCTCGGCCGGAGCGTCGGTGATGGCCGACGTGCGGCGCTTCGACACCACGATCGCCGCCGCGATGATCGCCACCGCGACCAGGGCGATCAGGATCCGGATCACCGGGTTGGCGTCCGGCGTCGAGAGCACCACGATCGCCGGGGCGATCAGCACCGAGACCAGGTTCATGACCTTGATCAGCGGGTTGATCGCCGGACCGGCGGTGTCCTTGAACGGGTCACCGACGGTGTCGCCGATGATCGTCGCCTCGTGGGCGTCGGACCCCTTGCCGCCGTGGTTGCCGTCCTCGACCAGCTTCTTCGCGTTGTCCCATGCCCCACCCGAGTTGGCGAGGAAGATCGCCATCAGGGTGCCGGCCGCGATCGCACCGGCCAGGTAGCCGGCCAGCGGGCCGACGCCGAGGCCGAACCCGACCGCGATCGGGGCGAAGATCGCGAGCAGGCCGGGGGTGGCCAGCTCGCGCAGCGAGTCGCGGGTGCAGATGTCGACGACGCGGCCGTACTCGGGCCGCTCGGTGCCGTCCATGATCCCGGGCTTGGACTTGAACTGGCGGCGCACCTCGAACACGACCGCGCCGGCGGCACGGGTCACGGCATTGACCGCCAGGCCGGAGAACATGAACACCACCGCGGCACCGATGATCACGCCGACCAGGGTGTTCGGGCTGAACACCTCGTAGGCGAAGGCGGTTCCGGCGTCGGCCAGCGCGACCCCGGCGCCGTCGAGCGCCTGGTTGATGGCGTCGCGGTACGACCCGAACAGCGCGGTCGCGGCGAGTACCGCCGTCGCGATCGCGATGCCCTTGGTGATCGCCTTGGTCGTGTTCCCGACGGCGTCGAGCTCGGTGAGGATGTCGACGCCGTCGCCCTCGACGTCGCCGGACATCTCGGCGATGCCCTGCGCGTTGTCCGAGACCGGGCCGAAGGTGTCCATCGCGACGATGACGCCGACGGTGGTCAGCAGGCCGGTACCGGCCAGCGCGACCGCGAAGAGCGAGACGACGATCGAGCCGGACAGCAGGAACGCCCCGTACACCGCGGCCCCGATGACGAGGGCGGTGTAGACCGCGGACTCGAAACCGATCGAGATGCCGGAGAGGATCACCGTCGCGGCGCCGGTGAGGGAGGACTCGCCGACGTCCTTGACCGGGCGGTCCTCGGTGCCGGTGTAGTAGCCGGTCAGCTTGAGGATGACGGCCGCGAGCACGATGCCGATGATCACCGCGGCCGACGCGATCAGGCGCGGGTCACCGGCCAGTGCGGCGACACTGCCGTCGGTCGGGTTCGTCAGCGCGCCGAAGCTCGACGGCAGGTAGACGTACGCGGCGATGATCGACAGCACGCCCGCGAACAGCGCGGACAGGAAGAAGCTGCGGTTGATGGCGCGCAGCGTGTTCTCGCCCTCGCGGGCCTTGGTCAGGTAGACGCCCAGGATCGCGGTGATCACACCGATGGCCGGGACGATCAGCGGGAACAGCAGGCCCTGCAGGCCGAACGCCGCGGTGCCCAGGATCAGGGCGGCGACCAGCGTCACGGCGTAGGACTCGAAGAGGTCGGCGGCCATCCCGGCGCAGTCGCCGACGTTGTCGCCGACGTTGTCCGCGATCGTCGCCGCGTTGCGCGGGTCGTCCTCCGGGATGCCCTGCTCGACCTTGCCGACGAGGTCGGCGCCGACGTCGGCGGCCTTGGTGAAGATGCCACCGCCGACACGCATGAACATCGCGAGCAGGGCCGCGCCGAAGCCGAAGCCCTCCAGGACGCGCGGAGCCTGGCCGGCGTAGACGAGCACGACGATCGCGGCACCGAACAGGCCGAGGCCGACCGTGAACATCCCGACGACGCCGCCGGTCCGGAACGCGATCCGGGTCGCCTTCTCCCGGCCGCCCGGCTCGCGGGCAGCCGCGGCGACCCGGATGTTCGCGCGGGTGGCGAGCCACATGCCGAGATAGCCGATGATCGCGGAGAAGACCGCACCGACGACGAAGAAGATGGACCTGCCGATGCGTTCACCGAGGTCCTCTGCGGGGAGCGCGAAGAGCAGTACGAACACGACCGCGGCGAACACCGCGAGGGTGCGGAACTGGCGGTTGAGGTACGCCGTGGCGCCTTCCTGGACCGCGCGGCCGATCTCCTGCATCTTCGGGGTGCCCTCGCCGTTGGCGAGCACCTCCCTGAGCAGCAGACCGCCGACGGCCAGGGCGACGAGGGCGACCACCGCGACCACACCGACGACGGTGAGGTCTCCCGCACCGAGCTCGAGGCCCTGGGCGAGGGTGGAACCGGACATCCGTCCTCCTGGATCAGCGAAGTTCCACCAGGTCCGCCTCGACGAGCGGGGACGCCACGACGGCGCCCCTGCCGACGACGGCATCACTGGCGTCGACTGGGCCCGGGCCGCGGTGCTCCGCCGTCCGGGCGCGTGCAGTGTAGAAGTGTGTCCGACCACTCAGTGCGACAGGGATCACAACGAATAACGATCCCGGCAAAGTGATCAACGCCACAGAGTTCACGGTGCAATCCGGGAACCCGCAGATCGGTTGAGGCGCAACGGACTCCGGGTCAAGGCCCGCCCGGGGGAACCTGTGGTGGCGCGCGTCCGGGACGCGCCGGCACGCGATTCGAACGTCTGTGCCAACCTGGCCGGTCGTGGGGTCCCCCGAGGAGTGCCTGGACGGGTCGGAGCGCGGAGTCGAGCTGCTCCGCCGCGTCCTCGCGGGCTCCGGCGTGGATCCGGGCCGGGCCGACACGACCTGGCTCGGGCCGGGTGGGACGGAGCCGGAGCCGGGTCCGGAGCCGGGTCCGGAGGCCGGTGCCGGTCCGGAGGCGACCGGGGAGCCCGGCGCCCCTGCGGAGACCGATCCCGGCGACCCGTTGCGGCACGTCGTCCGGATCCCACCGCGCCCGGGCCGCAGCACCGGCTGGCCGGACTGGACGCCGGACGTGCTCCGCTCCGGGTGGGCCGGGCGCGGCGTCGACCGGCCGTGGGCCCATCAGGCCGAGGGGGCGGAGCTCGTGCGGGCGGGGTCGGACGTCGTCGTCGCGACGGGCACGGCCTCGGGCAAGTCGCTGGTCTACCAGCTGCCGGTGCTGACCCGTCTCGTCGAGGACCCGCGGGCCACCGCGCTGTACCTGGCTCCGACCAAGGCGCTCGCCGCGGACCAGCTGCGGGCGCTCGACGACATCGCCCCGGACGGGATCCGGCCGGCCTCGTTCGACGGGGACACCCCGATGGAGGAGCGCGACTGGATCCGGCGGCACTGCCGCTGGATGTTCTCGAACCCGGACATGGTGCACCGGTCGCTGCTGCCGCGGCACGGCCGCTGGTCGACGTTCCTGCGCCGCCTGGAGTTCGTCGTCGTCGACGAGTGCCACACCTACCGCGGGGTGTTCGGCTCGCACGTGGCGTTGCTGCTGCGGCGGCTGTTGCGCGTCGCGGCCCGGTACGGCGCCCACCCGACCGTCGTCCTCGCCTCGGCGACGGTGGCCCGGCCCGCGGAGTTCGCGTCCCGCCTGACAGGACGCGACGTCGTCGCCGTCACCGACGACGGGTCGCCGCACGCGGGCCGGACCGTCGCGTTCTGGGAGCCGCCGCTGCTCGCCGAGATCACCGGCGACAACGGGGCACCGGTCCGCCGGTCCGCCGGGGGCGAAGCCGCAAGGATGCTCGCCGACCTGGTGCTGGAGGACGCGCGGACGCTCGCCTTCGTCCGCTCCCGGCGCGCCGCGGAGCTCACCGCGCTCGGGGCCCGCCGCCAGGTCGCCGACGTCGCACCGGAGCTGGGCGACCGGGTCGCGGCCTACCGGGGCGGCTACCTGCCCGAGGAACGCCGGGCCCTGGAGACAGCGCTGATGACGGGTGAGCTGCTCGGCGTCGCGACGACGAACGCGCTGGAGCTCGGCGTCGACATCTCCGGGCTCGACGCGGTCGTCGTCGCCGGGTTCCCGGGCACCCGGGCGTCGTTCTGGCAGCAGGCGGGCCGGGCGGGCCGCGCGGCCGACGAGGCGCTCGTCGTCCTGGTGGCCCGGGACGACCCGCTCGACACCTATCTCGTGCACCACCCGCAGACCCTGATCGGCGCCCCGGTGGAGAGCTGCGTGCTCAACCCGGTGAACCCGTACGTCCTCGCCCCGCAGCTCGCGTGCGCGGCGGCCGAGCTCCCGCTGACCACCGACGACGTCGACGGGATCTTCGGTGGTGCGCCCGCGGTCGAGGTTCTCGACGCGCTGGTCGAGGAGGGCGTGCTCCGCCGGCGCCCGCACGGCTGGTTCTGGCCGGACACCGGGGACGCCCCGGCGGCGCAGGTCGACATCCGCGGGTCGGGCCTCGGGCAGGTCGCGATCGTCGAGGCGGCCACCGGACGCATGCTCGGCACCGTCGACGGCGGTTCCGCACCGGGCACCGTGCACCCTGGCGCGGTCCACCTGCACCGCGGCGAGAGCTACGTGGTCGACGAGCTCGATCTCGACGGCGGGGTCGCGCTCGTGCACCCGGAGGAGCCGGACTGGCGGACCGAGGCACAGTCGGTGTCCGACGTGACGGTGCTCGAGGTGCTCGAGTCCCGCCGGTACGGCCCGGTGGACGTCTGCTTCGGCGCGACCACGGTCACCAGCCAGGTGGTCGGCTACCGCCGGCGCACCCCGGACGGCACGGTGCTCGACCAGACCCCGCTCGACCTCCCCGCGCAGAGCCTCGACACCCGCTCCGTCTGGTACACGATCGAACCGGACGCCCTGGCCGACGCCGGGATCGACGAGGCGCGCCTCCCCGGTGCGCTGCACGCCGCCGAGCACGCCGCGATCGGGCTGCTCCCGCTGTTCGCGATCTGCGACCGGTGGGACATCGGCGGGCTGTCCACGGCGCTGCACCCCGACACCGGGCTGCCGACGGTGTTCGTGCACGACGGGCACCCGGGCGGCGCGGGCCTCGCCGAGCGCGGCCACGCCGTCCTGGCGCGCTGGCTCACGGCGACCCGCTCGGCGGTACGCGACTGCGAGTGCCGCACCGGCTGCCCGTCGTGCGTGCAGTCGCCCAAGTGCGGCAACGGCAACAACCCGCTCGACAAGACCGGTGCGGTGCAGGTGCTCGACCTGGTCCTGGAGGCGCTCGGGGAGGCCGGCGGGCCGGCCTGAACCGGCTGCCCGACGGGTCCGGGCGGGCGGGCCGGTCGCGACGACGCCGAAGGGTGTGCGTGCGCCGGATCCGGCGAGGCACCGCCGGCCCGCCCGTCGGGGGCGTGGGCAGGCCGGCGGCAACCACGGGCGACGGCGTCGGACGGGGGCGCGTGATGCGCTCCGACGCCATCGCTGCCTGGGGAGCGTGGTCTCTGTGCCGGAGACGGACCGGGCCCTGCCCGTCTCCGCGACTGACTCCAGTAGGCAGCAGGGCGGCGCGGGGTGCCAGTCCCGGGCGCTCCGGCGTCGGCGATCGGTCCGGTCGCGACGACGAAACGGCGCCGGAACCCGGCGTTCGTCCTCACCGGACGTGATGCGGGCGTGCTGCGCTGTTACCCGTCCGTTCACCCAGTGCTGCCGACCGCTCACCGAGAGCATGATCACTTCCTCCTCGTCGTCGTGCCGGTGTCACGGCATCCGAGCCGTCGTCGAGCGGTGCCGGTCCGGCCCGGGCCCGTGCGGTCGCCGGACCGCCGATCGGGAGCAGCCCCGACCACCGGACCCGGGCCTCCACCAGCGCGTCCCAACCGTCGAGGTGGCACGCGGCCACCTCGGCGCCGTTGCGGGCGGCGAGATCGGCGGCCACCCGGCACGCGATCTCGGCCCCCTCCACCGACCGCCCGGCGGCGGCCAGTGCCGACAGGTCCGCTGCGGCGGCCGCGACGTGCCGGGCCCGGACCGCGGCGGCGACGTCGACCCCGACGGCCCCGACGAGCAGCAGCACCGCGGCGGCGGTGGCGGCCCAGACCGAGGCGACGCCCGTGTCGTCGTGGCGGATCCGGTCTGCGGTGCTGAGTGGATGGGCGCCGTGTGGATCGGCGTCGTGTGGATCGGGGCCGAGCGGATCGGCGCTGTGTGGGGCGGCGCTGCGTGGGGCGGCGCCGGACCGGGATCGGGTCCGAGGGCCGCTGCTGTCGGCGGTCATCGGGGTGCCGCCCCTTCCGCCGGGTCCGGGACCGCGGGTGCCCCGGCGGTCTCGTCCCCCGGCCCCGGCTCTGGCCCCGACACCGACGGCGGCGTACGCGGACCGCTCGATGCGGCACTCCCGGTACCGGTGAGCCCCGGCTCCGCGACGGCCGCGGCGGAGCCCGTCACCGAGAGCGGCAGCATCCCGACCGGCCGGATCCGGACCGTCGCGATCACCGTGTCGCCCGCGGTCGGCGTCGCCGCGTGCGGCCTGCCGGACGAGCTCGCGGGCGGCGTCGGTGCACCGCACCCCGGCGGCCACGGCGGCGACGGCGGCCACGGCGGCCGCCGTCACCGCCACGAGGGTGCCGAGTGCCATCGCCGCCTCGACGGTGACCGCGCCGTCGTCACCGGTACACAGGGCGGGACGGTCGGCGGCCGTCCGGCGCCCGGCGTGGGCGTCAGAGCGTCGTCGACAGCGCACGTTGCACGATCCCGGTGAGCGCGGCGAGCACGTCGCCACCGCTGACGATGGCGTACAGCAGGGCGACGAACGCGGCAGCGGCCACGGTGCCGACCGCGTACTCCACCGTGGACATCCCGTCGTCGTCGACGGCGAGTGCGGCCAGGCGGGTGCGCAGGAGGGAACGGGTCATCGGAGTGCTCCTTCGTCGGGGGCCCGCGGACGTGCGGGCCCGGTCGTCGTCCGGTGTCACCACCGGGCGAACGCCTCCCCGGCCAGCCCGATCACGACCGGCACGATGCCGAGGACCAGGAAGGCGGGCAGGAAGCAGAGCCCCAGCGGGGCGGTGATCCGGACGGCGGCGCGCTGGGCGCGTTCCTCCGCCCGGTCGGCGAGGCCGGCCCGCAGCCGTCCGGCCTCCGCGGCCGCGGCCCGGCCGAGTGCGGCACCGGTGCTCGCCGACCGGCCGGCGGGCCGGGCGAACCCGGCCAGCGCCGGAGTGGCGGCCGCGGCGGACCAGGCGTCGTCGGCGTCGGCCCCGAGTGCGAGGAGTCCCGCCACCCGGCGGAGCGCCGCCCCCGCCGACCCGGGGAGCCTGCGGGCGGCCGCCCCGACCGCGTCCGGCACGGTCAGCCCGGCCCCGAGGCAGGTGGCGAGGAGGTCCCAGGCGGCGGCGAGATCGGCCTCGTCGGCCCGGGCGCCCGGGGCGGCGGACGCGCGGCGGACGACCAGCAGCGCCCCGCCCCCGGCGACGGTGCCGACGACCGCCCCGGCCGGACCCGCCACCACCCACCCCAGCGCGGCACCGGCGGGGACGAGTACCGCGAGAACCGCGGTGCGCGGACGTTCCGCGGGCCGGTCGGGACCGGGCCCGCGCAGTGCACGGAGACGGTCACGTGCGGGGCTGCCGGACGAGACCAGCACCGCCGCGGCGACCAGTCCCAGCGCCGTGGCGCTCACGACGGCACCGCCGCGCGCAGGATCCGGTCCGACCAGGCCGTCCCGGCGGCGGTCAGCAGCACGCCGACGGCCAGCAGGACCGGGCCGTGCAGTCCGGAACGGAGCACTGTCAGCGGTGCGATGCCCATGAGCTGACCGAGCCCGATCCCGGCCAGAGGGAGAGCGGTGAGGACGCTCGCGGTGGCGCGTGGCCCGGCGAGCTGTGCCCGGACCCGGGCGCCGTGCGCGATCCGCCACCGGATGTCGTCGAGCAGCCCGCCCAGCAGGTCGGCGAGCGGCGCTCCGTGGCGGTCGGCCAGCTCCCAGGCCGCGGCGATCCGCTCCACGTCGCGGCCGGCCGGCCCGCCGGCGGCGCGCCGCAGTGCCGCGGGTACCGGCTCCCCGATCCGGGCCGCCGCGGCGGCGGGTTCGAGCAGTGCGCGGGCCAGCGGACCGTCGTGCGCCTGCCCGGCCAGCGCCGCCGCGGGATGGGCGCCGGTGCGCAGCTCGTCGGTGATGCGGGCGAGCGCGTCGGCCAGCTCCGCCGCGGCTCCGGCGTGCCGTGCCGCATCCCGCCGCGCGGCGATCCGGCGGCGGACGAACCAGGCCGCCCCGCAGGCGCACACCGCCCCCGCGGGGCCGAGCAGCAGGAACCCCGCACCCGCGGCGACCAGGTAGGTCAGGGCGGCGACCGGAAGTCGTCGCGGCCGGGCCCGTTCCGCACCGGACAGGCGGTGCAGCCGCCGGCGCCCCGCCGAGCCCGGCAGCCCGAGCACCGCCCCGGCGAGCAACAGGAGAGCGAGCCCGGCCCGCGCGCCCGACGGCGCGGACGGGAACGCGGCGGCCGGCACCGACGTCAGCACGGGACACCGATCCCGCGCTCGCGCAGCAGCGCGTGCAGGTCGGGCATCGCCGGGCCCGCGCCGGCTCCCCGGGACCAGGCGGCGTCGACCTGCGGAACGCCGTCGTCGTGCCGGCGGAGCACCCCGATCTCGTCGAGCACCCGGCCCGTGCCCGGCCTGCGGCGCATCTGCAGCACCACCTGGACGGCGGCGGCGAGCTGCCCGTCGAGCGCGGCCGGGGACATTCCGCCGAGCCCGGCGAGGGCGCGCATCCGGGCGGGGATCTCGCGTACGGAGTTGGCGTGCACCGTGCAGGCGCCGCCGTCGTGACCGGTGTTCATCGCGGCCAGGAGGTCCCCGACCTCCGCGCCGCGGACCTCGCCGACGACCAGCCGGTCCGGCCGCATCCGCAACGCCTGCCGGACCAGTTCGCGCAGCGCGACGCCACCGGATCCCTCGATGTTCGGCGGCCGGGCCACCAGGCGGACGACGTGCGGGTGCCGCGGGCGCAGCTCCTCGGCGTCCTCCACGGTGATCAGGCGCTCGCCCGGGGCGACGGCACCCAGCAGCGCGTTGAGCACGGTGGTCTTGCCGCTGCCCGTCCCGCCCGCGACCAGCACCGCGAGCCGGGCCGCGACGATCGCGCGCAGCAGGGCCTCACCGGCCCCGTCGAACGTCCCGGTCCGTCGCAGCGCGGCGAGATCGTGGCTCGCGGGCCGCAGCACGCGCAACGAGATCGCGGTGCCGGCCGCGGCGACCGGCGGTAGGACGGCGTGCAGCCGCACCCCGGCGTCGGCGAGGCGGCCGTCGACGCACGGGCTCGCGTCGTCGAGGCGGCGGCCGGCCGCGAGCGCCAGGCGCTGCGCGAGGCGGCGGACGGCGTCCTCGTCGGGGAACCTGACGGTGCTGCGCCGGAGCCCGTCGCCGCGATCGACCCACACCGCGTCCGGCGCGGTCACCAGCACGTCGGTGGTGGCCGGGTCGCGCAGCAGCGCGTCGAGCGGACCGGCACCGGTGAATTCCTCGCGCAGGGTGCGCAGCGCGGCGAGCACGTCCAGATCGGACGCGACCCCGCCGGACTCGGCACGCACGGCCGCGGCCACGGCGGCGGGCCCGGTGCCTCCGCCGGAGTCCGCGAGCCGGGCTCGGACCCGGTCGACCAGCGGGTTCACGACGCCGCCGCCTTCTCGTGGCCGACTGCGGAGAGCCGTTCGAGGACGGCGCGGGCGGCGGTGGCCAGCGCGCCGCGCCCGGCGCCGGGTGTGCGGCCGCGCTCGAGCGCTCCGGGGAGGTCGCGCTCCGCACGCATGGCGTGCAGGAGCGGGAGCCCGAGCGAGGTGGCCACCTCGTCCGGGGTGATGCCACCCGGCGACGGGCCGCGGACGACGACCTCCACCACCCGGGCGTGCTCGGCGAGCACGTCGGCGACCCGGGCCGCGGCGGCGCCGGCCCGCAGCGCCGCCGGTACGACGAGCACGGTCAGGTCGGCCGCGCCGAGGGCCGCGAGCGCGGCGTCGGTCGGGTAGCGGGGCAGATCGCAGACGACGGTGCCGCCACCCCGGCGACCGGCGTCCAGTACCGCGCCGACGGCCGCCGGTCCGGGCCCGTGCGGGGACCGGGCACAGGACAGCACCGAGAGATCCGACCGTCCGGACACCGTCCGGGGGAGCGCCGCGTGCAGTGCCGCCGCCCGTACCCGGCCGTCGCCGACGGCGAGCTCCGGCCAGCGCAGACCGGCTTCCTGTTCGAGACCGACCAGCAGGTCGAGCCCGCCGCCCAGCGGATCGCAGTCGACGAGCAGCGCCGCCGCCCCCGTCCGGGCGGCCGTGACCGCCACCGCCGTGGCCAGCACCGACGCGCCCGCGCCGCCGCTGCCGCCGACGACCGCGAGCACCCGCCCCGGCCGCCCTCCGGCGGCCGCGCGCTCCCGGGCGTCGGCCAGCAGACCGGTCAGACCGGCCTCGCCGTGCGGCAGCTGCACGACCCGGTCCGCGCCGAGCGCGACCGCGGTCCGCCAGTCCTCGGCGGCCGGTTCACCGGTCACCGCGATGACCACGGTGTCGCGCCGCGGGAAGCCCGCGTCGCGGCAGCGGGCGGCCCCGGCCCGGTCCAGCAGCACGACCGGCGCGCGGGCCCAGGCCCGCCGTGCGTCGGCCGCGTCGACGGCGCGCAACGCGTCCATGTCGGCGGCCGCGGCGAGCCGCAGCAGCGCATCCAGTACGTCGGGATCGTCGGCCACGATCAGGCAGCGCCGGTCCATCGGGTCCCACCTCCACCTGGACCCGCCGATGCGGGCCCGGTGTCGAGCCTGCGGCCGGCGGACCCGACGGGACCGACGAGTCGCGTACCTGTGGACAACTCGTGGACGACCGGCGTCCCTGTGGACGGGCGCCGGCCGGGACGGCGCGACCGTCGGTGGGGTGCGGCAGGATCGGGGCGGGACCCGTCCGGGTCGATCGGCGTCGCACAGCGGACCGCCACACCGAGGACGACCCCCGCCAGGGGGATTGGCGGGGGCCGTCGGTTGGTTCAGCCCCGGGGGGTCGAGCTGAACCCGCTCGGACCATGTCCGAGCTCACCCAACTGTAGCCGCAATCCCGCTGTCACGCCCATACCTCGGCCGTGGACTGCGCCGACCGGTCCCGGCCCGCGCGCAGTGGGACGTCCCGGTCGGGTGAACCGGCCGGGCGACCGGTGAGCGCGTCCGGGCGACCGGTCGCGTACGGCCGGTCACTCCCCGCAGTCGGCCGCGGGCCTGCTCGGACGTCGGCCGACCGGCCGCGGGGCGGGCTGCCCGATCCGGCACGCTGGACCGGTGTCCGCCTTCCCCACACCGGCCGGTCCGCCCGCGGAGCAGGCGAGCGGCGCCCCGGCCGCCGAGCCGCCCCAGGCCGTCTTCCTCGATCTCGACAACACCCTCATCGCGGGTTCGAGCGCCCTGGCGTTCGCCCGGACGTTCGCGCGGCACGGGCTCGTCGACCGGGCCACCGTGGCCCGCGGCGCGTGGGCGCAGCTCCTGCTGGTGCTCTCCGGCGCGGACGCCGCCACGATGGACACCCTGCGCCGCCGGATGACCCTCGTCAGCACCGGCTGGGAGGTCAGCCGGGTCCGTGAGATCGTCGCCGCGACCCTCCAGGAGGTCGTCGGCCCGCTCGTGTACCCGGAGGCCGTCCGGATGATCGAGCGCTACCGCGAGCAGGGCGCGGAGATCGTGCTGCTGTCGGCGTCCGGTCTCGAGGTCGTCGAGCCGATCGCCGGGCTGATCGGGATCGAGCGGTTCCGCGCCAGCACCATGCGGGTCGAGGACGGCCGGTACGCCGGTGAGCTCGAGTTCTACTGCTACGGCGAGGGCAAGGCCCGCGCGGCCCGGGAGATCGCCGCGGAGACCAGCCTCGACCTCGCCCGGTGCGCGGCCTACACCGACTCCGTCACCGACCTGCCGCTGCTCGAGGTGGTCGGGCACCCGTACGTCGTGAACCCGGACCGGGAGCTGCGCGCGATCGCCCGGGAGCGCGGCTGGCCGGTGCTCGCGTTCGTCCGGGCGGCGTCACGGCGGGACCGGTTGTTCCGGCTGCGTGACGCCGTGTCCGACCGCATCGGTGTCGACGCCCGCACGAGGACGGCGGCCACGCCGGTGGTACTCGCCGCCGGCGGGGTGGTCGCGGCGGTCGCCGCCGGGGTCGTCGCGTGGCGCCGGACCCGCTGACCGCGCGGACCCGGATCATCGGAGAGGAGCCGGCGCGACCGCCGTCCGGGCGTCGGACCGGCACGGACGGCCGCCGCTCCCGATCACCCACCGCTGCTGAACCGGTGCACCCCTTCGCGAGGGTTGCCCGCCTCACACCCGCGGGACTAGGAACGACGTCACGGACCCCGGTCAGGCCAGGGGCGGTTCGGAGGAGAAGAGCCCGTCTCCCCGGGCCGGGCTCCGTACGCGAGACCCGAGCACTCCCACGCCGAGCACGCCGCGGGAGGCATGTCGTCGTGGGCCTGCGTTCCGGGACGCCGGGCGCCGAGGCCACCAACCACGACACGTAGTGCACGCCAGGGAGCCGGATCTCGCGTCGGGCCGGGCGGTGCTCCACGACAGGGGCGCCGCCCGGCTCTCGTTCGCGGTGGCTGCGGTCCGGCGGTCCGGCCCGACTCAGCCGGACTGCGCCGCCGCGATCGACAGGCCCTCGCGGCCCCCGGCCTCCCACTCGTCGCAGGTGTGGGCGATCCAGCGGGCGAGCCCGTCGGGTGTGCCGGTGGCGAACGCCTCGGCCGCAGCCCGGTACTCGGACGGCCTGCGGAGGAAGCCGACCTCCGGCACCGAGAGCCCGCGCGGGTCGAGCCCCGACGACATCGCCGTCAACCGGGCCGCCGCGCGCGCGACGACACCGTCGGCCGTGCCGAACGGGCGGAGGGTCAGCAGCTCCCCGTGGACCACCGCCACCAGCACCGGAGCCGGCGCGGTCGTCCCGCCGCCGATCAGGTCGGCGAGCGCGGAGAGCCGCGCCGACGCACCCGGTCGGGGGCGGCCCAGCACCGCCTCGTGCTCGGCCGCCGGCACCAGGTCGGTGGCCGCGAGCACGTGCAGCCGGGCCAGTGCCTGCAGCGGCGCCCGCCCCCACACCTCGAGGAGCCGGGCGCGCTCGTCGGCGATGCGGACCGCGCCGGCCAGCACCGGGTCGGACACGTGGTCGGCCGTCGCCGGGCTCAGCGGCGCGCCGTCCAGCGCCGCCGACGACCGGGCCGCACGCAGTGCCGCCTCGGCCGCCGTCGTCGGCCAGCCGCGCCGGTTCACCGGCTGGTTGTGCACCTCGGTCGTCGCGTCCCGGGCCCGGGCGACCGCCTCGGGTACGCCGGGCAGCGCCGCGAGCGGGGCGAGCGGATCGTCGGTGGAGGTGCGGGCCATGCCGTCATCGTCCCAACCGGTGGCCTACCGTCGGGTAGCGACCCGTCGCCCCGCCCCCCGGCCAGGGGCGGAACCGGACGGGTGAACCGTTCGTCACCCGCAGATCGACCGCTCGTCGGCCGCCGGTCCGCGCCCTCGCCGATGCGTCCCGGGGTCACCCCGCCGGGCGACCCGGGCCGACCTGCACCGATGGTGGGGCCGGCCGGGTCCGTGATCCCTCACCTGTCCCGACAGACGGTGCGGACGCAGGGCGGTTTCACTAGCGTCGGTCCGCACACGTGCGCGCACACCGAGTGCGCCTCTGGCCGATCCCAGGCCCGTTTCACGCCGCGTCGAGGAGGACACGAGGACATGGCCGAGTCCGAGAAGAGCAGCGCCCTGAGCGCACTGTCCACCGAGAGCCGGACGTTCCCGCCGCCGGAGGACTTCGCCGCCCAGGCCAACGCCACCGCCGAGTGGTACGACCGTGCCGATGCCGACCGCGAGGGCTTCTGGGCCGAGCAGGCCGACCGTCTGCACTGGACGAAGAAGTGGGACACCGTCCTCGACTGGCAGCCGCCGTTCGCGAAGTGGTTCGTCGGCGGCGAGCTGAACGTCGCCTACAACTGCGCAGACCGGCACGTCGACGAGGGCAACGGCGACCGGGTCGCGATCCACTGGGAGGGCGAGCCGGGCGACAGCCGCACCATCACCTACGCCGACCTCAAGGCCGAGGTCTCGAAGGCCGCGAACGCGCTCGCGGAGCTGGGCGTCGGCAAGGGTGACCGGGTCGCGATCCAGCTGCCGATGATCCCCGAGGCCGTCGTCTCCATGCTGGCCTGCGCCCGGCTGGGTGCGCTGCACAGCGTCGTCTTCGGCGGGTTCTCGCCGGGCGCGCTGAAGGCCCGCATCGAGGACGCCGAGGCGAAGGTCCTCATCACCTCGGACGGCCAGTACCGCCGGGGCAAGCCCGCCCCGATGAAGGAGAACACCGACCAGGCCGTCGAGGGCACCTCGATCGAGAAGGTCCTCGTCGTCAGGCGGACCGAGACCGAGGTCCCGTGGACCGAGGGCCGCGACGTCTGGTGGCACGACGTCGTCGACGCGGCCTCCGACCAGCACACCCCGGAGTCCTTCGACTCCGAGCACCCGCTGTTCATCCTCTACACCTCGGGCACCACCGGGAAGCCGAAGGGCATCCTGCACACCTCCGGCGGCTACCTGGCGCAGGCCGCGTACACCCACAACGTGGTGTTCGACCACAAGCCGGGCGAGAGCGTCTACTGGTGCACCGCCGACATCGGCTGGGTCACCGGGCACAGCTACATCGTCTACGGCCCGCTCGCCAACGGCGCCACCCAGGTCGTCTACGAGGGCACGCCGAACACCCCGCACGAGGGCCGGCACTGGGAGATCGTCCAGAAGTACGGCGTCTCGATCTACTACACCGCACCCACCCTGATCCGCACGTTCATGAAGTGGGGCGACGACATCCCCGCGAAGTACGACCTGTCGTCGCTGAAGGTCCTCGGCACGGTCGGTGAGCCGATCAACCCGGAGGCCTGGATGTGGTTCCGGGAGAAGATCGGCGGCGAGCGCTGCCCGATCGTCGACACCTGGTGGCAGACCGAGACCGGTGCCCAGATGATCGCCCCGCTGCCGGGCGTCACCTCGACCAAGCCGGGCTCGGCCATGCGGTCGCTGCCGGGCATCTCGGCGACCGTCGTCGACGACTCCGGAACCCCGGTCGGCAACGGCGAGGGCGGCTACCTGGTGCTCGACAAGCCGTGGCCGGCGATGCTGCGCGGCATCTGGGGCGACACCGAGCGCTACAAGGACACCTACTGGTCGCGGTTCGCCGAGCAGGGCTACTACTTCGCGGGTGACGGCGCCAAGTACGACGAGGACGGCGCCATCTGGCTGCTCGGCCGCGTCGACGACGTCATGAACGTCTCCGGCCACCGCATCTCCACCACCGAGGTGGAGTCGGCGCTGGTCAGCCACCCCACGGTGGCCGAGGCGGCCGTCGTCGGCGCGTCCGACGAGACCACCGGCCAGGGCATCGTCGCGTTCGTCATCCTGCGCGGCAGCGCTGCGAAGGACGGCGGCGACGACGCGATCAAGGCGCTGCGCGACCACGTCTCCAAGGAGATCGGCCCGATCGCGAAGCCGCGCCAGATCATGGTCGTCGAGGAGCTCCCGAAGACCCGGTCCGGCAAGATCATGCGCCGGCTGCTGCGCGACGTGGCGGAGAACCGGGAGGTCGGCGACGTCTCGACGCTGGCCGACTCCTCGGTCATGGACCTGATCTCCACCGGGATGAAGGACTCCAAGGAGGAGTGACCCCGGCGATGTGACGCCACGACGGCCCCCGGACGCGACGCGTGTCCGGGGGCCGTCGCGTTCCCGGCACACTGGGGGCGTGGACGACGGCGGGGTGCAGGTGCGGCGCGGGTTCGTCGTACCCGAGCGGGAGCTGCGCTGGCGCTTCTCCCGTGCGTCCGGTCCGGGCGGGCAGGGCGTGAACACGACCGACTCGCGGGTGGAGCTGTCGTTCGACGTCGCGGGCTCGCCGAGCGTCCCGGAGGACCTGCGGGACCGCGCACTGCAACGGCTGGGCGGCCGGCTGGTCGACGGCGTCCTCACGATCACCGCCGCCGAACACCGCAGCCAGCTCCGGAACCGGGAGGCGGCGCGGCAACGGCTCGCCGGCGTCCTCGGCGAGGCGACGGCCGCGGGCCCGCGCACGCGCCGCCCCACCCGTCCGACGGCGGGATCGAGGCGCCGCAGGCTGGACGCGAAGACACGACGGGGACAGATCAAGAAGCTGCGGGGGCGTCCGGACGAGTGAGGGCTGATCCTCCGGTCGGGGACGGCGTGGCGCAGCCGAGCGGGCCCGGGGTCCCCGTGGCACGATGGCGACTCACCGAACGACGGCCGTCCGGGGGACTACAGCCCCGGTCGGCGAGGGCGCAGGAGGGATGACGGTGGCCAGCAACAGCCAGTCCGGCGACGCGGAGGTTCCGCCCGTCCTGCCCTCGATCCCGCTCACTCCCGAGCCGGGCCCGCGTGACGCGTCGCTCGGCGCGCTCGCCAAGGACGTGACGACGCACCTGTCCACCCTGGTGCGGTCCGAGGTGGAGCTCGCCAAGGCCGAGGTGTCGGCGGAGGTCAAGAAGGGCGTCCAGGGCAGCGTCTTCTTCGTGATCGCCGCGGCGATCGGGCTGTTCAGCCTGTTCTACCTGTTCTTCACCCTCGCCGAGTTCCTGTCGCTGTGGCTGAACCGCGCGGCCGGGTTCGGGATCACCTTCCTGGTCATGCTGCTCACCGCCGGGCTGTTCGGGTTCCTCGGCTACCTGCGGGTCCGGAAGATCCGCAAGCCGGAGCGCACGATCGACTCGCTGAAGGACTCCGCGCAGGTGCTCACCCAGCGGGGCAAGGGCGACAACGTGCGTGAGCTGTCCGACGGTCCGTCCGGACGGCACTCCGCCGCGGGCTGAGCCGCGACCGTGGCCGGTGCCCCGGACCCGTCCGTCGTCCGGATCCCCGGACCGTGGACGCACCGGGCGGTCTCGGCCAACGGCATCCGGATCCACCTCGCCGAGCACGGCCCGCCGGACGGCCCACTGGTCGTCCTGCTGCACGGGTTCCCCGAGTTCTGGTGGACCTGGCGCCACCAGCTGCTCGCGCTCGGCGACGCCGGGTACCGCGCCGTCGCGCCCGACCTGCGGGGCTACGGCGACACCGACAAGACCCCACGCGGCTACGACCTGTGGACCCTCGCCGGTGACTGTGCCGGGCTGGTCCGGGCGCTGGGGGAGCGGCGGGCCCACGTGGTCGGCCACGACTGGGGCGCCGCCATCGCCTGGACGGTCGCCGCGCTGCACCCGCGGCTGGTGGCGTCGCTGACCGTGCTGGGCGCCCCGCACCCGACGACGATGCGTGATGCGCTCCTGCGCGATCCGCTCGGCCAGGGCCGGGCGAGCCGGTACATGGCGGGGTTCCAGCTCCCGCGGCTGCCGGAGCGCTCGCTGCGCGGCCCGGACCGGGTGGAGCGGATCATGCGTGACTGGGCGGGTCCCGACTGGACGTCCACCGAGGACTTCTCGGAGACCGTCGCGCGCAACCGTGAGGCGATCCGGATCTCGACCGTCGCGCACTGCAGCCTGGAGTACTACCGCTGGTCGCTGCGCTCCCAGTTCCGCCCGGACGGCCACCGGTTCGCCCGCGACGTCGCCGGCCCGGTCGGTGTCCCGGTGCTGCAGGTGCACGGGGCCGACGACCCGTGCGTCCTGGACACGACGATGCGCCGGACCGCCCGCCGCGCCGGGGCGGGGTTCGTCCACCACGCACTGCCGGCCACCGGGCACTTCCCGCAGGAGGAGCGGCCGACCCACGTCAGTGCGCTGATCGGGGCCCATCTGGAGCGCTCGACCCGCGACCGCCCCGCCTGAACGACAGCGCGGCGATCGCGGTGTCCGGGTGGTCGGAGAACAGGCCGTCGACGCCGGCGTCGAGGAAGGCGTCGTACTCGGCGAACACGTCGCCCCAGTCCGAGGCCGGCCCGCCGGAGCGCAGCGCGGGCGGCAGGAAGGCGTTCTCGTTCCGGAACGTGTACGGGTGCACCAGCAGCCCGGCCGCGTGCGCGTCGGCGACCAGCGACGACGGCGGCCCCAGCGCCCCGTCCGGCCCGGCCGGGACGACCTGGGCCTTCGCCGGCCCGACGGCGTCGGCGTAGGTCGCGACCTCGCGCAGCCCGTCGGGCGAGGTGATCGACGTCCAGCTCCGGTCCGGCAGGTCCGCCGGCCCGCCGGTGACGTCGGTGAGCTGGACCAGCGGCACCCGCAGCCTGCCGCGCAGCCACCGCAGGTTCGTCACCTCGAACGACTGCACGTACACCGGGGCGTCCGGCCGGTTCAGCCCGGCGCCGTCGAGCGCGTCGACGAGCAGTGGTTCGGCAGGCAGTCCGATGCCGGCGTGGTGGGTGGAGTGCTTGATCTCCGGGTAGACGCCGATCTCGCGCCCGAGCTCCCGGGACAGCCGCTCCCGCAGGTCCAGCAGCTCGGCGAAGGTGGGGACGGCGAACCGGGCGTCGTAGACACGGTTGCCGGGCCGCTCGCCAGGGAGCCGCTCGACGGCGCGGAGCGTCCGCAGCTCGGCGAGGGTGAAGTCGTGGGTGAACCAGCCCTCGTGGACCTCGCCGTCGATCGTCCGCCGGGTGCGTCGCCCGGCGAACTCGGGCCGGGCCGCGACGTCGGTGGTCCCGCCGATCCCGGGCTCGTGCCGGCAGACCAGGTGCCCGTCCCGGGTGGGGACGACGTCGGTCTCCAGGTAGTCGGCGCCGACCCGCGCGGCGAGCTCGTAGGCGGCCAGCGTGTGCTCGGGCCGGTTCCCCGACGCCCCGCGGTGTGCGATGACCACCGGGCGGGCGCCCGCGGTGGTGGCGGTGCGGTCCGGAACCGTCGCATCGGTGTCGGGCACGACGCGCACCCTGACACGGACGGGTGGTGCCTCCCGCGCCGGGGCCGGTGCCGGTTGCCCCGCCCCGGACGTGCGCGGATACGCTCGACCACCGTGCGAGTCCTGGTCGTGGGTAACGGCGCGCGTGAGCACGCCATCGCGGTGTCCTTGGCGCAGGATCCGGGGGTGACGGCCCTGGCCTGCGCCCCCGGCAACGCGGGGACAGCTGCCGTCTCGGAGCAGCTGGGTCTGGACGTGTCCGACAACGACGCCGTCGTGTCGGTCGCGCAGACCTGGCAGGCCGACCTGGTCGTCATCGGGCCGGAGGTGCCGTTGGTCAACGGCGCCGCCGACGCGGTGCGGGCGGCCGGCATCCCCTGCTTCGGGCCCGGGAGGGAGGCGGCCCGGATCGAGGGGTCCAAGGCCTTCGCGAAGTCGGTGATGAGCTCCGCGGGCGTCCCGACGGCGTCCTCGGTCGTGGTCGACAACCCGGCCCACCTCGACACCGCGCTGGGCGTGTTCACCCCGCCCTACGTCGTGAAGGACGACGGCCTGGCCGCCGGCAAGGGCGTCGTCGTGTCCGAGGACGTCGAGATCGCCCGCGCCCACGCGCTCGGCCTGCTCGACGCCGGCCACCCGGCCCTGCTCGAGTCGTTCCTCGACGGGCCGGAGGCGTCGCTGTTCTGCCTCGTCGACGGCACCACCGTGGTCCCGCTGCTGCCGGCGCAGGACTTCAAGCGGGTCGGCGACGACGACACCGGCCCGAACACGGGCGGCATGGGCGCCTACTGCCCGCTGCCGTGGGCGGGCGACGACCTGGCCGCCGAGCTGGTGGAACGCATCGTCCGGCCGGTCGCCGCGGAGCTCGAGAACCGCGGGGCGCCCTTCTCGGGGCTGCTCTACGCCGGGCTCGCCCTCACCTCGCAGGGCCCCGCCGTGATCGAGTTCAACTGCCGGTTCGGTGACCCGGAGACCCAGGCCGTGCTGGCGCTGCTGCGCACCCCGCTGGCCGGGCTGCTGCACGCGACGGCCACCGGCACGCTCGCCGACCAGCCACCGCTCGAGTGGTCCGACGGCTCGGCGGTGACCGTCGTCGTCGCGGCCGAGGGCTACCCGGCCACCCCGCGCCTCGGTGACGTGATCACCGGTGGCGACGGCGAGGGCGTGCTGCACGCGGGCACCCGGCGCCGCGACGACGGCGCGGTCGTCTCGTCCGGCGGGCGGGTGCTGTCCGTCGTCGGCACGGGCGCGGACCTGGCCGCGGCGCGCGCCGACGCGTACGCGCGGCTGGAGCCGGTGCGCCTCGCGGGGTCGCACCACCGGACCGACATCGGCCTCCGGGCCGAGCGCGGAGAGGTCCGGATCCCGACCGCGAAGGGCTGAATGTTTCTCCAGGATTACCTCCGTATGGCCCAGTGATGTTGGTCCTAACGGCCCAGTACGTGGAGTGACCTGGTGATCTTCGGTGGCGCCGGTCCTGTTGTCCGCAACCGTGTAGAGAGATCTTGAAGACGAGGTAAAACCGGACACTTGGGTTTGATCGTGCCCGTCCGGCGCGCAATCGTCATGTCTCACAGGGGCACAGCCGGTGCCCCTGAGACACAGGAGGATCCATCATGGCCAACGCTCCCCAGCCGGCCCGTCGTCGTCGCGCCCTGACCCTCGTGGGTGCCGCTGTCGTCGCGCCGCTCGCCACCCTGGCGTTCACCGGTTCGGCCCAGGCCGCCGAGCTGACCCCGGTCGCCGAGTACATCGACGACACCGTCGCCGACACCGACGCCCAGGTGGGCGCCGTCGTCGACGCGCTGGGCTTCGAGGCCGAGTGACGTCGCGCGGGCACTGAGCCCGCGCCGTGCGGATCGCGATCCGCACACCGGTACGTGGCGACCGGGCCCGGCACCCTCGACTCGGCGGCGAGGTGCCGGGCCCGGCGCGCGCCGGATCCCCGCGCGTCCGGCCCTGGGCTCCCGGCCGGGCGCGCGGACCCGCGCCACCTACGCTCGGTCCCGTGACCGGACCGACCGCCGCCCAGCTGACCGTCGCGGCCCGCGCCGCCGTCGCCCCGTTCCACGTCATGGACGTCTGGGCGGCCGCCGCGGAGCGGGCCCGCACCCACGGCGACCTGATCAACCTCTCCGCCGGGCAGCCGTCCACCCCGGCCCCCGAGCCGGTGCGGACCGCCGCGGTCGAGGCGCTGAACTCCGAGGTCCTCGGCTACACCGTCGCCCCCGGCATCGCCGAGCTGCGCGAGGCCGTGGCCGGGCACTACCACCGCACCCGCGGACTCGACGTCGACCCGGGTGACGTCGTGCTGACGACCGGCTCCTCCGGCGGGTTCCTGCTGGCCTTCCTGGCCGCCTTCGACGCCGGGGACCGTGTGGCGATGGCCCGGCCCGGTTACCCCTGCTACCGCAACATCCTGTCCGCGCTGGGCTGCGAGGTCGTCGAGCTGCCGTGCGGGCCGGAGACCCGGTTCCAGCCGACCGTGCAGATGCTGGAGGAGCTCGACGAGCCGGTGAAGGGGCTGGTCCTCGCGAGCCCGGCGAACCCCACCGGCACGATCCTCGAGCCCGGCGAGCTCGCCGCCCTCGCGCGGTACTGCGAGGAGCGCGGGATCCAGCTGATCAGCGACGAGATCTACCACGGCATCACGTTCCCCGGGAGCCCGGCGACGACGTCGGCGTGGGAGACCTCGCGCGAGGCGGTGCTGGTGAACTCGTTCTCGAAGTACTTCTCGATGACGGGCTGGCGGCTCGGCTGGCTGGTGTGCCCGCCGCGGCTGCGCCGCACCGTCGAGGGGCTCGCCGGGAACTTCACGGTCTGCCCGCCTGCGCTGCCGCAGCACGCGGCGCTGGCCGCGTTCGACGCGGCGAGCTACGCCGAGGCCGACGCCCACGTCGTCCGCTACGGCCACAACCGCGACCTGCTCCTCGCCGGGCTGCCCGCGATCGGGATCGACCGGCTCGCCCCCGCCGACGGCGCGTTCTACGTCTACGCGGACGTCGCGCACCTGCTGCGGCCCGGCGAGGACTCGATGGCGCTCACCTACCGGCTGCTCGACGAGACCGGGATCGCCGTCGCGCCGGGGCAGGACTTCGATCCCGTCGACGGCGGGAACTACGTGCGGTTCTCCTGCGCGGGCACGTCCGAGGGCATCACCGGGGCCCTGGAGCGGCTGCGCGCCTGGGTCTGAGCGCGGGTCACAGCACGAGCTCCGGTTTCACGGCCGCCGGCGTCCAGACCCGCTGCCGGCGTGCCGCCAGCGCCGCGACGGCGACGGCGAGCAGCAGCCAGCCGAGCAGCACCGGCACCGCGGTCCCGATCACCCCGGCCGGCTCGCCGCCGTACATGAGGTGCCGCAGCGCGTCGACGGCGTAGCCCATCGGCATCACGTGGTGCACCGGGTACAGCGGGGCCGGGATGGTCTGCCAGGGGAACGTGCCGCCGGCCGACACGAGCTGCAGCACCATCAGGACCAGGTCGATGAACTGCCCGACGCTGCCCAGCCAGGCGTTGAGGGCGTGCACGATCGCCGTGAACGTCAGCGAGACCAGGCACAGGAAGCCGAACGTGGCGAACGGGTGCACCGGTGCGATGCCGAGTCCGAAGACGACGATCACGTACATCCCCGCCACCTGCAGCATCCCGAGCAGCCCGGCCGGGAGCCAGCCGCCCAGCGCCACCCGCAGCGGGCTCTGACCGGCCGCGATCGCCCGCCGGGACAGCGGCTGCAGCAGCAGGAACAGCACGTAGCCGCCGATCCAGGTGGCCAGGGCCATGAAGAACGGGGCGAGCCCGGCGCCGTAGGTGTCCGCCTGGGAGTGGGCGACGTCGCGGGTGGCGACCGGGTCGCCGATGTTCTGCGCGGTGGCGTCGCGGACGTCCGGCGCGGGGTTCGGGATCTGCCCGAGCCCGGAGGTCAGCCCGTCGCGCAGCTGCCCGGCGCCGCCGGCCAGCTCGGCGGTGCCCGTGTCGAGCCGGTGGGCGCCGTCGGAGAGCCGGTCGCTGCCGTCGACGGCGGTGCGCTCGCCGTCGACGAGGGTGTCCGCCCCGGTCCGCAGCTCGGTCGCCCCGGCCGAGAGCCTGCCGGCGCCGTCGGAGAGTTCCCGGACGCCGCCGGACAGCTCGGACGCGCCGTCCCGCAGCTCGCCGGCGCCGTCGGCGGCGCTCGCGATCCCGGAGCTCAGCTGCGGTGCGGAGGCGGCGAGCCGTTCGGCGCCGTCGGCGACCCGGCCCGCTCCCGACCCGAGCCGGTCGAGCTGCCCGGAGACCTCCTGGACGCGCTCGTTGCCCTGTTCGAGCGGCTGCTTCGCGTCGGCGAGCACGGCCAGGGCCTGCCGGACCTGCTCGTCGGTGAAGCCGCGCTCGCGCAGGCCGGCCGCGATGGTGCCGTCGGCGGCGTCGAGCTGGGCGGCCAGCCGTCCGCTCTCCTGCGCGACGCGGTCGCCGGCCGCGGCGACCTGCGCGTTGCCGTCCGCGACCTGGCGGGCGCCGTCCGCGAGCTCCCGGGACTGCCGGGGCAGCTGCGCGGTCGCGTCCCGCAGCGTGCCGAGCCCGGTCGCCAGCTCACCGGCGCCGGAGCCGAGCCGGTCGGCACCGGCGGCCGCGGTCCCGGCGCCGGTGGCGAGGGTGCCGGCCCCGGACGAGAGCTCGCCGGCACCGCCCGCGAGCTGCTGCGCCCCGCCGAGCAGCCGGCGCTGGCCCGACGCCAGGTCGTCGGACCCGCTCGCGAGCTGCGCGGCGCCGTCGTGGGCCCGGGTCGCGCCGTCGGCGAGCCGCCCGGCCCCGTCGGCGGCCTCCTGGGTCTTCGTGTAGATCGTCGAGAAGCCGGTGAGGAAGGTGTCCGCGGCCTCGGTGCCGACCTGCTGGGCCACCGAGTCCCGGACCCGGGTCGTGAGCGTGTCGGCGATGGTGCGGGCCAGGTAGTTGTTGGCGTCGTTGGTGGTCAGCACCAGCATGGCCTGGCGGGGCGTGAAGTCCGAGGAGGACCGCAGCGCCGCGGTGAAGTCGGCCGGAACCGTCAGGGCGAAGGTGTAGTCGTTGTCGCGGACGCCGCGGTCGGCGTCGGCGGCGGAGACCCGGTGGAAGTCGAACGAACCGGATTCCTCCAGGTTCCTCGCGACCTCCTCGCCGACGTTCTGCGGGTTGCCGTCGGCGTCGGTGCCGCCGGTGTCCTCGACGACGAGCGCGGCGGGGACCTTGTCGAGCCGGGAGTAGGGATCGCCGTTGGCGTAGAGGTAGAACCCCGCGTACAGCATCGGGATCAGCAGCAGCGCGAGGACGGCGAGCACGGGGAGCCGGCCCGCGGTGATCCGCCGCAGCTCGCTGACGGCCATCCGGATCGCGCTCATCGGTTCTGCTCCGTGGCGTCGAGGAGGGTGGCCGGGGCGGCAGGTCGCGTGTGCCGCCCCGGCGGTTCGTGGTGTGGCCCGGCGTTCCCGCCGCCCAGTCGCACGGCGGGCTCGCCCAGCAGCGCGGCGGACGCATCGGTGCAGGTCACGACGACCGCGAGTCCCGCACGGGCGTGCTCGGCCGCGACCTGCCACCAGGTGCCGGGGGTGCCGCCGTGCCGATCGGGCGCGGTCAGGACGAGCACCGCGGTGCCGGGCCGGGACGCGGCGAGCTCGGTGGTCAGCGCGATCCGCACGGGGGCCGGGACGTCCTCGAACCGGGTCCGGGCCCACTGCTCCGCGCCGCGGGCGGCGAGCCACGCGACCACCGAGCGGGGCCGGGTCCCGCGACCGGCCATCGCCAGCTCCTCCCCGACGACGGTGCGCAGCGGCAGCACCGGCTCGGGCTCGCTCACCCCCGGGGTGTCGACGACGGCGACCGCGCGCCGCAGCCGGGCGGGATCGTCGTCGCCGCCGAGTGTGATCCGCCCGAGGGTCGGCCGCATCCGGCCGGCCAGGCACAGGGCCAGCGCGGTGTGCCCGGACCCGGGGGTGCCGGCGACGAGCAGGACCCCGCCGGGCGTCGCACGGAGGGAGGTCCCGCCGAGCAGCGGGCCGTGCGCGCCGTCGACGGCGACGTCGTCGGCGACCAGGAACTCGGGCTCGGGTGCGGGGGAGTCGGGGACGGGGGCGGTGGGGCTGGTCATGACGGTCCTGCGGTCGGTGGCACCGCGGCCGGCCGGGCCCACCGCTGGGTCCGTGCAGGTCACCGGCGCCGGTCAACGGGTCGGGAGCCACCGACGGGAGGGTGGAGATCGGAGCCCGGAGGCGCGTCCCGAGGGCGGCGGAAGCCTAGGCGGACACCCGCTCCGGCGTCCGGCCGTCGACCAGTGTGGACCCGATCGTGCAGGCCGACTTGACCTCACACGACACCGACTTGCCCGCGCGCGACACTGTGACGGCGCCGACGGGCGGGCTCGCGACCGGTGGCCGCGGGATCACCCGAGGGCGGTGCGCGGCGCCTGCTCCGGGACCTCGCGGGGCCGGGTGAACCCGGCCGTCCGGCCGCCGTCCGGGGAGCCCGTGCTGGCCGGGCCGACCTCGCCGATCCGGTCGAGCGCGGCCGTCACGTGGGCCTCGGTGACGTCGCGGTGGGTCATCAGCCGGAGCTTCCCGGCGATCGCCCCGGCCCGGACGCCGGCCTCGCCGAACGCGGCGATCGTGCCGCGCAGGTCGGCCACGTCCACGAGGACGATGTTGGTCTGCGGCTCCCGGACCCGCCAGCCGCGCTCGCGCAGCCCGGCGGCCAGCGTGGTCGCCAGAGCGTGGTCCTCGGCGAGCCGGTCGACGCCCTCCAGCGCGACCAGCCCGGCGGCCGCGACGACACCGCCCTGCCGGACGCCGCCGCCCAGCATCTTGCGCAGCCTGCGGGCCTGCTCGACGAACTCGGCCGACCCGGCGACGACCGAGCCCACCGGTGCACCGAGGCCCTTGCTGAGGCAGACCGACACGGTGTCGGCGCCGACGGTGAGCGCGCCCGGCGGCACCCCGAGTGCGACGGCGGCGTTCCACAGCCGGGCACCGTCGAGGTGTACGGCGAGGCGGGCGGCGCGCGCCGCGGCGGCGACGGCGGCGTGTTCCTCCGGCGCGGTGACGGTGCCGCCCGCGGAGTTGTGGGTGTTCTCCAGGCAGAGCAGCGACGTCCGGAGGCCGGCGTAGTGGTCGTCCCCGGTGGCCGCCCGCCGGACGGCCGTCCCGGTGACCTTGCCGGGGCCACCGTCGTGCGGGAGCGGCCGGGGCATCCCGCCGGCCAGCCAGGCCGCCGTCCCGAGTTCGAAGTCGAGGACGTGGGCTCCCTGCGGGGCGAGGAACGACTCCCCACGCCCGAGCCGGCTCATCAGCGCGATCAGGTTCGCCATCGACCCGGTCGGGGTCCACAGCGCGTCCGCGGCGCCGAGCAGGCCCGCTACCCGCTCCTCCAGCTCGCGCATCGTGGGGTCGCGGTCGAGGACGTCGTCGGCGACCTCGGCGTCGGCCATAGCCTGGCGCATCTCGGCCGTCGGCGCGGTGACGGTGTCCGAGCGGAGGTCGATCGGCTCGGCCGGGTCGACCCCGGAGGCGGATCCGCGCAGGGTGTTGCGCGACACTCGGCGACTGCGAGGTGACGGACGCACGTCGTCCAGTGTCGGCCATGAGCATCCGGAGCGACACGGCAGGGTCACGAAAAGGTCACGACGTGCGGTGTGACCTGCATGTGAATCGGGGAACTCACTCGAAAGTACGAGGGTCACCGTGCACGATGTGCGAGTGGCAGCCCCGGGTAAACAGACCGAGAAGGGTGAGCGGCGCCGAGCGCAGCTCGTCTCCGCGGCATCGGAGCTCCTCGCCGAGGGCGGGTTCGACGCGATCCGGCACCGCGCGGTCGCCGAGCGGGCCGGGGTTCCGCTGGCCGCGACGACGTACTACTTCTCCTCGCTGGAGGATCTCGTCGGCGCCGCGCTGGACCGGCTCGGCCGCGAGGAGCTGGCCGACGCCCGCGGCTGCCTCGACACCCGCGACGACCCGAACGAGATCGTCCTCGACCTGCTGCTGGGGCCCCGGTCGCGGACCGAGGGACTCGACGCGGTGCTCCGCCGGTTCGAGCGGCTGATCGGCTCCGGACGGCGGCCGTTCCTGGCGGGCCTGCTGCGGGAGCAGCGCGTCGAGTTCGACGCGTTGCTGGAGGAGGCGCTCACCCGGGTCGCGGGCCGTCGTCCCCGCCCGGGGGAGGTGCGACGGGTGACGGCCCTGGTCGACGGGATCGTGGTCACCGCGCTGATCGAGGCCGAGCCCGACCCGCGCGGGATCGCCAGGGAGGCGCTGCGGGAGGCGATCGCGGCGGTGTGAGTCCGCTCCCTGCCCGCCGCACGCGCCCGACCAGCGATTACCATCGCGCCACGTGATTCCCAACGTGCTGGCCGCGCGGTACGCGAGCCCCGAGCTGGTCCGCCTCTGGTCCCCGGAGTACAAGATCCAGTTGGAGCGACGGCTCTGGATCGCGGTCCTGCGCGCCCAGCGTGACCTCGGCATCGACGTGCCGGAGCAGGTGGTCGCGGACTACGAGGCCGTCGTCGACCAGGTCGACCTCGCGAGCATCTCCGACCGCGAGCGGGTCACCCGGCACGACGTGAAGGCCCGGATCGAGGAGTTCAACGCCCTCGCCGGGCACGAGCACGTGCACAAGGGCATGACCAGCCGGGACCTCACCGAGAACGTCGAGCAGCTGCAGATCCGGCTGTCGCTGGAGCTCGTCGCCGACCGCACGGTCGCGCTGCTCTCCCGTCTCGGCCGCCGCGCCGGCGAGTACGCCGAGCTGGTCATGGCCGGCCGCAGCCACAACGTCGCCGCGCAGACCACCACCCTGGGCAAGCGGTTCGCGACGGCCGCCGACGAGCTGCTCGTCGCGCAGGCCCGGCTGGAGGACCTGCGCTCGCGCTACCCGCTGCGCGGCATCAAGGGCCCGATGGGCACCTCCCAGGACATGCTCGACCTGCTCGACGGCGACGAGGCGAAGCTCGACGACCTGGAGGAGCGGGTCGCGGCGCACCTCGGGTTCGCCCAGGGCTTCACCAGCGTCGGCCAGGTCTACCCGCGCTCGCTGGACCACGACGTCGTCAGCGCGCTGGTGCAGCTGGCGGCGGCGCCGTCGTCGCTGGCCACGACGATCCGGCTGATGGCAGGCGCCGAGCTCGCCACCGAGGGTTTCGCCCCCGGTCAGGTCGGGTCGAGCGCCATGCCGCACAAGATGAACGCGCGTTCCGCGGAACGCATCAACGGCCTGATGACGATCCTGCGGGGCCTGTCGGTGATGACCGCCGACCTCGCCGGCTCGCAGTGGAACGAGGGCGACGTGTCCTGCTCGGTGGTGCGCCGGGTCGCGCTGCCGGATGCGTTCTTCGCCCTCGACGGCCTCTACGAGACCGCGCTGACCGTGCTCGACGAGTTCGGCGCCTACCCCGCGGTCATCGCCCGCGAGCTCGACCGCTACCTCCCCTTCCTCGCGACGACGGCGGTGCTGATGGCCGCCGTCCGTGCCGGGGTCGGCCGGGAGACCGCGCACGAGGTGATCAAGGAGCACGCCGTGGCCGTCGCGCTGGCCATGCGCGAGCAGGGCCAGTCCGACAACGACCTGCTGGAGCGGCTCGCCGGTGACGAGCGCCTCGGGCTCCCCGCGGGCACCCTCGACGGCCTGCTCGACGACCCGCTGCGGTTCACCGGTGCCGCGTCCGCGCAGGTCGCGGCCGTCAACGAGCAGATCGCCGAGCTCACCGCCAAGCACCCCGAGGCCGCCGCGTACACCCCTGGAGGGATCCTGTGAAGCTGATCCACTCGGGCAAGGTCCGGGAGCTCTACCTCGACGAGTCGGTCGACCCCGCCGAGCTCCTGCTCGTCGCCTCGGACCGGCTGTCGATCTACGACGTGGTCCTGCCGACGCCGGTCCCCGACAAGGGCGCCATCCTCACCGCGCTGTCGCTGTACTGGTTCGAGCGCACGTCGGACCTGGTGCCGAACCACGTCCTGGGCACCCACGACATCCCGGACGAGTTCGCCGGGCGCGCCGTCCGCTGCCGTCCGCTGGAGATGCTGCCGGTCGAGTGCATCGCCCGCGGCTACCTCACCGGGCTCGGGCTCAAGGAGTACCAGCGCACCGGCGCCGTCTCCGGCGTCACGCTGCCCGAGGGCCTGGTCGAGGGCTCGAAGCTGCCCGAGCCGATCTTCACCCCGACCACGAAGGCGCCGGTCGGCGAGCACGACGAGTTCATGACCTTCGACGACGTCGTGGCCCTGCTCGGCGCCGACACCGCGACCCGGCTGCGGGACCTGACGCTGGAGGTCTACCGGCGCGGCGCGGAGTCCGCCGCCGACGGCGGGATCCTCGTCGCCGACACCAAGCTGGAGTTCGGCCGGGACGGCGACGGCGGGATCGTCCTCGGCGACGAGGTGCTGACCCCGGACTCGTCCCGGTTCTGGCCCGCCGACCGGTACGAGCCCGGACGCGTGCAGTTCTCCTTCGACAAGCAGTACGTGCGCGACTGGTCGTCGGACCTGGACTGGGACCGCACGGCCCCCGGCCCCGAGGTCCCCGACGAGGTCGTGAAGGTCGTTCACGACCGCTACGCCGAGGTGTACCGGAGGATCACCGGGGTCGACTGGGTTTCGCCGGTCGGCTGACGCCCGCCGCTGCGCGGATCCGACGAGGAGACCCGGATGACTCCCGACGACCTGGACGAGTTGTTCCGCACCTACCGGGAGTCGGCCTTCCGGCTGGAGTGCCGCGACACGTACGCCGTCCCGGGCGAGGACGAGGACTTCGACGCCCACCTCGGTGGACGCGAGTTCCCCGCTCGCACCCCGCACGACGACGAGTGGCTGGCCACCGTCCGGGACCAGGTCTCCCGCGGGAAGTACTTCGGCCGCGTCCGGCTGGTCGGGCACCCGCTCACCGACTACACCCGGTTCCAGTTCGTCTGTTACCCGCGGGAGAACATCCCTGCCGGTGAGGAGGTGCGACTCCTCGACCGGCGCCGGCTGCCCGCCGGGGACGAGTCGTGGAGCCACCAGGACTTCTGGATGTTCGACGAGCGCATCGTCGTCCTGCAGCACTACGACGAGGGCGGTCGCTTCGTCGGGGTGTCCGAGGATCCCGAGGCCGGTCCGTACGTCGCGATCCGGCGTCGGGCGGTCGCCCTGTCCGTGCCGTTCGACCAGTACGAGGTCACCTCCGGCCCCGCGCGGTGAACAGGCCTCGCGGACCTACCGGCGCTCCAGCGCACGACCGGTCTCGGCGAGGATCACGTCCCAGGGCAGGCGCCGGTCCGACGGCGCCTCCCGGGGCTCGTGGAGCGCCCACACGCCGGGCCCGCCGACGACCGTCACCCCGGCCGCCCGCAGCGTCGAGAGATGTCCTGACCAGGCCGGATGCCGCACGTGGGCGGCGTTCACCCGGGGGAAGACGACGAGCGGTGTCGCGGGATCGCCGACCGCCTCGCAGAGCGCCGTGAGCGCCTGGTTGTCACCGATCCCGAGCGCGAGCTTGGCGACCGAGTTGGCGCTGGCAGGCGCCACGACGTAGCAGTCGACCGGTGGGTGGGGGCTCCGCTCGCCCGGGAGCCGGGGGCCGGTGCGCACCGGCAGCCCGGTCGCGGACCGGAGTCTCGCGAGCTCGCCCGACCCGGTCAGCCACGCACCCGCCGTCGGGGTCAGGGTGACGGCGACCCGCCACCCGCGTTCCCGTGCCGGTTCGACGAACCACTCGCGGAGGGTCTCGACACCCCCTGCCGCGCACGCGACCAGCCCGACGACCGGGCCGGTCCTGCCGGTGACCTGCCGACCGTCGGGAAGCAGCACCCGGTCACGCTACTCAGACCCGGTCCATGACCTCCAAGAGCGCGCGCGCTGTCGGCAGGTCGGTGACGAGCCGGTTGTACAGCCCGGCCCGGGCCGCCCCGACGATGCTCGGCACCTTCTCCGCCCCGACGGCGACGGCGATCGTCCGCGGGACCTTCCGCAGCTCGTCCGGAGAGATCCGCACCATCCGCTCGCTGCCGGGGAAGTCGATCGGGTCGCCGTCCGCACGGTAGAAGTTCAGGCAGACGTCGCCGACCCCGGCGCGGAGGCCCTCGTCGTCCAGCGGGACCGAGGTGGAGATCGAGTCGCGGCCCGCCGGCGGGGCACCGATGCCGACGAGTGCGGCGTCGGCTCGGGTCCAGAACCCGGTGACCCGCTGGAACTCCGGGTCCTCGACGAGGGTGCGGCGCATCGCCGGTGACGGCATCGCCTGGGTGAACAGGAAGTTCGGGCGGCCCTGCATCCGCTCGGCGACGGCTCGGGTGATCTCGTTGGTCTGGTGCCAGGCCTCCGGCTCGGACACCCCGCCCACGGTCGGGACGATCTCGCAGCCCGGTACCGACGGCAGCGACTCGTGGCTGAGCTCCCACAGTGTCCTGCCCGACGAGACGAGCAGGAGGTCCCCGGCACCCAGGCCGGCCTCGCGCAGCGCCTCGCCGACCGGCTCGGCGAGCGACGGTCCGAGATCGGTGGCGGCGAACGGGGCCAGCCACACCTTCTCGATCCCGAGTGCCCCGGCGAGCCGCAGCGCCTCGTCCCCCCCGGTCCCCAGGGTGTCCGGGTCGTGCACGGTGATCCGCACGATCCCGACCTTGCGTGCCTCGGCGAGCAGCCGGGACACGGTCGGCCGGGACACCGTCAGACGTTCCGTGATCGCGGCCTGGTTCAGGTCGTCGAGGTAGTACAGCCGTGCAGCCCGGTGCATCAGCCCCAGGTCACGGCGGGTGAAGCCGCGCGGCGCCATCGCCGTCTCCTTCCGTCTGAGGACGGATCCTCCCGCACCACCGTACTGCACGTTTGTTCACCTTGGAACCGATGTGTTGACGGATGTTCACGACAGAACGCATGCTCAGGACAAGCGTTCATGCCCAGGTACGCATGGCACCAATGGAGGTTCCGCCGTGGCTGTCGAGACAGCGATCCCCACCCGGATGCAGGCCGTGGTCGTACACGGCCCGGAGGACTACCGGCTGGAGGAGGTGGACGTCCCCAAGCCGGGCGCCGGCGAGCTGCTCATGCAGGTCGAGGCCGTCGGGGTGTGCGCCAGCGACCTGAAGTGCTACCACGGCGCCGCGAAGTTCTGGGGCGACGACAACCGTCCCGCGTGGGCGCAGACCGGTGTCACGCCGGGCCACGAGTTCGTCGGCCGGATCGTCGACGGCGACGCCGAGGGGCTCGCGCTGCACGGCGTCGAGCTCGGCGACCGCGTCGCCTGCGAGCAGATCGTCCCGTGCGAGGAGTGCCGCTACTGCCGGCGCGGCCAGTACTGGATGTGCGGCCCGCACGACATGTTCGGCTTCCGCAACTTCAACGGGGCGATGGCCCAGTACATGGCGGTCCCGACCCGGGCCCGCGTGCACAAGGTCTCCCCGGACCTCGCCCCGGCGCACGCCGCGTTCGCCGAGCCGCTGTCCTGCGCGCTGCACGCGGTCGAGCGGGCCACGATCTCGTTCGACGACGTCGTGGTCGTCGCCGGCTGCGGCCCGATCGGTCTCGGCCTGATCGCCGGCGCCCGGGCCAAGAACCCGCGCCTGCTGATCGCCCTCGACCTCGACGACGACAAGCTCGAGCTGGGTCGCCGCACCGGGGCCGACCTGACGATCAACATCGCCCGCGAGGACGCCGTCGCCCGGGTCAAGGAGCTGACGGACGGCTACGGCGCCGATGTCTACCTCGAGGGTTCCGGCGCGGTCCCGGCCGTCGCGCAGGGCCTCAACCTGCTGCGCAAGCTGGGCACCTACGTCGAGTACTCGGTCTTCGGCTCCGAGGTCACCGTCGACTGGTCGATCATCTCCGACGACAAGGAGCTCGACGTCCGCGGTGCCCACCTCGGCCCGCACTGCTGGCCCGCCGCGATCAAGATGCTGGAGGACGGCAAGCTCCCGATCTCCGACATCTGCACCCACCAGGTGCCCCTCGCGGACTTCCAGAAGGCCCTCGACCTCGTCGGCGACACCTCCGGTGCGTCGGTGAAGGTCTCGATCCTGCCGAACGCCTGAGGGAGCACCGATGAGCAGCGCCGCCATCAACGACCCGCGGAACGAGACCTTCCTCGACCGCATCGGCATCCCGCACTCGTTGCGCTGGGGCTTCCTCGGCGTGCTGGTCTTCATGACCGGCAACGGGACCGAGTCCAACTTCATCTCGCCGCACATCGAGGCCGTGCTGGGGTCGCCGGAGGCCACGGTCGCCACGATCATCACCGGCTACAGCCTCGCTGTTCTTGTCGCGAGCTACCTCTCCGGTGCGCTGGCCGACCTGTGGGGCCCGCGGCGGGTGATGGCCCTCGGTGTGACCGTGTGGGTCGTCTTCGAGGTCCTGTTCCTGCTGAGCCTGCAGCTCGGCAGCCTGCCGCTGGTCGCGCTGACCTACTTCCTGCGCGGCTTCGGCTACCCGCTCTTCGCGTTCGCGTTCCTGGTGTGGATCAACGTGGTCACGCCGTACGAGCGCAACGGTGTCGCCGTCGGCTGGTTCTACGTGATGTTCACCGGTGGCCTGCCGACGCTGGGCTCGCTGTTCGCGATCGGCATGATCCCCGCCTTCGGCGGCGCGACCGGTGGCGAGACCGCCGCGATGGTCGGGTCGACCGCGCTGGTCGTGGCCGGTTTCCTGATCACCCGGTTCGGGGTGAAGGAGGAGCACGCCGACAAGCGGCTCGCCCCCGCCGGTGAGACGAACGCCCAGGTCCTCACCGCGGGCCTGCGACTGACCGCCCGCAACCCGAAGATCCTCATGGGTTTCCTGGTCCGGTTGATCAACACCGCGCCGCAGTACGGCATGTTCATCATCCTGCCGACGGTGATCGCGGTGGACCTGGGCTGGGGACAGAGCCGCTGGCTGACCATGACGGTGTTCGTCTACGCGACGAACATCCTCGTCAACGCCGTGTTCGGCTGGGTCGGCGACACCTGGGGCTGGCGGCGGACCGTGCAGTGGTTCGGCGTCTTCGGCTCGGCCGTGGGCCTGCTGCTCTGGTGGTACGTGCCGCAGTTCGTCCCGGCCGGTTCGACCTGGGGCTTCTGGGTGTCGGTCGCCGCGGGCTGCGTCTTCGGCTGCCTGCTCGCCGGGTTCGTCCCGATGGGCGCGATCATGCCCGCGCTCGCACCCGACCACAAGGGCGCGGCCATGGCCATGTACACCACCGCCGCAGGTGGAGCCGCCTTCCTGGGGTCCGGTGTCGTCGCGCTGATGCTGGCGCTCGGCACCGGCAACGTCGGCGTCGTCTGGGCCTTCGTCGCCCTCTACGTGGCGGCGTTCGTGATGGTCTCGTTCCTCGACGTCCCCCAGGACGCGAAGGAACTCCGCGCACCCGCCGCCACCCACTAGCCATCCGGCACGGGCGGCCGCGCCGCGGCCCGCCCGGACCCGTCCCGAGGAGGGGACATGACCAGGATCTTCGACGACCCGGCCGAGTTCGCCGACGACCAGCTCGCCGGCTTCCTCGACCTCTACGCCGACCGTGTCCGAGGGGTGCACGGCGGGGTGGTCTCGCACCGCGGTGAGCAGCCGCAGGTCGCCGTCGTGATCGGCGGCGGGTCCGGGCACTACCCGGCGTTCTGCGGGACGGTCGGACCCGGCCTGGCCACCGGCGCGGTGGTCGGCAACATCTTCACGTCGCCGTCGGCGGCCCAGGCCTACTCGGTCGGGAAGGCCGCGAACCAGGGCCGGGGCGTGATCTTCAGCTTCGGCAACTACGCCGGCGACAACATCAACTTCGGGATCGCGGCCGAGCGCCTGCGGGCCGAGGGCATCGACACCCGGATCGTCGTCGTCACCGACGACGTCGCCTCCTCCGACACCGAGGACGAGCGGCGCGGCATCGCCGGCGACTTCACCGTCTTCAAGGCGATGGGCGCCGCCGCCGCGCAGGGCCTCGGCATCGACGAGGTCGAGCGGCTCGGCAACGCCGCGAACGCCGCGACCCGCACCCTCGGCGTCGCGTTCTCCGGCTGCACCATGCCCGGCGAGGACGAGCCGCTGTTCTCCGTCCCCGAGGGGCACCTGGGCCTCGGCCTGGGCATCCACGGCGAGCCCGGCATCCGCGACGTGCCGATGCTGCCCGCCCGCGAGCTCGCCGAGCTGCTGGTCGACGAGGTGCTCAAGAACGCCCCCGCCGGTGCCCCGGGCCGGATCGGCACGATCCTCAACGGCCTCGGCACCACCAAGTACGAGGAGCTGTTCCTGCTCTGGCGCCACGTGGCGCCGCGGCTGCGCGACGCCGGGCTCGAGATCGTCGACCCGGAGGTCGGCGAACTCGTGACCAGCCTCGACATGGGCGGCTGCTCGCTGACGCTCATGTGGCTCGACGACGAGCTCGACCCGCTCTGGCGGGCCGACAGCTACACCCCGGCCTACCGCAAGGCCGGCGCCCCGCTGGCCGCGCTGCGCGCGCACACCGCCGACGAGCTCGCCGAGGCCGAGGCCGTCGTCACCGCGCCGGAGGCCGGCGAGGCCGGACGACGGCTGGGCGGCACCGTGCGCGCCGGCCTGGCCGCCGTCGAGGCGACGATCCGGGAGCACGAGCACGAGCTGGGCCGGATCGACGCCGTCGCCGGCGACGGCGACCACGGGCGCGGCATGGTCAAGGGCATCACCGCCGCCACGGCCCGGATCGCCGAGTCGGGCGACGACGTCGGTGGCGGCTGGCTGCTGCAGCAGGCCGGGCAGGCCTGGGCCGAGCGCGCCGGCGGTACGTCCGGGGTGTTGTGGGGTGCCGCACTGGAGTCGCTCGGCCGGCACCTCGGCGACACCGCCGACAGCTACCCCGCGGCCACCGTCGCCGCCGGGGCCCGCGAGTTCGCGGCGACGATCCAGCAGCTCGGCGGCGCCGAGCCCGGTGACAAGACGCTGCTCGACGCCCTGCTGCCCTTCGTCGACGAGCTCGAACGCCGGGTCGGTGACGGCGAGGGCCTCGCCGCCGCCTGGACCTCCGCCGCCGCGCTCGCCACGACGAAGGCACAGGAGACGGCCGGGCTGCGGCCGAGGATCGGCCGGGCCCGTCCGCTGGCCGAGAAGAGCGTGGGAACGCCCGACGCGGGGGCGACGTCGATGGCGCTGGTCGTCACCGCGGTCGGGAACGTCCTGACATCCGAGGAGGAGCAGAAGTGAGCGAGAAGCTGCGCATCGTGGTCGGCGCCGACGACGCCGGTTTCGACTACAAGGAGACCCTCAAGGCCGACCTGCAGGCCGACGACCGGGTCGCCGAGGTGATCGACGTCGGCGTCGCGCAGGACGGCCACACCGCGTACCCGCACATCGGCGTCGCCGCGGCCCGCAAGGTCGCCGACGGCGAGGCGGACCGGGCGCTGCTGGTCTGCGGCACCGGGCTCGGCGTCGCGATCTCGGCGAACAAGGTCCCGGGCATCCGTGCCGTCACCGCGCACGACACCTTCTCGGTGGAGCGTTCGGTGAAGTCCAACGACGCCCAGGTGCTGTGCTTCGGCCAGCGCGTCGTCGGGATCGAGCTGGCCCGCAAGCTGGCGGCCGAGTGGCTGGAGCACCGCTTCGACCCGCAGTCGGCGTCCGCCGAGAAGGTCGCCGCGCTGAACGACTACGACCGCCGTGACGGCGACCGGCTCGCCGAGGCGGGCGCGGTCGGGACGGACTGCTGATGTTCGACCTCACCGGCCGCGTCGCGTTGGTGACGGGGGCGGCGTCCGGCATCGGCGCGGACGTCGCCCGGGCGCTGGCCGCCCAGGGCGCCGTCGTCGCCGGCGCGGACCTCGGCGGGATCACCGGCGACGCGTGCGCCTCGACCCACCGGGTCGACGTCGCCGACCCGGCCGCCGTCGACGCCTGCGTGGCCGAGGTCGTCGACCGGCACGGCACGGTCGACGTACTGGTCAACTCGGCCGGCATCGCGCTGCTGGAACCGGCGCTGGAGCTGGGGATCGACGCCTGGCGGAAGACCCTCGACGTCAACCTCACCGGGTCCTGGCTGATGGCGCAGGCCGCCGGGCGGGTCATGGTCGGGCGCGGGTACGGCCGCATCGTCAACCTGGCCTCGCAGGCCGCGAGCAGCGGCCTGGAGATGCACGCGGCGTACTGCGCGTCGAAGGCCGGGATCAACGGGCTCACCCGCACCCTCGCCGTCGAGTGGGGGCCGCACGGGGTGACGGTCAACGCGGTCTCACCGACCGTCGTCCTCACCGACCTGGGCCGGAAGGCCTGGGACAACCCGGCCGGCGAGGCGCACCGGGCGGAGATCCCGGCGCGGCGGTTCGCCGAGCCGTCCGAGATCGCGGCGGCCGTCGTCTACCTGGCCTCCGCCGAGGCGGCGATGGTGAACGGGGCCGAGCTCAAGGTCGACGGCGGCTTCACCGCCCGCTGATCGGGCGGCGCGAAGCGCTGCGCTGCTCGTCGTCCCGGCGACCGCCGCTCCTCACGTGCGGTTCACGTCGGTCCGGTCCCATGGGGCCATGAGCACGCTGCTGGTGTCGCTGTCCGGCCTGACCGACGGCGACGACGCCGACCGGGCCCGCGCCGCCGCCTTCGCCGCCGAGCTGGACCGTCTCGGGGTGCCGCTGACCCATCTGGTGCAGCCGAAGGGCCCGGACGGTGCGCTGCGCCGCGGCGACGATCTCGTGCGCTGGATCGCGGGCCGGGTCCGCGCCGGCGACGACCTGCTGCTCCACGGCTACGACCACACCGCCGACCCGGTCGGCGCCTGGCAGAACGGCGCCGTACCGCGGATCGGCCGGCGCACCGAGTTCGGCGCGCTGCCGCGGCACGAGGCCGCGCTGCGGATCACCGGCGCCCGCCGGATCCTCGCCGCGACCGGACTGTCCACCGACGGGTTCGCCCCGCCGCGCTGGGCCGCGTCCACCGGCACCCTCGAGGCGCTCGCGGATCTCGGGTTCGCCCTGTGCACGGACGAGACCTCGCTGCGGGTGCCCGGGGGCGAGGTCCTGCGGGCCAAGGTGCTCACCTTCCGCAGCTCCGAGCCGTGGCTCCGGGAGCCCACGGCCGGTGACCGGCGCCGCGGCCGGGCGCTGGAGCAGCAGGCCGTCCGCACCGCGCGGCGCGGCGGGATCGTGCGGATCGCGTTGCGTGCCAAGGACCTGCGCAAGGAGAACCGGGCCGCGACGGCCCTCGCGGCGATCGACGCGGCCCGGGCGGCCGGCGCGACGCCGTCGGTGCACCGTGGCCTCTGCACGGCGGCGCTCCCCGCCGCCTGACCCCGACCACCTGGCGACAGGGCTCGGTTGTCCACAGTGTGTGTTCCCCTGTGGACAACCGGTGCCGCCTGTGGACAGGCCCGTTCCGTCAGACCGTGCGGGGCATGCCCAGCACGCAGAACTCGTTGCCCTCGGGATCCGCGAGGACCGTCCAGGGCTCGTCGCCCGGCTTCGCCCCCGCGCTGTGCTGCCCGACGTTCACCCGGGTCGCGCCCAGCATCTGCAGGCGGGCGACCTCCGAGTCGCGCACGCCGTCCGGGCGCAGGTCGATGTGCATCCGGTTCTTCGTCCGCTTCCCCTCCGGGACCGACACGAAGGTCATGCCGGGGGCGCCGCCGACGGCCGGCCGGATCTCGAACTCCTGCGGGGAGTGGTTCACCACCACCCAGTCCAGTGCCTCGGCCCACCAGCGCCCGAGGCGTACCGGGTCACGGGCGTCCACCACGACCCGCTCCCAGGTCATCGCCATCAGAGGCCGACCGTCTGCTCGCGGTCCGGGACGAGGAGGGTCGTCCCCTCCGGCCCGAGGTTCTCGAAGAACCCGTGGTGCAGCGCCGGGTTCGCCAGCGTCTGCTCGTGGATCGGGACGGCCGTCCGCGGCGCCACCGACCGCAGGTAGTCGACGGCCTCCGAGATCTTCAGCCAGGGCGCGCCGGTCGGCAGCAGCAGGGTCTGCAGGTCGTCGATCCCGGGCGGGACGTAGGCGTCACCGGGGTGCAGCAGGGTGTCGCCGTCGGCGGTGACGAGGTAGCCGTTGTTGGCGATCACCGGGATGTCCGGGTGGAGCACCGCGTGGTCGCCGGACCCGACGACGGAGATCTCCGCCCCACCGACGGTGAGCCGGTCACCCGGGGCGACGGTGCGGGCGTCGACGCCGTCCAGCTGGCCGGCGGTCTGGCCGTCGGTGACCAGGGCGGCGTCCGGGTTCGCCCGCAGCAGTGCCTGCAGCGTCTCGGGCACGACGTGGTCGAAGTGCTGGTGGGTCACGAGGATCGCGTCGAGGCCGTCGAGGGACTCGAAGCCGGAGGAGAACGCGCCCGGGTCGAAGAGCAGCCGGGCGGTTCCGGTGTCGACCAGGACGCAGGCGTGGCCGTAGTGCGTCAGGTGCATGCGTCCAGCATCCCCGGTCCGGCGGGGTTCGTCCGGGCGGGTGAGCCCCGCGCGTCGCTCACGCCGGTCCCGCGGCACGTCTCAGCCGGTCGTGTGCGCCCGCAGCACCCTCTCCTCCTCGTCCGCGGTCAGGCCCGCGAGCCGCGCCCGGTCCGGGCCCAGGTCGTGCTCCCGCTCCAGCGCGGCGACGGCCGTCCCGGAGACCGGTCGCACCGTCAGCCCCGCGCCGAGGGTGTCGGTGACGTCGCGGTCGGCCAGGCCCCAGTGCGTCTCCGGCAGCCACAGCGGCAGCGAGCGGGGGCCGGCCCAGATCGCGACGTCCTCGGACTGCAGGGTCTCGACCGGCACCGGGACCAGGTCGAGGTCCGCCGCCCCGACGGCGCCGGCGACCTCCTCCAGCACCCGGGCGAGGGTCGAGCGCGGTCCGGTGCCGTCGTACGTCCCGGCGGTCCCGTCCGCGGCGCAGCGGACGATCCACGCGGCGAGATCACGGACGTCGACGATCTGCATCGGGTGTCCCGGCGCGTCCGGCACCACCACCCGCCCGCCGCGGGCGAACCGGTTCGCCCAGTACCCGAACCGGTCCAGGACGTCGCCGGGCCCGCACATCAGCCCGCCGCGCACGATCAGGGCCCGGTCACCCAGCCGGCTGCGCACCGCGTGCTCGCTGCCGACCTTGGCCGAGCCGTAGACGTCCGGGTCGGACAGCTGCACCGCGGGATCGGGTCCGGTGTGCAGGGGCGGCAGCGTGGCCTGGCCGACGGTCCCGCCGCGCAGCGACAGGTCGGCGTAGGCGTTGAGCGACGAGACGAACGTCCAGTGCCCCGCCCGGTCACCGACGGCGTCGAGCGCCTCCCGGACCCACGGTGCGGACATCGTCGCGACGTCGACGACCGCGTCGAACGAGGTGCCGGCCAGCGCCGCGGTCAGCGCCCCGGGCGTCGAGCGGTCGGCCCGCAGCACCGTCGCACCGTGCGGCGGCGCGCCGGAGACGCCACGCGACACACAGGTCACGTCGTGCCCGGCGGAGAGCGCCGCCCCCGCGACCGCGCGGGAGAGGAAGACCGATCCGCCGAGCACCAGGATGCGCATGCCGCCCGATGGTGAGGGCAGGCACGTCGAGCCGTCACCCCTGTTCGCCGTAGGGTGAGCGCGTGGCCAGAGTGGTGGTGGACGTGATGCCCAAGCCCGAGATCCTCGACGTGCAGGGTCAGGCCGTGACCCGGGCGCTCGGCCGGATCGGGGTGTCCGGCGTGAGCGGCGTGCGGCAGGGGAAGCACTTCGAGCTCGAGGTCGACGACGCGATCGACGACGAGACCCTGCACCGTCTCGCCGGCTCGCTGCTGGCGAACCCGGTGATCGAGGACTGGACGGTGACCCGGCTGTGAGCAGGGTCGGTGTCATCACCTTCCCGGGGACCCTCGACGACGTCGACGCCGCCCGTGCCGTCCGCCGCGCCGGCGCCGAGGCCGTCCCGCTGTGGCACGGCGACCACGACCTGCAGGGTGTGGACGCCGTCGTCGTGCCGGGCGGGTTCTCCTACGGCGACTACCTCCGGGCCGGTGCGATCGCGTCGCTGGCGCCGATCATGCGCGAGGTCGTCGACGCCGCCGGGCGGGGCCTGCCGGTGCTCGGCATCTGCAACGGCTTCCAGATCCTGTGCGAGGCGCACCTGCTCCCCGGGGCACTGGTCGCGAACGCCGGCATGCACTTCCTGTGCCGCGACCTCGTGCTGACCGTGGAGAACGACCGGACGGCCTGGACCAGCGACTACACCGCGGGTGACGCGCTGACGATCCCGCTGAAGTCGCAGGAGGGCCGCTACGTCGCCGACGCCGCGACCCTCGACGAGCTGGAGGGCGAGGGCCGGGTGGTGTTCCGCTACCGCGACGGCGCCCCGAACGGTTCGACCCGCGACATCGCCGGCATCACCAACGCGGCCGGGAACGTCGTCGGCCTGATGCCGCACCCGGAGCACGCGACGAGTGACCTGACCGGCCCGTCGTCCGACGGTCTGGGTCTGTTCACCTCCGTGCTCGCGCAGGTCACCGCCTGACGGAGGGCCGCATGCGGCCTGCGGCCCGGTGAGTCCCGTCCCAGGCCCCGCGGATCACGGCGCCGGGGCGTCTACCCTGGCGCCGTGACGCAGCCCGAGGTGACCGTCGACTCCGTCAAGCACGCCGAGGCGACGCCGGACCAGCCGCAGCCCCACCGGGAGCTGGGCCTCAAGGACGACGAGTACGCCCGCATCCGGGACATCCTCGGTCGCCGGCCCACCGACGCCGAGCTGGCCATGTACTCGGTCATGTGGAGCGAGCACTGCTCGTACAAGTCGTCGAAGGTGCACCTGCGCTACTTCGGCGAGACCACGACCGACGAGATGAAGAAGGCCATGCTCGCCGGGATCGGCGAGAACGCCGGTGTCGTGTCGATCGGCGACGGCTGGGCCGTCACCTTCAAGGTCGAGTCGCACAACCACCCGTCCTACGTGGAGCCCTACCAGGGCGCGGCGACCGGTGTCGGCGGCATCGTCCGCGACATCATGGCGATGGGCGCGCGTCCGATCGCCGTCGGCGACCCGCTGCGCTTCGGCCCGCTCGACGCCGACGACACCGGCCGGGTGCTGCCCGGGATCGTCGCCGGCGTCGGCGGCTACGGGAACTGCCTGGGCCTGCCGAACGTCGCGGGCGAGGTCGTGTTCGATTCGTCCTACGCGGGGAACCCGCTGGTCAACGCCCTGTGTGTCGGAGCACTGAAGAGCGAGGACCTGCACCTCGCGTTCGCCTCCGGGACCGGCAACAAGATCATCCTGTTCGGTGCGACGACCGGGCTCGACGGCATCGGCGGTGTGTCGGTGCTGGCGTCGGAGACCTTCGACGAGTCGACCGGAGGGGCCGGGCGCAAGAAGCTCCCGAGCGTCCAGGTCGGCGACCCCTTCACCGAGAAGGTCCTCATCGAGTGCTGCCTGGAGCTGTTCGCGGCCGGGCTGGTCGTCGGCATCCAGGACCTCGGCGGCGCCGGGCTGTCCTGTGCCACCTCCGAGCTCGCCTCCGCCGGCGACGGTGGCATGCAGGTCGACCTCGACCAGGTCCCGCTGCGCGCCACCGGCATGACCGCCGCCGAGATCCTCTCCTCGGAGTCGCAGGAGCGGATGTGCGCGGTCGTGACCCCGGAGAACGTCGACGCGTTCCTCGCCGTCTGCCGCAAGTGGGACACCATCGCGACCGTGATCGGCGAGGTCACCGACGGCGACCGCCTCGTGATCACCTCCGGTGGGGAGACCGTCGTCGACGTCCCGCCGCGCACCGTCGCCCACGAGGGCCCGGTCTACGAGCGCCCGGTCGCCCGCGACGACGCGAAGCAGGACGCGCTGGTCGCCGACGGCCCGGAGAAGCTGCCCCGCCCGGAGACCCCGTCCGAGCTGCGGGCCGAGGTGCTGCGGATGGCCTCCGCGCCGAACCTCGCCTCCCGGTCCTGGGTGACCGACCAGTACGACCGCTACGTCCGCGGCAACACCGTCGCCGCGCACGGCGCCGACGCCGGGGTCGTGCAGGTCGACGAGTCCACCGGCCGCGGCGTCTCGGTCGCGACCGACTGCAACGCCCGGTTCGTCGCGCTGGACCCCTACACCGGGGCGCAGCTCGCGCTGGCCGAGGCGTACCGCAACGTCGCCACCTCCGGCGCGGTGCCGCTGGCCGTCACCGACTGCCTGAACTTCGGCTCGCCCGAGGACCCGCACGTGATGTGGCAGTTCCAGCAGGCCGTGCGCGGTCTGGCGGACGGCTGCGCGGTGCTCGGCACCCCGGTGACCGGCGGCAACGTCAGCTTCTACAACCAGACCGGGTCGACGGCGATCCTGCCGACCCCGGTCGTCGGCGTCCTCGGCGTGATCGACGACGTCACCACCGCGATCCCGGCCGGGTTCGCGGGGGGTGACGGCGACGCCGTGATCCTGCTCGGGAGCACCGCCGCCGAGTTCGGCGGCTCGGAGTGGGCGCACGAGGTGCACGGCCACCTCGGCGGGAAGCCCCCGGCCGTCGACCTGGAGCACGAGCGGCGCCTGGCCGGGCTGCTCGCGTCGGCCGCCGCGGACGGCGCCGTCACCGGCAGCCACGACCTGTCCGACGGTGGGCTCGCGCAGGCCCTGGTCGAGGCGGCACTGGCGACCGGCAGGGGCGCCCGGATCGACCTGACCGCCGTGCACGACGACACCTTCACCGCGCTGTTCTCCGAGTCCGCCGGGCGGGTGCTCGTGACCGTCGCCGACGCCGACGCGTTCCTCGCCCGCGCCGCCGGGGCCGGCGTGCCCGCGGCCCGGATCGGTGACACCGGCGGCTCCGCGCTGCGGTTCGGCGACGGGGCAGGTGACCTCGAGCTGGACGAGCTCCGCACCGCCTGGGAGGGGACGCTCCCGGCGCGGTTCGGCGCGGTCTCGGTCTGAGGCCCCGATGGGCGACGTCCTCGACGACTGGCTGGACGGCGGCCCCGAACCCGATCGCGCCGTCCGCAAGGCGGCGGTGAAGGCATCCCTGGAGGAGCTGGCGCACCGCGCACCCGGCCACAGTGTCGAGATGCGGGTGCCGCCGTTCGGCGCGGTGCAGTGCATCGAGGGGCCCCGGCACACCCGGGGCACCCCGCCGAACGTCGTCGAGACCGATCCGCGCACCTGGATCGCGCTCGCCGTCGGGCGGCTGAGCTGGGACGACGCCGTCGCGTCCGGGGCGGTCAGCGCCTCGGGATCGCGGGCCGGCGAGGTCGCGGACCTGCTGCCGCTCCGGTGATCCGGGGCCCGATCCCGTGGTCGGGCGGGTGCACAGCGCAACCGACGTGACGCCCGTCCCCGGACCTGGGTGAACGCCGTGTTGCGCGCGTACGATCAACGCTTGGTCCGGTACGCCAGCCGAGGAGCGCCGCGTTGAGTTCCGCCCGGAACGAGCACGTCAGCCCTGCCCCCACCACACCGTCCGCCGCCGAACCCGAGCCCGACGAGACCGGTCCCCGCGAGGAGTGCGGGGTGTTCGGCGTCTGGGCGCCGGGTGAGGACGTCGCGAAGATGTCCTACTACGGCCTCTACGCGCTGCAGCACCGCGGCCAGGAGGCCGCGGGCATCGCCGTGTCCGACGGCCAGCGGATGGTCGTGTTCAAGGATCTCGGCCTGGTCAGCCAGGTGTTCGACGAGCAGACCCTGTCCTCGCTCCGCGGGCACCTCGCCGTGGGGCACTGCCGCTACTCGACCACCGGCGCGACGACCTGGGAGAACGCCCAGCCGACGTTCCGGACGACCGCGACCGGCTCCGGCCTGGCGCTCGGGCACAACGGCAACCTGGTCAACACCGCCGAGCTGCGGGACGACGTCGCCCGGCTGGAGAACCGCAACCGGTCCGGGTTGCGCGCGACCACCGACTCCGACCTCGTGACCGAGCTCCTCGCGGCCGGCGCCGCCGATCTCGGTGTCTACGAGGCGGCGATGCGGCTGTTCCCGCGGCTGCGCGGCGCGTTCTCGATGGCCTTCGCCGACGAGAACACGCTGTACGCGGCCCGGGACACGCACGGTGTGCGCCCGCTCGTGCTGGGGCGCCTCGAGCGCGGCTGGGTCGTCGCCTCGGAGACCGCGGCGCTGGACATCGTCGGTGCCTCGTTCGTCCGCGAGGTCGAGCCCGGCGAGCTCATCGCGATCGACGCCGACGGCATCCGGAGCCAGCGCTTCGCCGCGCCGGAGCCCAAGGGCTGCGTGTTCGAGTACGTCTACCTGGCCCGCCCCGACACCCACATCTCCGGCCGCTCGGTCTACGACACCCGGGTGGAGATCGGCCGCCGGCTGGCGGAGGAGCACCCGGTCGACGCGGACCTGGTCATCCCGGTCCCGGAGTCCGGCACCCCGGCCGCGATCGGCTACGCCCAGGGCTCCGGCATCCCCTACGGCCAGGGCCTGGTGAAGAACGCCTACGTCGGCCGCACCTTCATCCAGCCCAGCCAGACGATCCGCCAGCTCGGCATCCGGCTGA